>JBOHKK010000282.1:0-8364 GCA_050729115.1 Geminicoccaceae bacterium | reverse complement strand
GGTGTGAAGCGCTTCACACCCCGCGCGGCATTTTCGAAGAATTTTATCGAACCGCGCCGGGCGGGGGTCGGCGCCGGGCGGGCCGGTCAGCTCGGGCCGGGGGCGTCGTCGTGGCGGACGATGTCGTCCTCGCCGAGGTAGCCGCCGCATTGCACCTCGATGAGGCGCACCGGCACCGCGGTCACGTTCTCCACCCGATGCCTGGCGCCGGGAGGAACGTGCACGCTCTGGTTCGTCTGCAGAACCACGACCTCGTCGTTCACCGTGACCCTGGCGGCGCCGGCGACCACGACCCAGTGCCCGGCGCGATGGCGATGGCTTTGCAGGCCGAGGCGCCCGCCCGGCGCCACCACGATCTCCTCGACCTTGAAGCCCGGCCCTTCATGGACGAGCTTCGAGGTGCCCCAGGGCCGCTGCGCCTCGGTGTGCGTCGTCGCCTCGGCGCGGCCGGCCTGGCGCAACGACGCGACCAGGCGCCGTCCGGCATCGGTGTCGTTGCGATCGGCCACGAGGACCGCATCATCGGTCTCGATCACCGCGAGATCGCGAACGCCGGCGCAGGCGACCAGGCGACGCTCGGCATGGACCAGGCAGTTCTCGGCCCGGTCCAAGAGCGCGTCGCCGCGCGTGGCATTGCCCGCCTGGTCTTTCGGCAGCTGTTCCCAGAGCGCCTGCCACGAGCCGAGGTCGGACCAGCCGGGATCGCAGGGCACCACGGCGATGCGCTCGGCATGCTCCATGACCGCCTTGTCGATGGGTGCCGCGGGGACCGCGGCGTAGCGGTCCTCGGGCACCTCGAAGCTGCCTGCCTGCGCTTCCCGCAGCGCGGCGAAAGCGTGCTCGACGCCTTGGAGGATCTGTGGCGCATGGGCACCGAGCTCGGCGAGGATGCGATCGGCGCGGAACAGGAACATGCCGCTGTTCCACAAATAGCCGCCCTCGGCGATCATCGCCTCGGCGGCGGCACGCTCCGGCTTCTCGACGAAGCGCTCGACCTCCAGGACGCGTGGGATCGCTGCCAGGGGCATGCCGATCCTGATGTAGCCGTACCCGGTCTCGGGACGCGTCGGCGTGATGCCGAAGGTCACGAGGTGGCCGGCCGCAGCCGCCGGCAAGGCGAGGTCGAGAGCGCGGTACAGAGCGGCGGCGTCCGTGACCAGGTGGTCCGAGGGGCAGACCCACAGCGCCGCCGCCGGCGCAAATCGCCGTGCCGCATAAAGGGCGGCCAGCGCGATCGCCGCGGCGGTATTGCGGCCGATCGGCTCGAGGAGCCGGTGGTCACCGAGTCCGGGGGCCACTGCGGTCAGCTGGTCACGGATCAGGAAATCCTGAGGCTGCGCGCCGACCGTGATGAGGTGCTCCGGCGCGGCGCGTGCGAGCGCGCGGCGGACCGCCTGTTGCAGCAGGCTCTCGTTGCCGATCAGCCTGGCCAGATGCTTGGGCCGGGTTCCTCGGCTCACCGGCCACAGGCGCGTGCCGGCGCCGCCCGCGAGAATCACGGGGATCAGGGGTGTCACCATGCTCACAGCCATGGCTCGTGGGGAACCTCCGGAAGCTAGCGGCGCCCGCGCACCGGGTCCAGCCCGCGAGCGCGACCGGCCACCCATGCCTGGCTGCCTGGGCGGAGGTGGGTGCGGCTACAGGAAGCGCACCGAGACCAGGACACCGACGTCCCCGAACGCGAACGGCCGGTCCGGCCGGACCACCACCTGGGCGAGACGACGGGAGGGCGGCTCCTCCGACGGATCGCGCAGGGCGGCCAGGCCGGGTCGGAAATCGATCCGTTCGATCTGGCCGTAAAGAGGCTCGGCGCGGCCCGGAAGGCGGATCTCGGCACGGTCGCCGAGCTCGAGCCGCTCGGCCTGCTCGAGCGGCAGCGGGGCGCGGACCATGAGCGGTTGCCCCGCTCTGACCAAGGCCATCAGATCGGCGCCGGCCTGATAGTGCAGGCCGCTCAGGGCGAGGCGCTCGAGAACCAAGCAGTCGCACGGGCTCTCGAGGGTCACGACGGTGCCGTCCAGGGCCTGGACGGTGCCGAGCAAGGTGCCCTCGAACACCCGTCCGCCCGACGCCAGAGCCGAGATGAAGCGGCCGGCGACCGGCGACCGGATCTCGACCACCGGCGCGTCGATCACGGCGCTGTCGGTCGCGATCGTGAAATAGCGCTCCTTGAGACCGAGGAAGATCACGGCGAGCAGCGCGAGGCCGGCCACGCCGAGCGCGGCGAAGGCGCCGTAGCGCCGCCTGACGGTCCAGGAGTCGTCGTCGAGATCGGGTTGGTAGATCGGTTGGATGCGGGTGGGCAGGTGGTTGTCGCGGGCGCGCACCTGCAAGATGTCGCCGGCGCTCACCACCTCGCCCGCCAGAAAGGCATCGACCAGGTAACGAACGATCTCGGCGTGCTCCTTGGTCATGCTGGTAAAGGCGCAGCCGAACCGGCCGTGGTCGTGATCGACGTAGACCATGCGCGCATCCAGACGCATGATCATGTCGAACTCCTCGAAAGTGAAGATCAGCCTGACCGGGAACCGCTTGCCGGGCTGCCGCGAGGTCATCACGCTTTCCACGCCGAAGCCGCCGATGGACCAGTCGTCGACCTGATAGCGAATGCCGTCGATCTCGATCTGGATCGGAATCTTGAGCCGGACGTGCTGGCGATGCACCTCGGACTCGTGCACGATCTGGGGCTGCATCAGCGATCCTCAAAGGAGCGGGGGTAAGCTCAACAGCCGGGTGCTCAGCGCCACCGCGGTGATCAGCGTAGCGATCGCCAGAAGGTGGAGGTAGGCCGAACCGAGGGTCCGGAGCCGGGCCTGCGAGGGCGAAAGCTCGGCTGCCAACGCGATGTCCTGCCGGGTCCAGCGCTGCCGATCGAGCCGAAACAGAAGGTAGGTCTTGACCAGCGCGCCATAGACCTGGCCGAAGTAGATCAGCGGGGGATACAGTCCGCTGATGGTCGGGCGCGCCGTGAGCAGCAGCAGCGCCTGAACCAGCCGGGTCATCGCGACCCAGAGCAGATAGGCGTAGAGAAACAGCGCCGACTTGCAAAGCGCGAACAGCAGCGCGACCACGGGACCGAGCAGCGGCGTCCACATCGACAGGCGCTGATCGATCAGGCACCACCAGAAAAACAGGCCGATCCGCCGGGGCCCGAGCGCGATCGCCCGCGCGCTGCCCCGGAGCATGTTGCCGGACCATCGGAGCATCAGCTTGGTGGTGGCCGGGAGCAGCCGTTGGGCCAGCGGGTGCTCGATGGTCACCACGCTGACATCGGGCAGGTACAGCATGCGGCGCCCCCGCCGCAGCAGCCAATACCAGGTGGACCTGTCCTCCCCGGTGAGAAGCGGGAAGCGGCCGAGGCGCCAATGGTCCAGATGGTCGTTCTCGAGGGCGTCGATGAAGCCGGGATCGGTCGCGACCTCGGCGCGGTAGATCGCCATGCGCCCGGTGATCACGAGCAGGCGGCGCGACAGACCCATCGACGACATCATCTGGTGGCGCTGGGCGAACCGCAGGCTGTGCCAAGCCTGCATGATAGGACCGCCGGCGACGATGCACGCCGCGTCGGTGGTGATGGCGTCGACGTCCGGCATCAGCTTCAAGAACGGCAAGCTCCTGGCCAGGCTGCCGGGGGTCAGCAACGTGTCACCGTCCACGAGCACGACCGCGGCATCGCTGGGCGGCCGCATGCGTGAGACCGCGCGCAGCGAGCAGGCCATCTGGTGGCGCTTGCCGATCCCGGGCCGCCGCATGAACGCGAGCCGGACCTCGGCGGGCGGGCTCAGCCGCTGGAAGATGCGCTTGATCAGCCTCTGGTCGCCGAGCTCGACGACCCCGGCGACGATGGTCGCCGGACGACCGTAGCGGATCGCCTCGGCGATCGCCGCCTGATACACCCGCGCCGTAGTCTCGGCACGGATTCGGTAAGTCGCGATCAGGATGTAGACCTGGGATGCCGCGCCCGCTTCTCCCATGCGATCGGCCGCGCGCCGCCACCGCGGGAACACCACGCCCCGGTAGTACAGCGCACGACCGAGGTGGACCGCGCCCCAGCCGTAGCGCCAGGCGCCGACCAGCCCGAGGAGGATCACGAACTCACGCGCGCCCGGTTGCCCCAGGACGTCCGGCGCTCTCAGCGCAAGAGGCGCGAGCGCCAGCAGATAGACGATCAGCCACATGGCGATCGCGCGCCGGGGCACAGCACGGGCTGCGGGCAGCGGCCCAGGCGCAGTGACGAGGTGCTGGTCCGCAGCGCATCCATGTCGTGCCCCTCGAGGGCGGCGCGTCGAAACCCTGCCGTCGAGCCCCGCGCGCCGCCGAGATCGCGGCGGCCGGGGCGCGCCATCCCGAAGCTCACCTCGCTCCGGCCCCGTTGGCCAGGCCCGGTGGCCGAGCGGAGCCGGCGGTTGATTTTCGGAATTTTAACGAATACAAGGCGTTAGCCATGCTGGCGCAGCGTAACGGCGGGCCTTCGAGCGGTCAACGCTTGGCCGCCAGGAAGTGTATCCCAGTGCGCATCCGACGCAGCTGACCGAGGCGAAGTCATGCCCTTGTCCGATGCCGAGCGGGCGGCGCTCGATGCCGAATACAACCTCCGCGCTGCCGTGCCGGAGCATCTCTCTTATTTCGCCCGCTACGAGGCGGCAAGCCGCGCGTTGCGCGCGCGCCGGCGCGGCCGGCTGGATCTGGCCTACGGCGCCACGCCGCGTCAGGCGATCGATCTGTTCCTGCCCGAGGCGGATGGCGCGCCCGTGCTCGCGTTCATCCACGGCGGCTATTGGCAGAGCCGCGATCGCAAGGACTTCTCGTTCGTGGCGGACCCCTGGCTCGAGCGCGGGGTGGCGGTGGCGCTGATCGGTTACGATCTGGCCCCGGTGGTACGGATGGACGCCATCGCCCTGCAGGTGCGGAGCGGGCTCGCCTGGCTCCATCGCCATGGCCAAGGCCACGGCTGCGATCCGGCGCGCCTGTTCGTCGCCGGCCACTCCGCCGGCGGCCACCTGGCGGCCATGGCGCTGGCCACCGACTGGCGCGGCTTCGGCCTGCCCGAGGACGTGATCAAAGGCGTCTGCGCGATCAGCGGGGTGTTCGATCTCGAGCCGATCCGCCGGTGTCACCTGAACGAGGTGGTGGGGCTCGACCCTGACGAGGCGCGCCGCAACAGCCCGCTTCACCTCCCGCTTCAGGGCCGCTGCCCGGTGACGATCGCCGTGGGCGCGCTGGAAACCCGCGCTTTCCATGAGCAGAGCCGGGCCTACGCGGCCAAGCTCGAGCGCGCGGATTGCCCGTGCGAGCTGCTGGTGCAGCCGGGGGTCGACCACTTCGGCATCGTCATGAGCATGGCAGGTGGCGACGCGCCGATCGTCCGCGCGATCGCGCGCCAGATGGACCTGCCGATGGCGCCGACTTGACCTCGGGTAAAGGTTGATGGAGTGATCTACAGCGATTTGATGCCACACAGGACCGGCGCGTCAAACGAGGGCCGCCCATGGCGAGCAACAAGCAAGTCCTGATCGTCGACGACGACGATGCGCTACGCAGCTCGCTCGCGGAGCAACTCGAGCTGCACGAGGGCTACGTGACCTACCAGGCCGAGGACGGCGCGCGTGCGCTCGAGCTGGTCAAGGAGCACCACTTCGAGTTCATCCTGATGGATGTCGGTCTCCCCGATACCGACGGCCGCGACCTCTGCCGCCTGATGCGCCGTCAGGGGATCAAGACGCCGATCATCATGTTGACCGCGCACGACTCCGACGCCGACACCATCCTCGGCCTCGACAGCGGCGCCAACGACTACATCCCCAAGCCGTTTCGTCTCGGGGTGCTGCTCGCCCGGCTGCGCGCCCAGCTGCGCCAGTTCGAGCTGTCCGACGATGCCACCTTTCCGATCGGGCCCTACACCTTCCGGCCGAGCGTCAAGATGCTGGTCAACCCCGATACCAACCGTAAGATCCACCTGACCGAGAAAGAGACCGCGATCCTCAAGTATCTTTACCGCATGGGGGATCGGGCGGTGGGCCGCGAGGTGCTCCTCGACGAGGTCTGGGGGTACAACGCCGGGGTCACGACGCATACCCTCGAGACCCACATCTATCGCCTGCGCCAGAAGATCGAGCCGGAGCCGACCAACGCCCAGATTCTGGTGACCGAGCCCGGCGGCTATCGGCTGGTGCGCTGATCGCCCCTGGCGCAGCCATCCGCGAGCTCGACCGTCACCGGCACGTGGTCGGACGGCTGCGGCCAACCGCGCGCCGCGCGTAGCACCGCGGCCCCGCGCAGGCGATTCGCGAGGCTGGGCGTGACCCAGACGTGGTCGAGCCGGCGGCCGCGGTCGACGGCCTGCCAGTCGAGCGCGCGATAGCTCCACCAGGTGAACAGGCGCTGCGCGGGCGGGATGAACTGGCGCACCGCGTCGATCCAGCGGTGCGAGGCCTGCAGGTCGCAAAGCGCCCTGACCTCGACCGGCGTGTGGCTGACCACCTTGAGCAGCGCCCTGTGGTTCCAGACGTCGGTCTCGAGCGGGGCGACGTTGAGGTCGCCGACCAGCAGTGCCTGCCGCTCGGGCGCGAAGTCCTGGCGAAACCATTCGGACAGCGCGGCGAGCATCTCGAGCTTGTGGCGGAACTTCGGGTTCAGCTCAGGGTCGGGGTCGTCGCCGCCCGCCGGGATGTAGAGATTGTGCACCTCGATCGCGCCCGGCAGCCGCAGGCGCAGGTGCCGGCAATCGTCCTTGCCGCACCAGGCGAGCGTCTCTGCGTCTTCCAAGGGTCGCTTGGAGAAGATCGCCACGCCGTGATAGCCGGGCTGGCCGTGCAGCATGTGGTGGCGCAAGCCGAGCGCCTCGAGATCCGCGACCGGGAACAGATCGTTCCTGACCTTGGTCTCCTGCAGGCACAGCACGTCCGGGTCGACCGCGCGCACCAGCCGCTCGAGGCTGGCAAGACGCAGCCGCACCGAGTTGACGTTCCAGGTGGTGACGCGCAGGGGCACGGTCGGTACCTACGGCGTCGGCGCGAGCGCGCCATTCGGCCGGGTCGCCCCGGCGCCGCTCACAGCAGCTTGACCAGCAGGAAGCCGCCGAACAGGAGCACGAAGAACAGGACGGTCAGCCAGCCGAGATTGCGCTCGATGAACAGCTTGATCGGCGGCCCGAACCACCACAGCAGTGCCGCCACGGCGAAGAACCGCATGCCCCGCCCAAACACCGAGGCGATCCCGAAGGTCCAGAGGTCGAGCCCGGTCACACCGCTCGCGATCGTGATGACCTTGTACGGAAACGGCGTCAGCCCGGCGAAGAACACGATCCAGGCACCCCATCGGTTGTAGCTCGCCTGGAATTCCGTGAACTGGTCGACATAGCCGTAGAGCTGGAGGATCGGCCGGCCGAGGGTCTCGAACAGGAGCGCCCCGATGGCGTAGCCGAGAAACCCGCCGGCGACCGAGGCGATCGTGCATACCCCGGCGATCAGCCAGGCGCGATCCCGCATCGCGAGCACCATCGGGATCAGCAGCACGTCGGGCGGGATCGGGAACACCGAGCTCTCGACGAACGCGATCAGCGCCAGCATCCAGAGCGCGTACGGCGCCGCCGCCTGCGCCATGGTCCAGTCGTACAGGTCGTGCAGCCACGGGATCCGCGCCGCGGCCGGCTTGCCCGGCCAGCCCTCCGGGGGACCGGCCCGATCCTCGACACCCTCGCTCAGGTGAGGTCTCCTACGGTTGATGATCCGGCCGCCGCTGTAGCCGATGCCGCGCCCGTGCACAAGACCGGCGCGCCGGCGCTCGCGCTCCGCCGGGGTCGCCTGGAAGCCGCCCCTCCCGAACGGGTGCTGCGCCGCCGACGTCCGACATCGGGATGAACCAGGAGCCATCGGCACCCCCATGACCCCACCCATGACCCCACCCCGTTGAGCCTAAGGCCGAAGACTCGCATCCGCGGCGCCCACTCGGCGTCGGGTTGCGCTCCGCTCCACCCGACCTACGGCGCTCTCTGCGCCGTCGCCGTAGGTTGGGTGAGCCGGAGGCGAAACCCAACGCTTCGCCCGGACTCGGGTCGGGTCGCGCTCCTGCCAGCCCCAGTGCCGGCGGCATCGCCGCGCCGCGGCCTGAGCATCCCATGCTACGGCGCGTGGCGGGAGCGATCCCGCCATGGCTTCTCCGAACTTTCCCGACCGGACAGAAACGCGCATAATCGCGGGAAGGGAACCAGAGGTGGAGCTGCTTCTATGCGAGAGTGCCGGGGCCTCACCCGTTGGTCGCTTGGTCTCCTGCTCCTGCTCGGGGCGTGCGGCGGCACGTCCCCGGACCGCGTGGCGCTGCCCGCGCCGGCGCCGGCGATCGCGCCGGAGAGCGGTGACCTGCGTC
>JBOHKK010000281.1:0-8394 GCA_050729115.1 Geminicoccaceae bacterium | reverse complement strand
CAGCCAACCCCGCGCGCTGGGGCGCGCGGCCGCCCAGCCAACCCCGCGCGCGACACCGATCCCGAAGGGTCAGGACTTCGTGGGATCGGTATGAATTGCCACCGACGGGGGCTGGCCCCAACGCATGAAACCGGGGCGGCGAACCGCCACGCGCCTGCGCGGCGTCATCGCGAGGGCGCGCCAGCGCCCGTGGCGATCCAGGAGCGGCGTCTGGATGGCTTCGTCGCTACGCTCCTCGCAATGACGGTGCCGAGCGTGGCGTCCAAGTTTGTTTCCAGACCGCCGCCACGGCGACCTCCGCCGGTTCACCCCGACCTGGGCCAGGCGCCCGTCACCGGCAGCCGCAGGGCGGCGATCCGGCCGGCGGTCCGGATCCGTCATTCGTCGTCGTCATCGAGATCGTCGACGGGCTGGCGGAACCGATCGTCGGCCGGCGCCGGGGCGATCTCTGCACAGAACTGCGCCAGGATCGTCCTGCAGCTCGGGTCCGTCACCGGCAACCAACCGCGCAACGCGCTGCCGTCGCAGACGATCGCCGTCCGCTCGCCGTGCTTGCCCACGGCGGCCGGCCGCGAATGGATCAAAATGAAGACGCCGTCCGCGAGCGCCGCTAAGCAGGCATCCCGCCAGCGCTCCGACATGGGCGCGAACTCGGAGAGATCCATGGCCACGAGCGGTCGCTGCCGGGCACGCACGGAGAGCACGTGCAGCGCCGACAGGAGCCAGGGCGGCACAGGCCCGAGCTCGTCGAGGGAGCGGTCGAGCCAGCCGGATGGCGCGAGGCTCAGATCCTCGCCGTCGGGAGCGAAAGGTGCCAGCGCCTGCTCGACCGCCGCCTCGTGCAGGTCGGGCGGCAGGCCGAAGTTGGCGCGCAGCTTCAGATCGGGCGCGAGCAGGTCGCTGTCGAGAAGGGCCGGACGGGGCACCCTGGCGTCCCCGGCCCGGCGCTCCATCGCGTCCTCGAACATTGCCGGCAGCAAGGCACGGGCATTCCCCGGCATGACCACGGCGAGCACGTCGCCGCGCCCGACCACCAGGGGCCGGCCCGGATCGTGCAGGCCCGGGACCCGGAGCGTGATCGGCCAGCTGATGCCCTCGGCGTCGTCCCGAGCATCGCCGAGACACGGCAGGGCATCGACCACGAACTCCCGGTGATTCGCAATCTGCGCGTGGTGTTTGGTCACACCCGAAGCGAGGCTGCACACCGACACGAAGTCGGACAAGGCGAAGCGGACCGCGGCCGCGTAGACGGCGACGGCCGCCCAGGTGCGCTCGCCCTGGACGATGTCGATGCCGAGCAGGATCAAGGCGGCCCCCAACAGCAGGCTGCTGCTGATCCGCGACACCAGCGCCGCCTGCTCGGCCTCGGTCGCGCGCGCGGTGAAGCTGTCGATGTTGTCGCGCACCTGGCCGGAGCGGAACAGTTGATCGAGGATCCCGTCGCTCGGCGCAAGGGGCATCGGGTCCCGGCTGAGCCGGCGGAACAGGGCCCGATAGCGGCGGCCCGCCGCGCGCCGGGTGCTCTCCATCATGCGGCTGGCGCTTGCGACCCGATGATTGGCCGGATACTGGGCGAGCACGGCGAGCAGAGCCAGGCCCGCAAGGCTCATGGTCAACCAGAAATCCATCCACAACAAAGCTGCAGAGACCGCCACGAAGCTCGCGAAGGTCGGCAGGAGCTGCGCGAGCTGTCGCACGACGATGCCGGAGCGCCGGGCGTAGCCGGGGTACTGGTTCAGGCTGCCCGCGCCGATGATCCGATTGGCAACCTCGGCACGTGGATCGGGCAGCCGGCTCGCGAGCAGGATGATGCGCCGCGCGCAGTACTCCTCGTGCTGTCGGCCGAGCTCGATCCCGCGGCGGCGCACCTGATACCGGAAGAACGCGGTGGCCATCAGCAACGCCATCCCGACGCTGACGCTCAAGAGCACGAACTCGGGCGATTTCGGCGCGAGCACGTCCACGCCCGGGATGGCGATCGGCGATTCCTCCGACAGCGCCTGAACACACAGATA
The DNA here is from genome assembly GCA_050729115.1 of Geminicoccaceae bacterium. Lineage (GTDB taxonomy): Bacteria > Pseudomonadota > Alphaproteobacteria > Geminicoccales > Geminicoccaceae > JBKPNX01. The sequence continues at coordinate 6,379 of JBOHKK010000281.1, read as the reverse complement.
GATGACGCCCATGGCGGCGAACTTCAGTCCGATGTACGCCGCGCCGCACAAGATCACCGGCAGCACCTTCCAGCGCGTGATCTTGAAGAAGTCCCCGATCAGCCAGCTTCCGGTCTGCGCATACTCGGCGGCACGCGCCGCGTGCGTTCGCAGCTTGCTCTGCGCGTCGCTCAAGAGGCCGGAGTCGATGCGGACTGACATGCTGGAGGAGGGGCGAGAACCGCTCAGAGGGGGACAGCCGCCCGCGGGATTGCGGTCCTGGCTCGACTTTTTCCTTGCTCTTGTGGGCCCATTTCCGCCGGAATCGGAGTATCACACGCTTCTCGCGAGCCGCACAAGATGCAAGCTGCGACACTTCGACCGTTTGCGACCTCGCCGACGCGGCTCAAACTGGCGCCGGTCAGTGGCCTCCCGAGGCGCGCTCGACCCGAGCGCATGCCGGCGAGCGCCAGCCCGGATTCTCGACCATGAAGCACGTCAGATCGTCGGGTCGCCCGAACATTCTGCTCGTCGTCGGCGCCCGGCCCAACTTCATGAAGATGGCTCCGATCCTGCGCGCGCTGGGCGCGGTCGGAGCCTATGACGTGAGCCTGGTGCACACTGGGCAACACTACGACCCTTCGATGAACGACGTCTTCTTCACCGAGCTCGCCCTGCCGGACCCGGACGTGCATCTCGGCGTGGGCTCCGGCACGCACGCCGTTCAGACCGCAGCCGTGATGCAGGCGGTCGAGCCGGTCATGGACCAGATGGCGCCGGATCTGGTGGTCGTCGTCGGCGACGTCAACTCCACGTTCGCCGCCGCCCTGGTCGCCACGAAGAAGGGCATCCCGGTCGCCCACGTCGAGGCGGGCCTGCGCAGCTTCGACCGTGCCATGCCCGAGGAGATCAATCGGGTGCTGACCGACCAGATCTCGGAGCTCCTGTTCACGACCGAGCAGGCCGCCATGAGCAACCTGCAGCGCGAAGGCATCGCCGCGGACAAGGTGTTCTTCGTCGGCAACGTCATGATCGACAGCCTGTTGCATGCGCTGCCAAGAGCGGTCTTGCCCGAGCAGCTCTTCGCGCAGCACGATCCTGCCTTTGCTGCGGCACTCGAGGCAGGCTTCGCGGCAGTGACCTTGCATCGACCAGCGAACGTCGACGATCCCGCGGTGCTGCGACGCCTGCTCACGACCTTCGGCGCCATCGCCGACCGCCTGCCGCTGGTGCTTCCGCTGCACCCCCGCACCGCGAACATGATCGAGCGGCACGGGCTGTCATCGCTCCTCGACCGGCCCGCCATACGCACGATTTCCCCCCAGCCTTATCTCGTCATGATCGGCCTGCTGAAGGGGGCGAGGTTGGTGCTGACCGACAGCGGGGGCATCCAGGAGGAGACCACCGGGCTCGGCGTCCCGTGCCTGACCTTGCGCGAGAATACGGAACGGCCGATCACGGTCGCCGAGGGAACCAATCGCATCGTCGGGACCGACCCGGGCCGAATCCTCGGCGCGGTGGACGACGTCCTCGGCTCGGGAGGCAGGACCGGCCGGATCCCTCCGCTCTGGGACGGCCACGCCGCCGAACGGATCGCCCGCCACATCGGCGAGTTCCTCGAGACCGCCTCCTAGAGGTTGCCGCCCGCAACCGGCCCGGCTTGGATCTGGATCTAGATCATGACCTCCGCTCGGCCGAGGCCGATCGAGCCATCGGCGTCCAGGGAGGCGGCAACCGCCTCGGGGGTGACGCCGGCGTCGGCGAAGCGCAGGTAGTTGTAGGGGTCGGCGCCGTACATCTGGCCGCAGCCATAGGCGCAAGCCATCATGGGACGGCCGTCCTTGACGCTCAGCATCCGCGCGATGTCGATCCGCTCGAACAACGCGCGGCGGGCAAGCCAGGCCATGCCGGTGATCTGATCGCCATGGCGATACCCCGAAGCCGCCTCGTTCAGCACGGGCGGCTCGCCCGACGGCAGCACGGCGAAATAGGCGGCCTTGCCGGCGATCTCGACGTCGGCATAGGTCAGCGCCAGGACCAGATCGCCGATGAACTCGGGGCCGTAGAGGTCGCGCGGATCGAAGGCGGCGATCAGCGGACCCGGAGCAAGCTCGATGCCGCGCTGCAGCATGGTCGCGAATGACGCATCCGCACCCACCTCCGCGATCGTCCCGCGCGGGTACTCGCGCATGACCCGCTCGGCCAGCCCGCCGGCAGCGCCGTCCTTGACCATCCAGAACGGCTCGATGTCCGCATACCGTTGCCGGCGCAAATTGGCGAGCGCGTTCTCCAGCCAGCCTTGGTCGCCGAGAGGGAGAACGACCGACACCCTGGGTGCATCGCGCACAGCCTCCAGGTCCAACCCGATCGTGCGAGCGATGGTGCGGAACCGCGCCGCGTAGGTATGCTCCCGGAGCACCTTGCGATAGCCGAGGTGCGCCTTACGCTGCCGATAGATCGGATCGGCGAGAAGCCGGTCGAGCTCGGAGCGCGCCTCGTCCTCGTCGTGAACCACCGCGACGGCGTCGCCGAGCATCCGCTCGATGCCGGTGGACGCCGTCGACACCACCGCCGTCGAGCTGGCGAGGATCTCGAACACCCGCCGCGCGAACATGGTCGGCGAATCCGTCACCGAGTTCACGTTCAGGAACACTTTGAAGCGTCGGTAGGCGCTCAGGATGTTCGAGTAAGGCAGGCTCTTTCTGAGGAAGGGGGCATATTTGTCGGGGAACTTGTAGAAATCGTTGCGCGTGTGAGAGGACATGCGATCGAAGATGTGGAGCTGGTAGTCCATCGCGACGTCGAGAAGTATCGGCAGCAACGCGCCGCGTTCGACGTGCTTCTGCTCATACCACGTGCCGGCGAAGGCGATCTCGTAGTCGTCGGACTCCAGCTTGCCGATCGGGTTGTGGATCGCGGGCTGTGCGGCGAACGGCAGCGCGGCGACCCGATCGTGCCCGAGCCGGCCGTGATAACGCTCGATGCAATTGGCATCGGTCGTGAAGACATGGTCGAACTTCGCCGCGGCATCGATGAACGACTCGAAATTCGGAGGATCTTCCTTGTTCCAGAATACCGTCGGGATGCCCTGATCCCGGCAGTAGTCGACCAGCGCATCGAGCGGGTTGTCGAGGGTGCTGTCGGCGTCCTTGATCAGCCCGCGCCAATTCTCCCGGTTGCCCCGCCATGCCGATTCGACCAACAGGAGCTGCGGCGGATCCTGCTCGATCTCTTCTCGCCAGGACTCCTTGGTCAGCCGCACCAGCTTGGCTTCGTAGCGAAAGCAGGAATCCGAGAACTCATCGAGGATCGTGGCCACGCGGCACGACGTGCGCGGCGCCAGCTCAGGCAACGGATAGGGTGGAAAAACGCTGGAGACGTCGCGGTGGGGGATGGCTCGCTTGGATGAAGAAGACGCCTTGGGCTTCGAAGACGCCACAGCCTCGGGAGCGATCGCAGCGGCGTGCTCTTGCTGCGACCCCTCGATTCGAGGCGCGGCCCCGCCCTGGTCCGTTCCGGCGCCCTGGCGTGCGCGGCGATAGACTTTGATGATCCGATACGGCAGCCGAAAGATTTCGATCGGCGAGCTCAGGGACTTCTCCATGGCCCGACCCAGCTCTTGACGCAGGCTCTTCTGCTCCTGCTTCAGCTGGAGCTGGGCCTGACGCATCCGGGTCTGCGCGGTCGCGACCACCCGCTTTTGCTGCTCGAGTTGACGCACGAGCCGCCGGACTCTCTCGGCGAACGCGCGCTCCTTGTCCTTCCTCAGCGCCAGCAGTTGCTGCAGCTGGCCATAAAGGTGGTGCTGCGAAGCGATCGCGGCTTCCTCGGTCGCGACCAGGAGCTCATGCAGGTCCGGCACCCGCCGTTCCTGCAGGACGGGGACGCCCGACGCGTGGGCGATCACCCGAAAATAGCCGTCCACCGTCGTCAGCTGCTCGATCACGAAGCGAACGCTCAGCAAGCTGACCAGTTCGGTCGTCCGAAACTCCTGTCGATGGTCGTGATGGGGGAAGTAACCAAACGGCGTGGTGAGGACCAGTCGCCCCCCCGGCTTGAGAAAGGCGGCCGCGCGCTCCAACATCGCCGAGGGGTTGACGAGGTGCTCCAGGACCTCGCCGAGGACCACGGTATCGAAGCCGGTTTCGCCGAGCTCGACCCGCAAGGCATCGGCCACGCGCAGGTCGATCCGATCGCGGACGGCCGGGGGCTCCGAGCGCAACAGCTCGCGCGCCCCGGCGATCGCTGCGGGCTGGATGTCGATGCCGAGCACCTGATGGCCCGCTCGGGCCAGCAACAGCTCGAGGATGCCTTCGCTGCAGCCGATGTCGAGGATACGCGGCCCGCGAGCGCAGGCAGCCATCCAATCGACCCGATCGCGCGCCCGCTGCTGGGTGGTCTGAGAACCCCACCGGCCAAGGTATGCCTCGGCGATCCGATCACGCTCCGGCTGATCAGACGTCTCGACCGCCACGGCCTGCAAGTCCACGGCTTGCTCGGATGACGGCGGTTTTGCGGCAATCAGACCCGAGGCTTGGTGTTTCATATGGTCGATACCAGAGCTGTTGGCGGCTTTCGTAGCCGATCCGATCCGTCCGTGCAATCGGCCGGTCCTCAGGTCGGAAATCCCGGCGGCGAGAGAATGGGGGAGTTGCGCTCCCGATGCCGCCGCGATCGCAACGAACCTGCGCCTGAGGATTCAGGGAGCCATCAGCTTTGTCAGTTGCCCGCGGACGTGGCCGCAGTCCGAACCGGCTCGGTGCTGCCGTCCGTGAGGCTCTTCCTCACCCCCGGGTCCGGTGTTGTTGCCGACCACCGAACCAACCGCCCCCCAACAAGGCCAGACGCGAGGAGCCGGGCTCTGCTTCGCGCGATACGAGGGGACCTGCGGCTCGCAAGGCGTCCAGCGCGTCGAGCAGATCTTGGTTCTTGTCGAGGAAGGCGTGCTCGTCAGCAGTGAGTTCCGTGCGCCGCGCCGCGCCGGCTCCCTCGGTAGAGTTGGCCCGACGCGAAACATCGATGCGGGAAAGCGTCGGATTGTCCACCTCGATGCCGAGGCCCTCGAACACCGTCGCGCGGACATAATCGATGCCGCCCTCCCGGAGGTCATCGAGAATGAAAAGCGAGACGCTCTCTCCAAGCGCCGCCTTCATGTCGGCATAGCGGGACACGGCGGCGCGATACTCTCTGGCGATCAGTTGGATGTTGCGCGCCCTGTCGACGCGGTCGGTGGTGCGGTGCTCTTTCAAGGAGTTCATTGACAAGTAATGATCAACAAAGTTCCGCATACAGAATACATATTTTGGGCTAGTATCTCCGAAGAAGTCTCGATAGAACGTCCAATACTGATCATGTCGCGGCGTCTTGTGGCCGAACCAGCTGATCGTCCCGCGGCTCGCACGCGGCGTACCTTTGAGGATCGAGGCCCAGATTGCATAGAGCAGATCACGCCGGCTGTTTTCCCACCCGGACCATCGCGGCTCGGAAGCAAACACGTCCCTGGTCTCGGAGAGGAAGCGAATCGCGTTGTCCATCGCCGGGCTTGGAATCTCGCCCATCAGGAGGATCGCTGGGTGGCGACTGAGCGCACTGGCGACGAAACGCGTGCCGCAGCGGGGGCGGCCGACGACCATCAGAGGCCGGGCGTCTTGAAGGTCGGGGTGGAGAAACATCGTCGTCCTCTCGTTACTCCTGGCCACGGTAGCGGCGACAACGGCGGAGGCAAGATAGGCAACACCAGGAGTCAACACCACCCTCTTGGAGCGCGGCGCGCCCGGAATCTCGTCGATCCGGCCAACGCACGCGGTGGCCTGACAGCGGCTTGCGGGCCTCGCCTTGGGCCCGAACCTCGGGCGCGAGACAAGGCTTTGCACTGCCGGATAACCTTCGCGCAACGTTCGATCAACTGCCTGCCGATCTGGAGTTTCTGTTCGTCGGTCGATCCCGGCCGTTGATCGGAAACTCCAGAACTCCTCGGTGATCGATCGACCGGTCAGTGGCAGCTGCTTGGCACCTTGCCGCCGGAATCCTGCTGCGTCGGAGGCGCTCGTCTTCCCTGGTGCGCCAACTCCTTCTTCGGCCCACGTGCGTTTCGAATGCGGCCATTCAGACCGTGGCGATGCCCTTGGTGACGGCGCCGCCGGTCAGCAGGCTGAGCTCCAGGATCGTGGTCGGGAAGACGCAATGAGGGTGTCCGGCGGCGGCGTAGACCGTGTCGAATCGGCCGAGACTGTCGTCGATCGCGGTCGGCAGCGGCGAGGGGTGACCGAGCGGAGCCACCCCGCCGATGACGAAGCCGGTCGCCTGACGCACCCGCTCCGCGTCGGCGCGCAGCACCAGGCCGCTGCGGCCGAACGCCGGGGCCAGCGCCCGGGTGTCGCAGCGGCGGTCGCCGGCGACC
>JBOHKK010000280.1:0-8414 GCA_050729115.1 Geminicoccaceae bacterium | reverse complement strand
GGCGTGCAGCGCGCGCGCGTAGTCGAGCACCAGGCCGGGCGTCCAGGTCCCCGACTCGGCGCGCGCCCGCAGCACGCCCGCGATCCACACATCGGGATCCACCATGAGGCCGAAGAAGCGCCGCCACACCGCGCGCTCGCCGAGCACGCCCTCGAGCGCCGCCTCGAGCGCCACCGCCACGGTGACCGAGCAGTTGCGGTCGGTCAGATTGTAGGTGTCGACCTGGCGGTAGGCGGCCCAGTGCGCGCGCAGCTTGGCCGGGTCGTAGACGTGGAACGCGACCTGCGCATCGGCCGGGCACCAGTCCGCCGACTCGAAGGCGTAGGACGGCTGGAACAGGCCCGGCACGTCGTTCTCGGGGCTCGCGCGCAGGAGGTGCCGGAACTCCTCGGGCGAATGCTCGACCTCATGCGCCGGGTAGTGGCTGATGTAGAGGTCGGGCGGCAGCTCGAGCGCGGCATGGCCGGTCGAGATCACGCCGTGGCCGTCGATCGCCGCGATGTAGCGATCGACCAGGAGGCGACGCTCCGGGTTCTCCGCCGAGCCGACCGGCGTCCAGACGTGCACCAGGAGCGGCGTCGTGTGGTGCAGGGAGGCCGAGGCCCCGACGGCCGCTGGCGCGGCGGCAGCGCGATACCATCCGCGCGGGTCGAACACCGGCAGGCTCAGCACCGGCATGTGGTCGCCGAGCCGCCGCAGCATCAGCCCGAGGCGCAGCACGGTCCAGCCGGACAGCAGCAGCGCCAGGCCGATGCAGAACGGCACGGTCTGGTGATGGCTCACCGGCCAGTTGGAGAGCACGAGCGCGCCTAGACCGACCTCGAGCGCGCCGCCTGCCGCGATCACCTGCCATTTCGGGAAACGCACGATCGTGGCGGTGGTGATCCGCACGGCGCCGTCGATCAGAAAGGCGAGACCGAACAGCAGGCTCCGCTCCAGGTCGACCGGGATCGGGAAGTCGAGAATCATCAACGCCAGAAGGATCAGCGCCAGCGCCTTGAAGAGCACGATATAGCCGGCGCGGCGCGACGCCAGGGTAAAACCCGACAGCGCGATGCAGCCCTCGAGCAGCAGGAGAATCGCGAACGCCTCGGTCGCGGCCACGTTCACGCCGTCCGACGCGTCGACCATGATCGCGAGCCCGAGCGCCATCCAGAACAGGCCGAGCGTCGCCAGCACGGCCCATCGGCGCCGCAGCGCCTGGGCACCGACCAGAAGCATGGCGAGCTTGATCATGACCGGCGTTCGGCCGTCCCGCGGGGCGATTGAGGTCGAGGCGCGCCGAGCGCCGGCGCCGCCCCGACGATCGCCTTCGATCGCGCTTCTAGCGCCTGCGCTCCGGCGCGTCTACGCGTTCCTGCCGGCCTGCGCTCTCTCCGCATCGAGCCGGGCAGCGTCGTCGACTTCGAGTTCGCGGATGATGGCCGCATCGTGCTGGTCAACGCTGGCGCGGAGCCCGCGCCGAGCCGGTCCGCGCGCAAGCGCGGAATCGCCACCGTCAAGATGACGACCGATGAATCCCCAGGGGCCGACTGGTCGCTGCGGCAGCTCGAACGGCGCGCGCTCCAGACCCGCCTTGGTCGCAAACCCAGTCATCCACGCGGAGCTGTCGATCGGCGTCCAGCGGACCGATGAAGTGGAGGCAATCCTCGAAGAGACTGGCTTTGAAATCGGACAAATCTCCCCCCTGCCTCGTTTCTCGCCGGCAAGGCGTTCGGGGATTGGCACCAAGACGGGCGTGCTGCCCGATCTTTTTTCAACGGCACCCATGCCGTGGTCCAAGGCGTTGGCTTCTGACCCTCGACGCCCGCCGCTATCGCAGCTACTTCCCCACCATCTCCCTGATCACACCGGGCGATGCTCGCCCTGATCGTGACATTGAGGATGCGAAACGGGGAGGATGCGAAACGGGCCGCCTGGTGGTGCCGGTCGGGACTCGTAGATAGCGGCGAAGCGCGTTATGTATTGGACACGGACCGGCTTGGAGACCTTGCGATGGCGTTGATGGTCGGCGAGCTGTACGAGGCCCTGAGGCTGGCGCAGGTCCCGGACGACAAGGCCCGGGCGGCGGCCACGGCGGTCGCCGATTTCGAGCGCCGGATCGGCAGAATCGAGACTCTGGTGTCGGTGAATGCCGCTGTGCTCGCGATGAACACGGCCCTCGTGATCGCCGTCGCCGGTCGGCTCTTTCAGTTCTTCTAGGCCACCCCGAACGGGCCGCGTGGCGGCGGCCCCGCTGGGGTTCGGTGAACGTCGGGGGAATCAGTCCCGGGCGACGCACATGGCGATGCCCATGCCGCCGCCGATGCACAAGGTGGCGAGCCCCTTCCTGGCGTCGCGCTTGATCATCTCGTGGAGCAGCGTCACGAGCACCCGGGTGCCCGAGGCGCCGACCGGGTGGCCGAGCGCGATCGCGCCGCCATTGACGTTGACCTTGCCCGTGTCCCAGCCGAGGTCCTTGTTGACCGCGCAGGCCTGGGCGGCGAACGCCTCGTTCGCCTCGATCAGGTCGAGGTCCTCGACCGACCAGCCGGCGCGCTCGAGGGCCTGGCGCGAGGCCGGGATCGGCCCGGTGCCCATGAGCGCGGGATCGACCCCGGCGTGCGCCCAGGACACGATCCGGGCGAGCGGCGTGATGCCGCGCCGTGCCGCCTCGTCAGCGGTCATCAGCACCACCGCCGCGGCGCCGTCGTTGATCCCCGAGGCGTTGCCCGCGGTCACCGAGCCGTCCTTGGCGAACGCCGGGCGCAGCTTCGCGACCGTATCGAGGGTGGTGCCGAAGCGGGGGAACTCGTCGGTGTCGACCACCGTGTCGCCCTTGCGGCCCTTGATCGTGACCGGCACGATCTCGTCCTTGAACCGGCCGGACTTGATCGCCGCCTCGGCCTTGTTCTGCGACTTGACCGCGAACGCGTCCTGCTGCTCGCGCGTGATCTGATACTTCTCGGCGACGTTCTCGGCGGTGTTGCCCATGTGGTAGCCGTTGAAGGCGTCCCACAGCCCGTCCTTGATCATGGTGTCGACGAACGCGAGATCGCCCATCTTCTGGCCGGCGCGCAGATGGGCCGCATGCGGCGCCTGGCTCATGCTCTCCTGGCCGCCCGCGACCACGACCCTGCTGTCGCCTTGCCTGATCGCCTGATAGCCGAGCGCGACGGCGCGCAGGCCCGAGCCGCACAGCTGATTGACGCCCCAGGCCGGCACCTCGACCGGGATGCCGGCGTTGACCGAGGCCTGGCGCGCCGGGTTCTGGCCCTGAGCCGCGGTCAGGATCTGCCCCATCACGACCTCGGAAACCGCGGCCGGCTCGACGCCGCTGCGCTCGAGCGCGCTCCGGATCGCGACCTCGCCCAGATCATGCGCCGGCACGCTCGCGAACGCGCCGTTGAAGCTGCCGATCGGCGTCCGGGCGGCGCCGGCGATGACGATCTCAGACATCCCTTCTCCCCTCGCAATCGTAATCGAGGCCGCCCCCCGGTCGGCCCTCGGGCCCGAGGTGGTCCGGCGCGCCTCCTCGACCCGTCGCTATATAGGTGATCGGGCGCCGAGGAGCCACGGTTCATTTTGCATTGCAGCACGGCGCAGAGCACACGGGGTGCCGAGGCGAGCGCCGCCGCCATGAGTTAGCGCAAAGTTAACCGGGCGGCCGCCATGCTGCGCGCGCCTCATCGTCCCCGACAGGAAGATCGATGCCGTCGCACTCGGCCACCTCCGCTGACGCCGCGCCCGACCGATCGTCGCTCGGCTGGCTGCTCCTGATTCCGCTCGGCTGCCTCGTGCTCGGCCAGGCCATGCTCGCGCTCACCGGGATCGTGCCGGTCCTCGATGGATCGCTCGCCGATTCCGACGCCTACATGCGCCTCGCCAGGGTTCTGCAGCTGCACGACGGCGGCGCCTGGTTCGATCCTCGCGAACCGCGCATCAACCCGCCCGAAGGCCATGTCCAACACTGGACGCGGGTGCTGGATGCGTTGCTGCTGGCCGGCGCCTGGCTGCTCCAGCCGTTCCTGGGCTTCGAACAGGCGTTGCACGTCTGGGGCGTCCTGATCAGCCCGGCCCTGCTCGCGCTCGCGCTCGGCGCCATCGCGTGGGCCGCCGCCCCGGCGCTCGACCGCGACACCCGCCTGCTCGCCTGCCTGGTCCTGCTCCTCCAGCCGAGCGTGCTCGCCTATACCAGCGTCGGGCGGCCCGACCACCACAGCCTGCTTCTGCTGCTGGCGATCGTCCTGATCGGGCTCACCGCACGCCTGGCCAGCGCCCCGCAGGATCGCCGCTCGGCATGGCTTGCCGGGGCGATCGCCGCGCTCGGCGTCTGGGTGAGCCCCGAGGCCATGACCTTCGTCGCGGTCAGCCTCGCCGCGCTCGGGCTGTTCTGGCTCGGCGGGACGCCGGGCATGGCCCGGGCCAACCGCGCCTATCTGCTGGCCACGGCCGCGCTCCTCGCCGTGGCGCTGCTGATCGAGCGTGGCCCGCGCGACCTGCTCGCCATCGAGAGCGATCGCTTGTCCGTGCTCCACGTCGCGCTGTTCACGCTGATCGCCGGCTTCTGGAGCGTCGTGAGCTGGGCCGAGGCCGCCGTCGCTCGGGGCTCCCGGGCCGAAGCAGCGGCGGGCAGGCTTCTTGGAGCATTGCTCCCGGCGCCGATGGTCGCAAGCAAGGGCGCCGCGGTGACGACGCGCGCGCTCGCCGCGCTGGTCGGGATGACGGCCATTGCCGCGGTGATGCTGCTCTGCTTCCCGGAGCTGCGCCAGGGACCGCTCGGCCAGGTCGACCCGCTGTACGCCCGCGTCCGCTTGCAGAACATCATCGAGATCCAGCCCCTGGTGCCGTCCCAGTGGCTGACCTTCGACCATCTCGGCTACGCCCTCGGACGCCTGATCAGGGTGGTCGGCATCGCTCTGGTCGCGCTGCCCTGCCTCGGGATCCTGCTGGTCCGCCGGTCGGGGCCGGCCTGGCGCTTCTGGGCGACGGTCGCGCTCGCCTTGCTCGCGTTCGTGCCGCTTGCCTTCTATCAGGTGCGGTGGGCGACCTATGCGCAGGCGTTCCTGGTCTGGCCGTATGCCGCCGGGGTCGCTTGGCTGCTCGGCCGCGTGTCGGGCGCGGCGGCCGACCGCGCCGCGGTCCTGCTGCGGCCGCTGATCATAGTCGCCGCCCTGTTCTGGCCGCTCGCGGTCGGGGCCGCGTTGCCCCAGCAGACGATCGAGAGCACGCGGCACGTCTGCCCGCTCGATCGCCTGGCGGTGGTCCTCAATCGCGCCACGCCGGCGCCGCAGACCCTCCTCGCCTATGCCGACTATGGCTCCGAGCTTCTCTACCGGACCCCGCATGCGGTGTTGTCGATTCCCAATCATCGCCCTCAGCCGGGGTTCGCCGCGACCCATCGGATCCTGACCTCGACCGACGAGCAGGCCGCCCGGGCCGAGCTGGCGCGCTTCGGCGTCGACTGGATCCTGCTGTGCCCGAGCGCCGAAGGGTGGCTGTTCGCGGTCCCCGCCGCGACCGCACCGACCCTGTACCAGCGCCTCGCCGATGGCGAGGCCCCCGACTGGCTCCGTCCCGTGCCGCTCGAGGACGACCTCGCGGCCGATGCGCGCCTGTTCGAGGTCATCGGGGAGGGTCGTCCGAGCACGGCCGTGGCTGGCGGCGCGGCGCCGTGAGACGACCATGGCCGGCCCGACCCTGATCATCCAGATCCCCTGCTTCAACGAGGCGGCGACCCTCGGCCTCACGCTTTCGACCCTGCCGCGCGCCGTGCCCGGCTTCGCGCGGGTCGAGCGGATGATCATCGACGACGGCAGCACCGACCAGACCATTGCCGTGGCCAAGGCCGCAGGCGTCGAGCACATCGTCCGGCTGGGGCGCAATCGGGGCCTGGCGCGGGCGTTCGCCGCCGGCATCGAGGCGGCGCTGCGCGCCGGCGCCGACGTCATCGTCAACACCGATGCCGACAACCAGTACTGCGCCGACGACATCCCGAAGCTGACCGCGCCGATTCTCGCCGGCGAGGCCGATCTGGTGATCGGCTCGCGGCCGATTGCCGACACGCCGCACTTCTCGCGCACCAAGAAGGCATTGCAGCTGGTCGGCAGCATGGTGGTGCGGATGGCATCGCGCACCCAGGTGGTCGACGCGCCGAGCGGCTTTCGCGCGCTCTCGCGCGCCGCCGCGCAGCGCCTGCACGTGCACGGCGACTACACCTACACCCTCGAGACCATCATCGCCGCCGGTCAGAGCCGGATGGCGGTCGCGTCGGTGCCGATCAGGACCAATCCGGATCTGCGACCCTCGCGCCTGGTCAGGAGCCTGCCCGACTATGTCGTGCGCTCGGCGATTACCATTTTGCGCAGCTTCGCCACCTACAAGCCGCTGCGCTTCTTCTGCGGAGTCGGGCTCCTGCTGTTCGCGGCAGGTTGCGCGCTCGGCGTGCGCTACCTGTACTTCGCGGCGCTGGGCGAAGGCGACGGCCACGTCCAGTCAGTGATCCTCGCGGCGCTGCTGATCGGCATGGGCGGGTTCACCGGGCTGATCGGCATCCTCGCCGACCTGATCGCGGTCAACCGCAAGCTCCTGGAAAAGCTGCTGGCGCGGGATAGCGCCGGCGCCGGTCTGGAGACCGACCTCGGCACGCGGCGTGCATCCAGGGCCGAAGTCGCCTAGTGCACACACGCATTTGCATGATGCCATGGTCATCGCCGGGCCTCGACCCGGCCATCCACACAGGGACCGCAACTGGCGGCGCGTGTGGATGCCCGGATCAAGTCCACGGCTGTCCGGTTGAGCGCAAGCGGTAGAATGAGAACCGATTGTACGCTACCTTTCGTTGTCATGCGCGGGCTTGACCCGCGCATCCACAGCTCGATCGAGCGAAGTCGTCGCCACTGGGAGCCGTGGATTGCCGGGTCAAGCCCGGCAATGACAATTTCAGGTTGCTGCAATGCTCGTCATGCTCACGTAGCGGTAGGCGGCGCTCGTCAACCGGACAGCATTGGATCAAGTCCGGGCATGACAGGTTGGGGAACCCGCTAGCTGCATCGGTGCACTGGCCACTCGAGGGAGGGAGGTCCGAACGATGTCCGTGTCCGTGCCCGTCGATCCGGCGATCGCCGGCGGCAACCTCTATCCCAAGTACACCGCGCGCAACCCGATCGCCCGCCTCCTGGTCGACCGGTTTCTGGCCAGCCTCCTGGACCTCGCGCAGCAGAGCGGCACGCAGCAGGTCCACGAGGTCGGCTGCGGCGAGGGCTTCCTTTGCGCCATGCTCGCGCGGCACGGGTTCGCGGTGCGTGGCAGCGACGTCGCGTCCGCCGCGATCGCGACCGCCCGAGGGCGCGCGGCCGAGCTCGCCCTGCCCGCGAGCTTCGGTGTCGCCGATCTGTACGATCTGGCGCCGGATCGGGACGGCGCCGAGCTGGTGGTGTGCTGCGAGGTCCTGGAGCACCTGCCCGATCCGGTCCGCGCCGTGGCGCTCCTCGCCCGCCTGGCGCGGCCCCATCTGATCGTCAGCGTGCCGCGCGAGCCGCTCTGGCGGCTGCTGAACCTGACGCGCGGCCGCTACTGGCGCGCGCTCGGCAACACGCCCGGGCATCTCCAGCACTGGTCCACCGCGGGCTTCCTGGCCCTGCTCGAGCAGCACGTCGAGGTCCGGGCGGTGCGCACCCCGCTGCCATGGACCATGGCGCTCTGCCGCACCCGATGAGCCTCGCGCGGCGCATGGCAATCCCGCGCGCACGCTTCCTGAGGCTCTTCGTGCCGCGACTCCAGCATTTCTGGTCAAGCCCGGGCCCGACCCAGTGCTGTCCGGTAGACGAGCGCCGCCCATCCTTGGATGTGCGTGACGAGCATTGCAACAACCCAAAGTTGTCATTGCCGGGCTTGACCCGGCAATCCACGGCCCCGGCTGGGCGGCGACTTCGCTCGACCGAGCCGTGGATGCCCGGGTCAGGCCCGGGCATGACGACTGGAAGTGCCACCCCATCACCTGTTACACGACCGCTTCCGCTGAACCGGACACGCCTGGGCCTGACCAGGGCAGCCACGGCGCTCACGGGCGACTGCGCGGCGGCTGGAGACATGGACCCTCGGGTCAAGCCCGAGCGTGACAGGGGGAGAAGAGAGGGTGACAGCGGGAGAAGAGAGGGTGACAGCGGGAGAAGAGAGGGCGAGAGGAGAAGAAACCTCGGAATCGCTGCACTAGGCTGGCTGGTCGTCGTCCTGGCGCTCGGCTTCCTCGGGCACCAGCTGTGGCGGAGCAACCCCTGGGCCTTGGCGGGCGCCAAGGCGGCCGAGCTTGCGCTCGCCGTGAGCGTCGGCACGCTGATCTACGGCCTCGCCGGTCTTCTGCTGGCCGAGGCCTGGCGCCAGCTGCTCGGGCCCGGAGCGGCCGGGGCGGACCCCTGGCGCGAGCGCGCCCTGTA
>JBOHKK010000279.1:0-8472 GCA_050729115.1 Geminicoccaceae bacterium | reverse complement strand
CCCCCGGGCTCGACCCGGGGGTCCAGTCTGGATGCCGCGGTCAACCCCCGGGTCGAGCCCGAGGGCAGGCCGGGGCATGACCGAAAAGACGCACCGACCCATCGGTCGCGACTTCATGGGGTCGGTATTGGTTCTCCACCGCCGGGGCCGGTGCCGGCGCAGGAGATCGGGGCGCCGAACCGCCACTCGCGTTCGCAGCGTCATCGCGAGGGCGCGCGAGCGCCTGGGGCGATCCAGGAGCATCCGGATGGCTTCGTCGCTGCGCTCCTCGCAATGACGGTGCCGAGCGCGGCGTCCAAGTTTTCTTTCCGGGCTCATCACGCGGGGCCGGTCAGCGGGCGGGTCGCCAGGCGTCGAGCCCGTCCAGGGCCCGGTACCAGAGCCCGAGCGCCGGCAGGAACCAGGCGCGGTCGCGGTAGGCGACGTGGGTCGGAAAGGGCAGCTCCTCGAACGGACAGGGCCGGTTCTGCCGCCCCAGGATCTTGAGCGCGCTCTGGTGGCCGAGATAGCTGGCGATCGCGACGCCGCTGCCGTTGCAGCCCATCGCGAAGTGGACCCCGGCGCGCATGCCCCCGACCTCCGTTCCCCCGATCTCCGTTCCCCCGGTAGCCGTTCCCATGTGCGGCAGGCGATCGAAGGTGAAGCCGAGATAGCCCTTCCAGGCGTGGGTGATGCGACAGCCCCGGAGCTCGGGCCAGACCCGGATCATCCGGCGGTACAAGCCACGCGCCGCGGTGCGCTCGTCGACGTGGCGCAGGTGCAGCCGGCCGCCGAACAGCACCCGCCGGCCGTCCGGGAACAGCCGGAAATAGCTGAGCAGGCGGTTGCCGTCGACGAACATCCGTCCGCGCGGGCTGAGGCGCTGTGCCAGATCGGCCGGCAACGGCTCGGTGGCGATGATATAGCTCGAGACCGGCACCACCCGCCGCTGCAGCTCGGGCAGCAGCGATCCCGTGTAGCCGTTGGTCGCCACCAGGACCTGATCGGCATGGGTGCGGCCGCGCGCCGTCACGAGGCTCACGCCGGCGCCGGTGCGCTCCAGATGCTGCACCTCGGCATACCCGTGCAGCTCGGCCCCGGCGGCGGATGCGGCCGCGTGCAGGCCGCGGTGCAGCTTGCCCGGATGCAGCCCGCCCGCCTCCTCGATCAGGACGCCGCCGTGATAGAAGTCGGAGCCGATCTCTTCGCGCTGCCGCTCGGGGGGCACGATCCGGACCGCGCGCGCCCGCTCGCCGAGCGCCCGGACCTCGCGCTCTAACGCGCGGAATTGTGAGGGATTGCAGGCGAGCGTGAGGCGGCCGCAGCGCCGGTACTCGGCATCCAGGCCTTCCTGCGCGATCAGATCTTCGAGATGCTCGAACGAGGCGCGCGCGCCGTCCAGCAACGCCGCTGCCTGCCTCTCGCCATATCGCGCCGCGAGGTGGCTCCAGTCGAGCTTGATGGCGCCGCCGATGATGCCGCCGTTGCGGCTGCTGGCGCCCCGGCCGAGGGCGCCGGTGTCGAACACCACGACCCTCACGCCGGCCCGCGCCAGCTCCAGAGCGGCAGAGAGACCACAATAGCCGCTGCCGATCACCGCCACATCGACCCGCGCGGGTAGCGGCCGCAGGGCCGCACGCTGCGGCGCGATGTCGGACCACCAGATGGGTTCGGTCACGAAATCGGCGGCGAAGATCTCGTCTGCGTTCAGCCGTGGCATCACGCGGGATCAGCGGCGCGCCGTCGCGCGGGCGACGCGCGGTTGCGCGCCGACGCCGGATCCGGCGATCTCGTAGAACAGCTTGCGCTTGAGGGCGCGCTCGAAATCGCCGGATTCCTCGACCGGCACGACGAAGCCATTGACCACCCGCTGGCTGTAGTAACGGTCGACCTCGGGCGTGTCCTCGGTCAGGATCGCGAGGCCGTTGATCTCGATCGATCGCTCGGCCGCGGCGGTGCGCATGCCGGCCAGCAGCGCGCTGTCGACGTTGTCCTTGCCGTCGCCGGAGACGTCGATGACCAGCCGGCCGCTCTTGCCGACGAGCAGGGCGAGAGCCGTGGCCAGGGCGCCGCCGATGCCGGTCTGCCCGCGCAACCCGTCGGGAGGCCTGGCCTCGTATGCCCGTGCTGCGCTGTGCGCATCCGTCCAGTCGACCACGATCTCGGGCCGGGTGTCGAACTCCACGATCGCCACCTTGGCATCGCCGAGCGCGCCGACGACGCTGGCATCGGACAGCAGGTGCACGTAAGCGCTTCGTTGCATGGCGAGCTCGCGGTCGTCGATCGACTTGGAGCGGTCGATCACGAGCACCAGCCAGTCGAGCGCCGCGCATGGGACCGGGGCCAGGGTGATCGGGGCGCAGATGGCCGCAAGCCACCCCACGCGCCGAATGCCGCTTCGCTTCATGTCCGCACGCAAAAGCGAATGGCGAGGCCGTTCGGGTCGGTCACGACGAGCATGTCGGCGCTACGCTCGGCATCGCCGAGCCCTTCGGCCAACGCGGCAAGCTGCGCGCGCTCCGGAAGCTCCATCTCGTACCACAGCATGCCGATGTGGTCGCCGCCCGATGGCGCCGGCCGCGTCTTGCGGCCCCAGGTATTGGCGGCGACGTGGTGGTGGTAGCCGCCGACCGACATGAAGATGGCGCCCGGCCGCTCGGTGGTCACGGCCAGGCCCAGGCAGCCGACATAGAAGTCCTTGGACCGCGGCAGATCGCAGGACTCGAGATGGATGTGGCCGATCACGGTGCCGGGCGCCAGGCCGCGTCGTCCTTCGCCATGCGCGCGACCGGCCAGCAGCAGATCGTCGAGATCGAGCGCCGTGGTCCCCATGCGCAGGCGGCCGTCCCGATACCAGGTCTCGCGCGGCCGGTCGCTGTACAGCTCGATCCCATGGCCGTCGGGATCGCGCAGATACAGCGCCTCGCTCACGCCATGATCGGAGGCGCCGGTCAGATCGGTCTCGGTCTCGATCAGCTGCGCAAGCCTCCGGCTCAGCGCCGCCCGCGACGGCAGCAGCAACGCGAAGTGGAACAGATCCGCCGCCTGAGGGTCGCGGCTGGCGCCCGGCCGCTCCTCCAGCTCGAGCAGGCGCCGGCCGCCGGCGCCCAGGACCGCCCGTCCCTCGGCGCGCTCCAGCAGCTCCATGCCGATACACCGCTGGTAGTAGTCCAGCGATCGCTCGAGCTCGGCGACGGCGAGGCTGATCGCGCCGTAGCGGAAATCGTCAGGCAACAGGGTCATCGACTTGCCCTCACAAGGCTCGGCGCCGGCGCGCCGGGTGGCATCGCCAGCAGAACATGGCGCGCGGACGATCGATCGGCGAGGCCTCGGCCGGCGACGGATCGCCTACCGGGCTGCACCGGGTTTGCTTCGCCCGCACCCGCCCGCGCCACCGCAGATTAGACCGCCAGATAGGCCCTGCGAAGCCGTTCGTCCGCGGCCAGCTCCGCCAGCGAGCCGCTATGGCGAATCTTGCCGCGGTCGATGATCACGGCCCGATCGGCGACCATGCGCGCAAAGCGGAGGTTCTGCTCCGAGAGCAGGATGGTGAGCCCGCGCTCCTTCAACTTCACAAGCGTGCGCGCCAGCTGCTCGACGATCACCGGCGCCAGGCCCTCCGAGGGCTCGTCGAGGAGCAGCGCGCGCGGATTGCCCATGAGCGTCCGGGCAATGGTCAGCATCTGTTGCTCCCCGCCGGAGATCTGGTCGGCCGGCCGCTCGCCCAGGGCCGCGAGGTTGGGAAACAGGCGAAACAAGCGCGCGGGCGTCCAGGGCGGACTCCGTTGGTCCTGGGCCGGCCGCCGGCCGACCTCGAGGTTCTCCAGCACGGTGAGATCCGGGAAGAGGCGCCGGTCCTCCGGCACGTAGCCGAGGCCGAGCCGGGCGATCCGGTACGGTGGTCTCCCGGCGATGTCGCGGCCGTCGAACGTGATTCGCCCGCGCGTCGGCGGCACCAACCCGATGATCGATCTCAGCGTGGTCGACTTGCCGGCGCCGTTGCGCCCGAGCAGCGCCACGACCTCGCCGCGGCCGACCGCGAAGCTCACGTCGGCGAGGATGTGGGCGCGGCCGTAGTGCGCGTGAAGCCCTGCCACTTCCAGCATCTCAACCCGCCGGGGGCTCCCT
Source organism: Geminicoccaceae bacterium (assembly GCA_050729115.1). Lineage (GTDB taxonomy): Bacteria > Pseudomonadota > Alphaproteobacteria > Geminicoccales > Geminicoccaceae > JBKPNX01. The sequence continues at coordinate 4,365 of JBOHKK010000279.1, read as the reverse complement.
GCGCACCGGGATGGGCCCGGTGCCGAGATAGGCTTCCCGAACCGCGGGGTCGTCCTGCACCTCTGCGGGCGTGCCGTCGGCGATCAGCTCGCCACGGCTCATGACCATGATCCGATCGGCGTGCGCGAACACGACGTCCATGTCGTGCTCGGTGAACAGCACCGCGAGGCTTTCCGCCCGGGCGAGCTCACTGATCAGCGCCATGAGCTGGAGCCGCTCGCCCGGCGCCATGCCGGCGGTCGGCTCATCCATGAGCAGGAGCCTCGGGCGATGGGCGAGCGCGATCGCCACCTCGACCCGTTTCAGATCGCCATAGGCGAGCACGGCGCACGGGCGCTGCGCCTGCTCCCTCATGTCCAGGCGATCGAGCAGGGCCTGCGCCTCGTCCCGGTACAGGTCGTCCGCGCATTGCCAAAGGTTCAAGGTGCGACGGTGATGCGACAACAGCGCCTGTTGCACGTTCTGGGCGACGCTGAGTGAGCCAAAGGTCTGCGCAATCTGGAAGGTGCGTCCGACGCCGAGCCGCCAGATGGCGCGCGGCGGCAGGCCGACCAGCTCGCGGCCGGCCAATCGGACGCTGCCGGCATCAGGCCGGATCTGACCGCTCAGGCAATTGAAGCAGGTGGTCTTGCCGGCGCCGTTCGGGCCGATCAGGGCGCACAGCTCGCCGGCCTGGAGGGCGAAGTGGACGTCGCTCACCGCCCGGATGCCGCCGAACGACCTGGTCAGACGCTGGACGGCGAGGATCGCCATCACAGCCCCTCGGCCTGGGGCACGCGCCGGGCCAGGTAGCCGACGATGCCGCGCGGGAACGCCAGCACCAGGGCGACGATGATCAGACCGAGGACCAGCGGCCAGAACCGGGTCAGGGTCGAGAACCAGATCTCCAGCCCGTGGTACGCCGCGGCGCCCACGATTCGGGCCGGTGAGCGTATGCACGCCGCCGAGCAGGACCATGACCAGACCCTCGACCGATTGCGGGACGGCGAGCCAGCTCGGATCGATCGTGCCCTTGAGGAACGCGAGCATACCGCCGGCCAGCCCGGCGAACGCGCCGGCGAGCGCGAACCCCAGCCAGCGATGCCGGGCGACGTCGATCCCGATCGCCTCGGCGCGCGCCGGGGCGTCCCGGCACGCCCGCAAGGTCGAGCCGAATGGCGCGACGACGATTCTTCGCAGCAAAACCATGGCGATAAGGGCAATCACTAATGTGAGGTAATAGTAAACCCAGGCCGGGGTTGCCCAGGGTGACGGCCAGATGCCGACCAGGCCGTTGTCACCGCCGGTGAAGTCGTACCACTGGAACACCACGGCGTAGACGATCTGGGCAAAGGCGAGCGACAGCATCGCCATGTACACCCCGGCGAGGCGCACGCAGAACCAGCCGAACAGCAGTCCGCCGGCGAGCGCCACCAAGGGCGCCGCCAGCAAGGCGAGCTCCATTGGCGCGGCCAGGTGCTCGACCAGCAGTCCGGCGCCGTACGCGCCGAGCCCGAAGTACGCGGCGTGGCCGAAGGAGATCATGCCGCCCGGGCCCAGGATGAGCTGGAGGCTCGCGGCGAACAGGACCAGACAGAAGATCTCGACCAGCAGGAACTGGAGGTAGGGGCCGGCCAGCAGCGGCAGGGCAAAGAGAGCAAGCGCGCCGGCGCCAAGGACGAGTCGGACCGGCCGCGAGGGCGGCTGCAGCGGGGCGGCCGCCGCTGCCGGCGCGACCTGGGGGCCGAGCTCGGGCGAGCCGAGCAGGCCCGAGGGGCGAAGGATCAGCACCACCGCCATGATCAGGAAGGTCAGCACCAGGGTGAGCTGCGGGAACACCCAGATGCCGAAGGCAGTGAGCTCGCCGATCAGGAGCGCGGCGAGAAACGCGCCCGGCACGCTGCCGAGACCGCCGACCACGACCACGACGAAGGCATCGACGATGATCCGCAGGTCCATGTCGTGGGACACCGCATCGCGGGGCAGCTGCAAGGCGCCGCCGAGTGCGGCGAGCCCGGCGCCGAGCGCGAACACCGAGGTGAACAGCCAGGCCTGGTTGACGCCGAGCGCGCCGGTCATCTCGCGGTCCTGGGTCGCGGCGCGGACCAGGATCCCCCAGCGCGTGCGGCGAAACAGCAGGTGCAGGGCGCCGAGCACGGCCGGCCCGAGCGCGATCAGCACCAGCTCGTACTGGGGAAAGCGCTGGCCGAGGATCGTGATCGAGCCGGCAAGGCCCGGCGCCCGCGGGCCGAACAGGTCCTCGGGTCCCCAGATCATGATCACCAGCTGGCCCACGATCAGCACGACGCCGAAGGTCGCGAGCAGCTGGAACAGCTCCGGCGCCCGGTAGATGCGACGCAGCAGCAGAATCTCGATCAGGGCGCCGAGCCCGCCGACGATCAGGGCGGCAAGCAGGATGCCGAGCCAGAAGCCGAGCGCCGAGGTGCTTCCCTCCAGCCAGCCGGTCAGGCTCACCGCGACATAGGCGCCCAGCATGTAGAACGAGCCGTGGGCGAAGTTGACGATGCGGGTGACGCCGAAAATGATCGAGAGGCCGGATGCGACCAGGAACAGGGAAGAGGCGGTGGCGAGGCCGTTCAGCAGCTGGATGATCAGGAAGTCCACCGGCGCCTCACTCGGGCACGATGCGCCCCCCGGCGGCAATCCGCAGGAGGGATCGGCTTTGGCGTATGTATGGACGCAGGTGGTCGTGCAACGCCATCCGCCCTCGTCCTGCATGGCGCTCGGAGCAGGTGTTGGTGCCAGGATCATGAAGAACCGCCGGGGAAAACCCGTCAAGCCGCCGCCCGACCATGAATGAGCTGACGATGGTGGTGATTCGACCCACCACACGTGCCGGCGTTTTCCTGATGGCGTGCCTGGTGGCGGGTCGTTTGCCGCCAGGAGGTTCTGGCTGATGGAGGGTGTCCAAGGGCGACAGGGACGCGGTCGAGCGCCAGGCCGAAGCCCCGGCCCTGCCGGGGGCGCTGGCTTTACGGCCAGCGCCGCGAAGGCGGCATCGCAAAGGTGCAGGCGCTGGCCCCGCGTATCTTCGCGGAGCGGCTGGGACACGGCGAGGCCACGCCGGACACCAAGAGCAACTAACGGAGAATCCTCAGAATACCGGTTAGCGTCGAACCATATTGAGCAGGAAGATGTCCCCGTCGTCGCATTCACCGACCCCGCTCAAGATCTGCTTGTCGGCGGAAAGCGTCGCGCGAATGTCGCATATGGCTGAAGCTTCTTCGAAGCTCTGCTCGAATGACCCGGTCAGGAGGCAACTCCTCCTGAGCCTGAAGTCAGCCGACGACAAGGTACTTTCTTCTCCAAGATGATCCTTGCACGAACTGCCGGAGCGAAAGCGGCCTCGGTCATCGATCCGAAGGCTACAGCGTTGCCAGTACGCAACCCCGAAATCGTCGCCAATCGCATAGGCGTCCCACCGATCTTCCAGGTCGGACGGCCTACAAGCCGCATGAGAACCTGAGAGAGGCATCAACACAGCCAAGGTCGCGACAGAGACCGACCAGATCCAGTCTCTCATGTCGATACTCCTGCTATTTACAGTTGATCATCTATACGCATACATCTACCTCAACGCAACCCATTCGAGTCGCTATTGGCACTCTGGAATGGTCCCCAGTGTCGGCGCCTCCTGATAAGCTTGATTGCGTCGTTTCAGACGGCTGGGCTGAAATGAGGATGCTCCAGGGGGAGCTTCACCCCGCCAAGCCTCACGCCGCCAAGCGCCGCCGCAAGCCGCAGGCAGGGACCGGGGTTGCCGTGTCTTTGGACGCAGGTGGTCGTGCAACGCCATCCGCCCTCGTCCTGCATGGCGCTCGGAGCAGGTGTTGGTGCCAGGATCATGAAGAACCGCCGGGGAAAACCCGTCAAGCCGCCGCGCCGGCGCAACCCCGTGGCACGGGTGCTGCGCGAGGCCCTCTATCGGGCGCGGCGGGAGGCCAACCGTCGGCGGTATTCGCGCAAGCCCAAGCACCGGGCTCCCGAGACCGACCATGAATGAGCTGACGGCGGGGCCGCGATCGCTCGTCCCGCAGCCCGGCGCCGCGCGGGCGCCGGCCTCTCAGCGCCATAAAGTGGGGTGGGAATCGACCGCTCCGCGCGATCCGGACCGCAGACAAGAACGACGCATGAGCGTTCGACAGTTGCATGCATGAGAGCGGACGATCACCAATACCGATCCTGCGAAGCCCTGACTTCGCGGTCGGCACAAGAATCATGCTGATCGTGAGATCGCGTGAAGAGTTGGGATCGACGGCGGCGGCGCCCCGGCGCCGCTCGCTACGCGGCTCATACCGACCCTGGTGAAGTCCTGAACTTGGCGGTCGGTATCGCGCGTGCACCGACCACCGCGGTCGCGTGGCG
>JBOHKK010000278.1:0-8497 GCA_050729115.1 Geminicoccaceae bacterium | reverse complement strand
CCTCGGTGGCTCGCTGGACCGGGCCGGTCCTGGTGGTCGGTCCGAAGTCCCAAGCGAGCCCGGAGCGCCGCGCGACCGCGGTGGTCGGTGCGGAGCGGCGCGCCAACCCCTGTGCGCGATACCGATTCCGAAGATCAGGATCTCGTGGGATCGGTATCAGGCGGTCTGGCGAGGATCGCCGTGTGGTGGGAATCCGCGCGCCGGTGGGAATCCGCGCGCCCGCCAGATTTTGGGCCGCGCGCACGGATTCGCAGCATTTCATGTCCGCGCCATGGTCGTCGAAATTGGTCAGCATGAGGTTACCCGGACCCTATTGGGGCGGGCGCGGGGTGACGAAAGAGCGGAACCGCTTGCCCGATCTCGATGGTTGGTAGGCGGTCATTGCGGCTGTGCTGCCTCCTCCGGCTGGACCCGCAGCAGGCTCAGGCGCTCGCCGGTGACGGGATCGACCACCGCCAGGAACTGCATGCCCGCCCCGTCGCGGCCGAGCAGGACCAGGCGACGGCCGTCGACCACGACCTGCTCGATGCGGGCGCCGGCCGGCAGCCGCAGGATCTGCGGCGCCTGCTGCACGATCGGCTGGCGCTCGCCCGCCCGCATCACGATCAGCACGACGAGCAGAATGGTGCCGGCTACCAGCGCGATCCCGCCCGCGATCACAAAGGCCTTGAGGAGGCTCGAGATGTTGTCCACCCTAGCCGCCGATCATGCGCCGCATCCTGACCGCGACCGCCGGCCCGGACGATGCCGGCCAGCGCCTCGACAAATTCCTGGCGACCCGACTGCCGGAGCTGTCGCGCGCCCGCCTCCAGGACCTGATCGGGGCCGGGGAGGTCAGCCGCGACGCTGCGGTGATAACCGACGGATCGAGCCGGGTCAAACCGGGGCAGCGCTACACGGTGCACGTCCCGGAGCCGCGGCCCGCGGCACCGCAGAGCGAGGCACGGCCGCTCGACGTCGTGTTCGAGGACGAGCACCTCCTGGTGCTCGACAAGCCCGCCGGCCTGGTCGTGCATCCGGCGCCGGGGCACGCGCGCGGCACGCTGGTCAACGCCCTGCTCGCCCACTGCGCGGGCAGCCTGTCCGGGATCGGCGGGGTGCTGCGGCCGGGCATCGTGCACCGCCTCGACAAGGACGTGAGCGGCCTTCTGGTGGTCGCCAAGCACGATCGCGCCCACCTCGGCCTCGCCGCGCAGTTCAGCGTGCATCGGATCGAACGGACCTACGCCGCGATCGTCTGGGGCGTGCCTGCGCGGCCGCAGGGCGCAATCGACCGGCCGATCGGCCGGCACCCCAAGGACCGCAAGCGCATGGCCGTGGTCGAGACCGGCAAGCCGGCGTCGACCCGCTATCGGTTGCTCGAAGCCTTCGGCACGCTGGCGGCGCGCCTGGACGTGGCGCTGGCGACCGGGCGGACCCATCAGATCCGCGTGCACCTCGGCGCCCTCGGTCTGGGGATCATCGGCGATCCGGTGTATCGGCCCCGGCGCCGGCCGCAGGTCGGGCCGGCGTTGCGGAGCTTTCTCGCCGGTTTCGAGCGGATCGCTCTGCATGCGCATCGGCTGGGCTTCGAGCATCCGGTGACCGGGGAATGGCAGTGCTTTGACCGGGCGCCGCCGCCGGGTTTCGACCGCCTCTGTGAGCATCTACGCGCCGAGGTTGCGCGTTCATCATTTGTTAACCATACCGTGGCAGGGTGAACGCATAGCTGCCTCCCCGGCGTACTGGATTTTGCCCCCCTGCGTCCAATATAGTCTGGGTTTGCGACGCACTCGGAGACGGAACACTTGGCGAACTTTCTGACAGTCCCGGCGGAAGGCTCCAGCCTTTCGCGCTACCTCGAGGAGATCCGGCGCTTCCCGATGCTCGAGCCCGAGCAGGAGTTCATGCTGGCCAAGCGCTGGCAGGAGCAGGGCGACACCGAGGCGGCGCATCAGCTGGTGACCAGCCATCTTCGTCTGGTCGCCAAGATCGCGATGGGTTACCGCGGCTACGGTCTGCCGCTCAACGAGATCATCTCCGAAGGCAACGTCGGCCTGATGCAGGCGGTCAAGCGGTTCGACCCGGATCGCGGCTTCCGTCTGGCGACCTATGCCATGTGGTGGATTCGCGCCGCCATTCAGGAATACATTCTGCACTCCTGGTCGCTCGTCAAGATGGGCACCACGGCGGCGCAGAAGAAGCTGTTCTTCAACCTGCGCAAGCTGAAGGGCCAGATGCAGGCGATCGACGAGGGCGATCTGGCGCCGGAAACCGTCAAGGCGATCGCCGAGCGTCTCGACGTCACCGAGACCGAGGTGGTCGAAATGAACCGGCGGCTCGAAGGCGCCGATCGCTCGCTCAACGTGCCGCTGCGAGTGGACAGCGAGACCGACTGGCAGGACTGGCTGGTCGACGAGGCTGCCAGCCAGGAAGCGCGGGTGGTCGAGGCCGACGAGTTCGACCATCGGATGTCGTTGCTGCACCGGGCCATGGGCGTGCTCAACGAGCGCGAGCGCCACATCCTGACCGAGCGGCGCCTCAAGGACGAGCCGACGACGCTCGAGGAGCTGAGCGGCGTGTACGGCATCTCGCGGGAGCGGGTGCGCCAGATCGAGGTGCGCGCGTTCGAGAAGCTGCAGCGCGCCATCAAGTCGCTGGAAGCCGAGCAGGCGGCGAACGCGGTCGCCGCCCTGCCGCCCTCGGCGAGGGCCGGGGCGCACCACCACGCCGCTCGGTAAGCGCGCTCTCGCCACCTCGCCGCAAGTCCACGGAGCGGGTTGAGGCAAGGCCCGCGTCGCGGAGCGTTGTGGCCGGGCCCGCATCGCGCCGGGCCATGCCCCGAGCCCGGCAGGCTTTCCGGGCCTCCGGCCGCGCGCGGCGGCGTCATTGGTCGATGATCGCGACCGCCCGGGTGAAGCCGGCCGAGGCGCCTTTGATGCTGAACGGAAAGCAGCATACGGCGAAGCCCGACGGCGGCAGCGCCTCGAGGTTGTGCAGCTTCTCCAGGTGGCAGTAGCCGATCTCCATGCCGGCGCGATGTCCTTCCCAGATCAGGCTGGCATCGCCGGTGCGAGCGTAGCGCTCCTTGGTGTGGACGAAGGGCGCATCCCAGCTCCAGCCGTCGGTGCCGGTGACGCGGACGCCGCGCTCCAGAAGATACAGCGTCGCTTGGCGGCCCATGCCGCACCCCCTGGCGACGTAGTCGGGCTGGCCGTAGGCGGCGCCGGCGGCGGTGTTGACCAGGACGATGTCGAGCGGCTTCAGCGTGTGGCCGATCCGCTGCAGCTCCGCCTCGACGTCGGCCGCGGTCGCGACGTAGCCGTCGGCGAGATCGCGAAAGTCGAGCTTGACCGCGGGGTTGAAGCACCACTCGAGCGGCACCTCGTCGATCGTGATCGCGCGCTCGCCGCGGTTCATGGTCGAGTGGAAATGATAGGGGGCATCGAGATGCGTGCCGTTGTGCGTGACGATGCGCAGGCGCTCGATCGCCCAGCCCTCGCCGCCCGGCAGGTCCGCGGGCGTGAGCCCCGGGAAGAACCGGCACACGTCGGCCGCGGTCTGCCGGTGATCCAGATACTCGATCTCGGGCTCGAAACCCGGCGGGTCCGAGCCGATGCCCGCCCGTAGGGGTGCGGAGATGTCGACGAAGCGTCGGGTCATGATCTGTTCCTCTCGCGGGCCCACCTTGGACCGCGGCAGGCACGCGGCGCCGTCGGCGCCTGGCAGATCACTGCGCCTGTGGTCGCGTGGTGCCTGTGGTCGCGTGGTGCCGCTGGACAAGTCTCGGAAGAGCGTGGACTGTCAACCGTTGTCAACCACCCTGTCCTGGCGTGCGACGCGTGGTATGGTGGCAATCCGCCGCCCCGGCGGCTTCGCGCCGGCCCCTTCCGCCATCCGCAGGTCCGCCGAGCCAAGGTTGGCAAGGCGCTGACCGTGCCACTCCTGTGCTCTGTGCGCCGCCCGCCGTCCACCGATTCAGGCGCCGGCGTCGGCGCACAGGGAAAACCCGGCAGATGACGCCCTGAGGTGGCGGTCGCGATCAGCCGTTGGCCGGGGCCAGGCGGAAGTCGTACTCGGCCGTGTAGAACGGCACGTCCATGACCTCACCCGTGGGTGCCGCGCCCGGCTCGTGCCTCTCGAAGTCGACGATCAGGGAATCCTTGACCGCGAAGACCGCGTCGGAGTCGAGATACGGCGCGCCCGCGACGAACAGGTGGGTCGTCACCGTCTCGTGGCCCGGCGCGGAGACGATCATGTGGATGTGGCCCGGGCGGTTGGGGTGGCGCCCCATCTTGCGCAGCATCTTGCCGACCGGGCCGTCGGTCGGGACCGGGTAGTAGGTCGGCCGGATCGACCGGAACCAGTAGCGGCCTTCGGCGTCGGTCCGGAACTTGCCGCGGCAGAGCATCGCGGTCTGCCCCGGCATCTGCATGTCGTAGAGCCCCGCGCCGTCGCCCGACCATACGTCGAGCAGGCCGCCGGCAATGGGCTCGCCACCCAGGGTCATAAGGCGCCCGGAATAGAAGGTCGGCTCGCCCGCGACGCCGTTGCTGATGTCGGCGCCCAGTGGCAGCTCCGGCGCCCCCTCCAGGTACCACGGCCCGAGCACCGTCGACTCGACCGCGCCCGTCGGCAGCCGATGGTTGATCGCGTCGACCAGAATCGAGACCCCCAGCGTGTCCGAGAGCAGGATGAACTCCTGGCGCTTGTCGGTGCACGCCTGACCCACCTCGGTGAGGAACCGGATCGCGGTGATCCACTCGCGTTCGGTGAGCTCGACGTCCCGGACGAAGGCGTGAAGATGCCGGATCAGCGAGCTCATCACGGTCTTGAAGCGCGGATCGTCGCACTCGGCGAGCCGCTCGATCACCGCATCGGTGAGATCGTGTTCGCTGAACTGAGCCATGATGCCTCCCTCGTCACCGGGACGGACGGTCCGCGCCCGCGGCATTGTCGAGCCGAAGCGCGCGCCAGGCGCGGTAACCTTTCGAGCTGGGCCTGACTATACCGATCCTGGGACCGGAGACAAAACGCTAGATCGATACCGCCCGGGTCGATCCAAAGATCCCGCGCCTGTCACGCAATTGACAAAGAGCCGGCGCGCGCCTAGTTCGGGTGCGGTGCAGCAAATCCCGCAGGCGCACCCGAGCGGCGCCGCGCCAGCCGAGCCGGCGTACCAAGGAGCCCGCTTTCCATGAAGGTCCTCGTCACGGTCAAGCGCGTGGTCGACTTCAACGTCAAGATCCGCGTCAAGGCCGACGGCTCGGGCGTCGAGACCGCGGGCGTCAAGATGTCGATGAATCCCTTCGACGAGATCGGCACCGAGGAGGCGATCCGCCTGAAGGAGGCGGGCCGGGCCGAGGAGGTGGTCGCGGTATCGCTCGGCGACGCCAAGTGCCAGGAGACGCTCCGCACCGCGCTCGCGATGGGCGCCGATCGCGCAATTCACGTGCAGACCGATGCCGAGCTGCAGCCGCTCGCCGTGGCCAAGCTGCTCAAGGCGGTGGCCCTGCGCGAGCAGCCCGGACTGGTGATCACCGGCAAGCAGGCGATCGACGACGACTGCAACCAGACCGGTCAGATGCTGGCCGCCCTGCTCGGCTGGCCGCAGGGCACGTTCGCCTCGAAGTTGACGTTCGCCGACGGCAAGCTCGAGGTGACCCGCGAGGTCGACGCCGGGCTCGAGAAGGTGCTCCTCAACCTGCCCGCGATCATCACCTGCGATCTGCGCCTGAACGAGCCGCGCTATGCATCCTTGCCCAACATCATGAAGGCCAAGCGCAAGCCGATCGACGTGCTGACGCCCGAGGAACTCGGCGTCGACGTGAGCCCGCGCCACAGGATCCTGAAGGTCGAGGAGCCGCCGCGCCGGCAATCCGGTGTCCGGGTCGCCGACGTTGCGCAGCTGGTCGAGAAGTTGCGCAGCGAGGCGAAGGTGATCTGATGAGCGTCCTGGTTCTGGCAGAGCACGACAACGACGAGCTGGCGCAGGCGACGCTGCACGCGATCACCGCGGCGAGCGCCCTGGACGACGCGGTGGACGTGGTGATCGCCGGCCATGACTGCGCCCCGGCGTGCGAGGCGACCGCCAAGGTCGCGGGCGTCACCCGCGTGCTGCAGGCCCTGCATCCGGCGTACGCCGAGCCGGTCGCCGAGGACCTGGCGCTGCTGCTCGAGCAGCTGGCGCCGGCCTATCAGGCGGTGCTCGCCGCCTCGACCACGTACGGCAAGAACGTCATGCCGCGCCTTGCCGCGCTGCTCGACGTCGCCCAGCTGTCGGACGTCGTCGAGGTCCTCGGGCCCGACACCTTCAAGCGCTACATCTACGCCGGCAACGCGCTCGCCACGGTGCAGACCAGCGATGCCCTGAAGGTGATCACCGTGCGGACGACCGCGTTCGATGCCGCCCCAGCGGAGGGCGGCAGCGCCGCGATCGAGCGGGTCGACGCGGTCGAGCCGGCGGGGCTCGCCGAGTTCGTCGGGCGCGAGGTGAGCGGCGGCGAGCGTCCCGAGCTGACCTCGGCGCGGGTGGTCGTCTCCGGCGGGCGCGGCATGGGCAGCGGCGAGAACTTCCGGATCATCGAGGCGCTCGCCGACGTGCTCGGCGCCGCGGTCGGCGCCTCGCGCGCCGCGGTCGACGCCGGCTACGTGCCGAACGAATACCAGGTCGGGCAGACCGGCAAGATCGTCGCTCCGGAGCTGTATATCGCGGTCGGCATCTCCGGCGCCATCCAGCACCTCGCCGGGATGAAGGACAGCAAGGTGATCGTCGCGATCAACAAGGACGAGGAAGCGCCGATCTTCCAGGTCGCCGACTACGGCCTGGTCGCCGACTTGTTCAAGGCCGTGCCGGAGCTCACCGCCGAGCTTCGCAAGGGCAGCTGATCACGCCACGAGGCGCGGGTCTCGAAGGATGCCGATGGACAGCGACGCCGACAATCTGCCGCCGATCCCCAAGATCGAGTGCATCGGCGTCATCGGGGCCGGCCAGATGGGGACCGGCATCGCCGAGGTCGCGGCGCTGGCCAGCCTCGAGGTGCGCATGCTCGACATCGCGCAGGAGCGCCTCGATCAGTCGCTGGAGCGGATCAGCACCCATCTGCAGCGCCGGGTCGACAAGGGCACGCTCACCGATGCCGAGCGCCAGGACGCCCTCGCGCGCATCCACCTCAGCACCGATTACGCCGGATTCCGGGATTGCCAGCTGGTGGTCGAGGCGGCGACCGAGGACGAGACGATCAAACGCGACATCCTCAAGACGCTGATCGGCTATCTGCCCGAGGACGCCCTGATCGCGACCAACACCTCGTCGATCTCGATCACCCGCCTCGCCGCGGTGACCGATCGGCCCGAGCGCTTCATCGGCATGCACTTCATGAATCCGGTGCCGGCGATGAAGCTGGTCGAGCTGATCCGCGGGATCGCGACCGACGAGCCGACCTTTCAGGCGATCCGGGAGGTCGTCTACCGGCTCGGCAAGACCGCGGTCACCGCGGAGGACTTTCCGGCGTTCATCGTCAACCGCATTTTGTTGCCGATGATCAACGAGGCGATCTACACGCTGTACGAGGGCGTGGGCAACGTCGAGTCGATCGACGTCGCGATGAGGCTCGGCGCCAACCATCCCATGGGGCCGCTCGAGCTCGCGGACTTCATCGGGCTCGACACCTGCCTTGCGGTGATGCAGGTGCTCTATGAGGGTCTTGCCGATTCCAAGTACCGGCCCTGCCCGCTTCTGGTGAAGTACGTCGAGGCCGGCTGGCTCGGGCGCAAGACGCAGCGCGGCTTCTACGACTACCGGGGCGAGACCCCGGTGCCGACACGCTAGAGCACTGACGCAAACGGAACGTATCGTTGTTTGTCATGCCCGGACCTGATCCGGGCATCCACGCGCAAGGCAGGCGCTGGCTCCAGAGTGGATTGCCGGGTCAAGCCCGGCAATGACAAGGGAATCAAGCGAATGCGTCAGCGCAATAGCGACGAGCGCCCTCGGTCCCATCGCATCTCGCGGCGAGCCCGGTCGCCCTGGCCGCGGCGGTGGCGCACGGAACCGCCGCGCTAAGGCCTTGCGTTTCCCTTCTACCGGAAATCTCTACGAGACCCTGGCCGGGACACTTGACCCTTTTGATCCGGACGTGTTTGGTTCTGATTGTGGCGCGCGCCCGGCGGCGTCCGCGACGACATCTGGAGTGCCCATGATCGATTCCGGCGACGGCGGCGCGAAATCGACGCTCTACTGCTCGTTCTGCGGCAAGAGCCAGCATGAGGTGCGCAAGCTGATCGCGGGCCCCAACGTGTTCATCTGCAACGAATGCGTCGAGCTTTGCGCCGACATCATCAAGGAGGAGGATCGCAAGAACCGGAAAGCCGCCGGTCCGACGGTCATGACCCCGGCCGAGATCAAGGGGGTTCTGGACGACTACGTGATCGGGCAGGAGCAGGCCAAGCGGGTGCTCTCGGTGGCGGTGCACAACCACTACAAGCGCCTGGCGCACGGCGCCAAGGGCAGCGAGGT
>JBOHKK010000277.1:0-8529 GCA_050729115.1 Geminicoccaceae bacterium | reverse complement strand
TTTGTGGATTGCTTCGTCGCTGCGCTCCTCGCAATGACGATGCCGAGCGTTGGCGTCCAAGCTTCTTTCCAGGCGGCGCGCCGTCGCCGGGGCCGTCTCATGCCGGCTCGACCCGCGCCAGCGGGATCACCTTGAGCAGCACGATCTGGTTGCGCTGGCGGCGCAGCACCTCGAAGCGGAACCCGTGGAAGGCGAAGCTCTGCCCGACGTCGGGCAGCCGCTGGGCCTCGTGGATCACCAGGCCCGCGACGGTCGCGGCCTCCTCGTCGGGCAGCTTCCAGTCGAAATGCCGGTTGAGGTCGCGCAGCGTGACCCAGCCGCTGACCAGCACCGAGCCGTCGCTTTGCGACTCGATGCCCAGGGTCTCGATGTCGCGTTCGTCGGCGATCTCGCCGACGATCTCCTCGATCACGTCCTCGAGCGTGACCAAGCCCTCGAGATCGCCGTACTCGTCGACCACCAGCGCCAGATGCTGGCGTTGCTGGCGAAACGCGATCAGCTGCTTGCGCAGCGGCGTGGTGTCGGGGACGAACCAGGGCGGGCTGGACAGGGCGGCAAGGTCGATCGTCGCAAGATCGCGGTCGTGCGCGTGGGCCGCGGCCAGCAGATCCCTGCCGTGGAGCACGCCGACGATGCGATCGGGGTCGCCGCGCCACACCGGCAGCCGGGAGTGGGGGCTCGCGACCACCTGCTCCAGGATCTGCTCGATCGGGCTGTCGGCGTCGATCGTCTCCATGCTCTTGCGGTGGGTCATGATCTCGCTGACCTCGACGTCGGCCAGATCCAGGATGCCGCCGAGCATGTCCCGCTCGTGCTTCTCCACCGCACCGGCTTCGGCGTGCAGCGCGATCGTGCCGCGCAGAGCCTCGACCCACGCCGACAGGGGGTCCGGTTGCGCTGGCACGCCGAACAGCCCGAGAAAGCGATTGACCAGCCACTCCACCAAGCGGGTCAATGGCGACAGGACCAGCACGAGAAGGCGCACGACAGGTGCGACGAGCAAAGCCACACGGTCGGGATCGCGGATCGCGTACGTCTTTGGCATGACCTCGCCGAAGATCACCACGAGCGCGGTCATGACGAGAGTGGCGTAGGCCACGCCGGCGTCGCCCGTGAGCCGGATCAGCACATCGGCGGCGAGCGTCGCCGCCAGGATGTTGACCAGGTTGTTGGCGACCAGCAGCGAGCCGATCAGGTTCTCCTTCTTGTCGAGGAGGCGTCTGACGAGGCTGGCCCGATGATGACCTTCGCCTGCGAGATGATGGACGCGCGCCCTGGAGGCGGCCGTCATCGCAGTCTCTGAGCCGGAGCAAAAGGCCGACGCCATCAGCAGGAGCGCGACGGCGAGAGCGGAGTACCACATGGTCATGTCAGGACGTCAGGCTGGAGAGGGGCGGCCGGGCCAGGACCGGGGCTTGGGGTGCAAGGCCCAAGACGGCCAGACGGCTGCCGGATGACGGATCAAGGTCGGGCGGCATCGAGCAACGCGCGGATTGAGTCCGGCGCGACCTCGGCGCCGGTGAAGGCGCGGCCGATGCCGCGCGCGAGCACGAAGCGCGGCCTGCCGCTTTGTGCTTTCTTGTCGTGGCCCATCGCGGCGAGCAAGGGTTCGGCCGCGAAACCCTGGGGCCGAACCATGGACAGCGCGGTCGGCAGACCGACGGCGGCAAGATGCGCGCGCACCCGCCGGGCATCGGCGGCCGGGCAGAGCCCGAGGCGCACCGACAGCTCGAACGCCATCACCATGCCCAGCGCGACGGCTTCGCCGTGCCGCAGCTCGTCACCGTAGCCGCACGCGGCCTCGAGCGCGTGGCCGAAGGTATGGCCCAGGTTGAGCAGGCCGCGGGCGCCCTGCTCCCGCTCGTCGGCGGCGACGACCGATGCCTTGGCCCGACAGCTCTCGAGGATGGCGTATTGCTGCGCCGCCGGCTCGCCGGCGAGCACCTGCTCTGCGTGCGTCTCGAGCCACGCGAAGAAGTCCGGGCGGTCGATCAGGCCGTATTTCACCACCTCGGCATAGCCCGCCCGCAACTCGCGCGGCGGCAGACTGGCGAGTGCGGCGGTGTCGGTGAGCACGAGCCGCGGCTGATGAAAGGCGCCGATCAGATTCTTGCCGTGGCGGGTGTTGATCCCGGTCTTGCCGCCGACCGCGCTGTCGACCTGCGCGAGCAGCGTGGTCGGGATCTGGACGTGGTCGATGCCGCGCAGGGCGACGGCGGCGGCGAACCCGGCGAGATCGCCGATCACCCCGCCGCCGAGCGCCACGACCGTCGTGGTCCGCTCCGCGCCGAGATCGAGCAGCCGGTCCAGCAGCCCGGCGAGCTGCGTCATGCTCTTGGCGGCCTCGCCCGGCGGCAGGACCATGCGGCGGCGCGCGATCGCCGCGGCATCCAGGCTCTGTTCCAGGACCGTCAGGTGCTCGGTCGCGGCGAGGTTGGCGTCGGTGACGATGATCACCTCGGGTCGGCGCACCACCTTGGCGAGCTCCTGTCCGGCGCGCTCGAGCAGACCCCGGCCGACCACGACGTCGTAGCTGCGGGCGCCGAGCTCGACCCGGAGCCGCTCGTCCGTGCTCACGGTCCTGCTCCGCCCCTGTGGCGGGCGAGGGCGTCGAGCACCCGCGCGACCACGACATTGAGCGGCCCCTTGCCGCTGTCGACCACGATGTCTGCCTCGGCGTAGAGCGGTCCCCGCTGCTCGAGCAGCTTCTCGAGCGTGGCCCGGGGATCGCCGTGGGCCAGGAGTGGCCGCTCGCCGCGCCGGCCGGTCCGCCTGAGGAGCGCCTCGAGGTCGGCGCGCAGCCAGACCGAAAGCGCCCGGACGCGCACCAACCGCCGCGTCTCCGGGTCCAAGAACGCGCCGCCGCCGAGTGCCAGGACCTGCTTCTGGCCGCCCAGCAGGCGCGCGATCACCCGACGTTCCTTGTCGCGAAACGCCGCCTCCCCGATCTCGGCGAAGATGTCGGCGATGGTCGCGCCGGCGGCCGCCTCGATCGCCGCATCGGCGTCCTCGAATGGCCAGCCCAAAACCTTGGCCAGACGCTTGCCGACGGCGCTCTTGCCGGCCCCCATCATGCCGATCAGCACGATCGTGCGATCGAGCGGCAGATCCGGTGCGGTGTCGATTGGGGCTGCCATCGGCCTGTGACGTTTAGGCGATTATGCGCCCGGTCGCTTGACCTGACGTTGAAAGTTCGCCACGCAATGGGATATAAAGCGGCGATCGGGCGCGAGGCAAGTCCTCCGCCAGAAGGCAACTCGGACAGCGCTGGAAACGATGTCCACGATCAATCGTCTTTTTTTGGTGCTGCTTCTCGTCATGGTGCTGGGCGGCACGGTGTTCCTGGTCACCTGGGAGATCCCGCCGCCCACCGCGCGGGTCGAGCGGGTCGTACCGGACGCCACGTTCCCGCGCTGACCTGGGCGTGTTCAGATTGTCCCTCCTTGGCGCGGCGCTGTGGCTCGGCATGGCGGCCACGGTGATCGCTTCGGCGACCATGGTTACGGCGCGCGCGGGCTTCGCGCAACAAGGTCCGATCCGGCTGTTCCCGCAGCCGGACCCGCCATCGATGCCCGCACCCGACCTTACACCCGATCAGGAGCGCGCGCTCCCGCCGCGTGAGCGGGCCGGGTCGCCGGCGCCGCCTCCGGGGGCAACCCCCGAGTTCGTGGTCGAGGGGCTGGCCGCGCCGGAGGTGGACGCCATCGGTCTGGCCGAATCGGGCGGCGGCTTCGATCGCGCGCCGTGGCAGGGCAGCGATCCGGAGGTGATGTACGCGCTCCTGTCCGATCTGCCGGTCGTGACCGACGTTCCGCCGCTCCGGCGCCTGGCCCGACGGTTGCTCGTCACCGGGTCGCCGGTCGCCGGCGGTGCCGGCCGTCTGCTCGGGGCGCGCCTGGCGCGGCTGATCGCCATGGGCGATCTGGATGCCGCCAAGATCCTGGTCGATCAGCTGCCGCCCATCGCGACCGACTCCGAGCTCGCGCGCCGCGCCGCCGAGGTGGCCCTGCTCCTGGGGGACCAGGAGGCCGCCTGTCGGCTCGCCGACGCCGTGGGTCTCACCACCGGGGCGGAGTTCTGGGCCAAGGTCGGGGCCTATTGCCGCCTCGCGGCCGGCGATGCCGACGGCGCCCGCCTCGGCCTCGATCTCCTGCGCGAGGCGCGTCAGACCGCCGATGCCGCCTTCTTCGAGCTGGCGACGGCGATCGCCGATGAGGCGCAACCGCCGCCCCTGCAGAGCCTCGCCCGACCTTCGGCGATCCACGTCGCGCTCCTGGCGCTGGCCGAATGGCCGCTCCCGCCCGAGGCCCTGGCCGGAGCCTCGCCGCCGATCCTCGCGGCCGTGGCGCGCGAGCCGGCTCTGGCCGGCGGCCGACAGTTGGCGGCCACCGAGCAGGCGTTCCTGGTGGGGGCGGCAGCCGCGGACCGGCTTGCGGCTCTGTATTCAGAGCGGGCGGGTGCCGATACCACCGATGTCATGTGGCAGATTCAAAGCAACTGGAATCCAACCACCCGCGCCATGGCGTACAACGCGGTGCGCGACGAGCGCGACCCGCTGGCGCGCGCGGAGCTGCTGGATGCCGCCTGGCGCGCGGCCGGCGGCGCCGAGCGTTTCCTGGTCGCCGAGGTGTTCGCGATGCCGTTCTCCGAGCTTCCGCCCGACGGAGGCCTCGCGGGCATGGCGCCGAGCGTCGCGCGCGCGCTGCTTGCGGCCGACCTGCTGGTGCCGGCCGGCCGTTGGTTCTCCGTGCTCACCGCCGCGGCCCGGCAGGATCCGCGACTGCAGGGTGCTGCCGCGACTCTGGCGCCGCTTTTGGCTCTGGCGGGCATCGGGGGCAGCGATGCGGTGCCGCGGCTCGACGCGTCGGCCGTCGATGCCCGGATGCCCACGGACCCGGATGACGGGGTGCCCGCCGAACGGATGCTCGCCCTGCTCGAGGGCGTGGGGGCGCCGATCGAGGCCGAGGCCTGGGGACGACTGCTGCCGGCGCATGCCGAGCGTCAGGCGAGCGCGCCGGCGAGCGCGCTGTGGCGTGGTCTGGAGCGTGCAGCGGCTGACCGCCGCGTCGGCGACACCGTCCTCTATGCCCTGACCATGCTGGAGGGGCGGCCGCAGGCGGTCCATCCGGAAGTGCTCGTTGCCTGCCTGCGGGCGTTGCGCCAGGTCGGCCTCGACCAGGACGCCCGGGCGATCGCGGCGGCGACCGCGGTGATCGACGGCTACTGAGCGGGCGCGGCCTGATGCCGGACGGGCCCTGGCCGGAGAGCTTCCTCGAGATGATGGCGGTCGAACGCGGCGCCGCCCGCCACACGCTGGACGCGTACCGGCGCGATCTCGCCGACTATGCACGCTTCCTGCACGAGCGCGCGCTCACCATGGAGACTGCCGACGGCGAGGCGGTGCGCGCGTATCTGAGCGCGCTGTCGAGGCGTGGCATGGCGGCATCGACGGTGGCGCGCCGCCTGTCGGCGCTCCGCCAGTTCCATCGGTTCGTCTATCTCGAAGGCGGCCGGGGCGACGATCCGACCCAGACCGTGGATGGGCCCCGCGGGCGGCGGCCCTTGCCCCGGTTGCTCGATCTGGCGGAGATCGAGGCCCTGATCGCGGCGGCGCACGCCCGGCCGGGCGCCCACGGCCTGCGTCTCGCCGCGATCCTCGAGCTGCTGTACGCCTCCGGCCTGCGCGCCTCCGAGCTGATCGGCCTGCCGCTCTCGGCGCTCGCTTCGGATCGGCGTTTCCTGGTGGTCCGAGGCAAGGGCGGCAAGGAGCGACTGGTGCCGATCGGGCGCGCCGCGGGTGCGGCGCTGGCGGCCTATCTGGCGGTTCGCGAAACCTTCGTCCGAGGTCGTCGGGGCAGCCCCTATCTGTTCCCTTCGAGAGCGCGCCAGGGCCACCTGACCCGGCAGCGACTCGCCCAGCTGCTGCGGGGGCTGGCGCCGGAGGCCGGGCTCGATGCCGCGCGTCTGTCACCCCACGTGCTGCGCCACGCGTTCGCCAGCCACCTGCTGGCGGGCGGCGCCGATCTGCGCGCCCTCCAGCTGATGCTCGGGCACGCCGATATTGCGACCACGCAGATCTACACCCATGTTCAGGGCGAACGCTTGGCCGCGGCGGTGCGGGCGCATCACCCGCTGGGGCGCCGGCACCGCGCGCGGGCCAAGGGCGCCGCCGGACACCGCATCCCGGGTGCCGAGGGTGACATCCGCCCCAAGGGTTCCTAGATATCGGGCGGTCGACCACGCGCCCGGAGAGAAGATGTCGTGAGTTTCACCATCGTCGAGCCATGCACGCCCCGCCGGCATCGCTCCGAGCTGGCGGTGCCGGGCAGCTCGCCGCAATTCTTCGAGAAGGCGGCGCGCTCCGCGGCGGACGTCGTGTTCCTGGACCTCGAGGACGCCGTGGCCCCGGACCAAAAGGTCCAGGCGCGCAAGAACATCATCCAGGCGCTGCACGAGGTCGATTGGGGCGACAAGACGCTGACCGTGCGGATCAACGGCCTGGACACGCCTTACATGTACCGGGACGTGATCGACGTGATCGAGCAGGGCAGCGAGCGGCTCGATTTGATCATGATCCCCAAGGTCGGGACCGCCGCCGACGTCTACGCCCTCGACCTGCTGGTGACCCAGTGCGAGACGGCGATGGGCTGGGGCAAGCGCCTCGGCTTCTCGCTGATCATCGAGACCGCGCTCGGCATGGCCAACGTCGACGGCATCGCCGCCGCCAGCAGGCGCAACGAGGCGCTGCATTTCGGGGTGGCCGACTACGCCGCCTCGACCCGGGCGCGCACCACCAACATCGGCGGCCCCAATCCCAGCTACGCGGTGCTCACCGACGGGGTCGACGGCGCCGCGCGCGCGGCCCATTGGGGCGACATGTGGCACTACGCGCTCGCCCGCATGGTGGTGGCGGCGCGCGCCCATGGTCTGCGCCCGATCGATGGCCCGTTTGGCGACTTCTCCGATGCCGACGGCTACCGCGCGGCCGCAGAGCGCGCCGCGGCGCTCGGCTGCGAGGGCAAGTGGGCGATCCATCCGAGCCAGATCGCGCTCGCCAACGCGGTGATGAGCCCGCCCGAGGCCGAGGTGGCGAAGGCCAGGCGCATCCTTCAGGCGATGGCGCAGGCGCGGGCGGAAGGCAAGGGCGCGGTCAGCCTCGATGGCCGGCTGATCGACATCGCCTCGATTCGCCAGGCCGAGGCGCTGGTCGCCAAGGCCGATCAGATCGCGGCCCGGCGCGGCTGAGTCCCGCCCGCGCGGCCGAACCGGAGTAAGCAGGCACTTGCTGGAGTTCGAGAAGCCGATCAGCGAGCTGGAAGGCAAGGTCAAGGAGCTGCGCCACCTGAGCAACGGCAGCGATCTCGACCTCACCGACGAGATCGCCAGGCTCGAGGCCCGCGCCGAGAAGCTGCTCCGCCAGACCTACGCCAAGCTCACCCCCTGGCAGAAGACCCAGGTCGCCCGCCACCCGGAGCGGCCGCATTTCTCTGATTACGCCCGCGCACTGCTCGAGGACTACACGCCGCTCGCCGGCGATCGGGCGTTCGGCGACGACCGCGCGATCCAGGGCGGTCTCGCCCGTTTCCGCGGCCGCTCGGTGGTCGTGATCGGCCACGAGAAGGGGACCGATACCGAAGGCCGCGTGCGCCACAACTTCGGCATGGCGAATCCGGAAGGGTACCGCAAGGCGGTGCGCCTGATGCACTTGGCCGAGCGCTTCGGCCTGCCGGTGCTCACCCTGGTCGACACCCCGGGCGCCTATCCCGGGATCGGCGCCGAGGAGCGCGGGCAGGCCGAGGCGATCGCGCGCGCGATCGAGACCTGCCTGCAGGTCGCGGTGCCGCTGGTCGGGACCATCATCGGCGAAGGCGGCTCCGGCGGTGCGGTCGCGCTCGCGGTCGCTGACCGGGTGCTCATGCTCGAGCACGCCGTGTACTCGGTGATCTCACCCGAGGGCTGCGCTGCGATCCTGTGGCGGAGCGGCGAGCAGGCGCCGGCGGCCGCCGAGGCGATGCGGCTCACCGCCCAGGACCTGCACGAGCTGGGCGTGGTCGACCAGATCGTTCCGGAACCGCTCGGCGGCGCCCACCGCGCGCCCGCAGAGACGATCGGCGCGATCGGCGACGCGCTCGAGCAGGCGCTCGAGCCGCTCCTCGTGCTGTCCGGCGCCGAGCTGCGCCACCGCCGCCGCCAGAAGTTCCTCGCCATGGGCAACGGCGCCGGGGTGTAGCTGCCTCCCCTGGAACTCTCCGCTGCGCCTCACCCCACCTTGTATGCCGCGGCGTGTCGGGAGCGCCGACACCCGCTACGATACGTTTCCGAAAGGGGCCAACGGCCCGACCCGAAAGGCCGGCGCCGTCAGCGCTTAGCCGACTTGGACCAGGGCCGAGAACAACGGGTGTTTGACCCATCTTCGACAGTGAGCGTTCAGAATCGGGGGATTTTGGGCGTTAAGTGATTGATTTTGTTGAGACGGGGTTGATGTCGCGAACGGGGCGTGATGCTAAATTTGTTGCCAGAACGGCCCTT
>JBOHKK010000276.1:0-8617 GCA_050729115.1 Geminicoccaceae bacterium | reverse complement strand
CCAGGATGCGCATCTGCGTCCTTTCGTGATATGGAAGAAAGTTTCCGAAGAAGAACGAGGCAGCGCGATCCCTTGGAGAGCGGAAAGGGAGGCGCTGCGGCTGCGGGTCAGCAGAGCCCGCGGCTGAGCAGCCGGCCCTGCGGCTGATCGCCGGTGATCTCGGCTCCGCGCAGCCAGGTGCCGCGGACCACGCCGGCCAACGGTCGCCCGTGGTAAGCGCTGACCGGGTTGCGGTGACGCAACTTCGCCACGTCGACGACAAAGGCCTCGTCCGGCGCGAACACGCAGAAGTCGGCGTCGTAGCCCAGCGCGATGTGGCCCTTGTTCCGCATCCCCACCTGCGCGGCGGGCCGCTCGGCCATCCAGCGGACGACGTCGGTGAGCGCGAAGCCCCGCTGCCGCGCCTGGGTCCATACCGAGGGCAACCCGAGCTGCAGACTGGCGATGCCACCCCAGGCGACACCGAAGTCGCCGACGTCGAACCGCTTGAGCTCCGGCGTGCAGGGTGAGTGGTCACTGACCACACAATCGATCACGCCATCGGCCAGACCCTTCCAGAGCAGCTCCCGGTTGGCCGCTTCGCGGATCGGCGGACAGCACTTGAACTGCGTCGCGCCATCTCCGATCTCCTCTGCGGTGAAGGTCAAGTAGTGCGGGCAGGTCTCGACGGTCAAACGGACGCCGTCCCGCCGCGCCGTCGCGATCATCGGGATGGCGTCCGAGGAGGACAAGTGGAGGATGTGTACGCGCGCACCCGTCCAGCGGGCAAGTTCGATCACCTGGGCGATCGCGACATTTTCCGCCCCGCGCGGGCGCGAGCGCAGGAAGTCGGCATAGCGCTTGCCCAGCCCACCGGCTGTGGAGGCATCAGCCCCGATTCCGCGAGCAGAGTGCGCCGTCGGCGCATGCTCGATGGCGTCGGAGTCCTCGGCATGCACGATCAGCTGCGCGCCGTAGCTGCGCACCGCGCGCAGCGCCTGATCCAGCTCCGCGGGATTCAGCGGGGGGAATTCGTCAACCCCGGAGTGCAGCAGGAAGCACTTGAAGCCGAACACCCCGGCGTCGTGCAGCCCGCGCAGGTCTTCGAGGTTCCCGGGCACCGCGCCACCCCAGAACCCGACGTCGACATGGACCCGGCCTTCAGCGGTCTTGCGTTTGACCTCCAGCGATGCCACGTCGACCGTGGGCGGGATGCTGTTCAGCGGCATGTCGACGATCGTGGTGACCCCTCCCGCCGCAGCAGCCCTGGTGGCTGTTTCAAAGCCTTCCCACTCCGTGCGACCGGGGTCGTTGACGTGCACATGGGTATCCACCAGACCGGGCAGGAGGACCACGTCGGCGTCCAGTTCGACGGTTCTCTCCGCTGCGAGATCAGCCTCCAGTGGCTCGATCGCCACGACCTTTCCGCCATCCACGCCGATACTCCGGGCGACCTCGCCGGCCGCGGTGATCACCCGCTGGGCCTTGAAAACCAGGTCCACCACTCACACCTCCGCATCGTTCCGGCAGCGCGGGTTCCCCTGAACCGAGCTACCCAGCCAATTCCTTATAGCGAAATACGACTGTCACCTTGTGGAATACATAGTGAGCGTAGTCACCTCACTAGTCAAGTCCGGGGTAGCGCGGACCGCCAGTGCCTTCGCAGGGGCCCTGCGTAGCCCATCTCGACAGCCGCCGCTACTTGACGTAGGTCACACCGCCTGCTTCAATCCGAAGTACGAAACATTGATTTCGTGAAGCGGAATAAGTCAGAGAGGTCGGCTCACGTGCACCTCCGTCCTCCCTCCCCGATCCGCACCGCTCCTCGATCTACCAAGGGAGTAGCTGTGAGCGACGAACAGACCCTCCAGGTCACATCTCACCTCGCCCGGCCGGGCGGAAGCCTCGGGCCGGCACCGCAGGATGAATCTCTGGCCATCCGCACCATCGACCCCACGCTGTACAACAAGGACCTCGCGCCGCTCCCGCACAAGAAGCGCAAGTGGGGCTCATTCGAGATCTTCAACGTCTGGTCCAACGACATCCAGAGCCTCTTTGGCTACACCCTGGCCGCGACGCTGTTCATCTCCTACGGACTCAACGGCTGGGCCGTCTTCGCCGGAATCGTCCTGGCCGGTTTCATCGTGATGACCCTGGTGAACCTGACCGGGAAGCCGAGCGTGAAGTACGGGATCCCGTATCCGGTGATGGCGCGCGCAAGTATGGGCGTCCGGGGCGCGATGTTCCCCGCGCTGGTGCGCGGCATCGTCGCCATCTTCTGGTACGGCGTGCAGACCTACTTCGCCTCCACGGCCATCGCGCTGCTCATCACCGCGGTGTTCGGCGTCTCGGGTGGCGGGACCTTCCTCGGCATGAGTTCGGTCGGCTGGACCTCCTACATCATCGTCGCCGTGTTCCAGCTGGCGTTGTTCCTGCGCGGAATCGACTGGATCTCCAAGTTCCTCAACTGGGCGGGGCCCATGGTCTACGCGGTGATGATCGCACTCATGATCGCCATCTGGGTTCAGGCCGGTGGTGGCCTGCTCAGCGAGCTCGGCGCGGTGTTCGCAGGCGTCGGCGACTACCAGGCGGGCCCGATCGCCGCGTTCGTCGCGGTTGTCGGCACGATGATCGCCTACTTCGCGGCGGTGATCATCAACTACGGCGACTTCTCGCGCTTCGTCAAGACCGAGCCGAAGATGAAGCGGGGCAACCTGCTCGGCCTGCCGGTCAGCCTTGCCCTGTTCTCGTTCCTCGCGCTGATCATCACGGCCGGCACCGGCGTGCTCTACGGCGAGGCCCTGACCAACCCCGCCGACATCGTGGAACGCGTCGACAACGTCTGGCTGACCGTGATCGCCGCGCTGACCTTCTTCATCGCCACGGTGGGCATCAACCTGGTGGCGAACTTCATTCCGCCCGCCTACGACCTCGCCAACCTGGTTCCGTCCAAGATCAGCATGCGCACCGGCGGGGTGATCGCGGCGGCGATCGCCTTCGTGATCGGCGCGCTGTGGGTGTCGTTCGTGAGCAAAATCGGGATCGCGTCCTTCGTCGATACGCTCGGCGCCGTCCTGGCACCGCTCTACGGAATCCTGGTCATCGACTACTACCTGCTCCGCAAGCAGCGGCTGTACCTGCAGGACCTGTTCTCCGCCCAGCCGACCGGCGAGTACTACTACACCAGGGGCTGGAACCTCAGGGCCCTCGCTGCCTTCGGCATCGGCTCGGTCTTCTCGGTGGCGACGGTGTGGGTGCCGGAGTTGAGGAACCTGGCCGGCTTCGCCTGGATCTTCGGTGCCGTCATCGGCGCCAGCCTGCACTACGCCTTCATGCGGCCAACCATGCGCTCGGCGGCGGTGCGCTGACGACGCGCGCCAGGGGCACTTCGTGCGCGTAGTGCCCCCGGGTGCTAGCCCAACAGCGCGTCCACGAAGGCGGCCGGTTCGAAGGGGGCCAGGTCGTCCGGGCCCTCGCCGAGGCCGACCAGCTTGACCGGAACACCGAGCTCGCGCTGCACCTGAAACACGATGCCGCCCCTGGCAGTGCCGTCCAGCTTGGTGAGCACGATGCCGGTCACGTCGACGACCTCGCGGAACACCCTGGCCTGCATCAGGCCGTTCTGGCCGGTGGTGGCGTCCAGCACCAGCAGCACCTCGTCGACCTTGGCCTGCTTCTCCACCACGCGCTTGACCTTGCTGAGCTCGTCCATCAGTCCGGTCTTGGTGTGCAACCGGCCCGCGGTGTCGATAAGCACGGCGTCCACCTCGCTGTCGATGCCCCGCTTGACCGCGTCGAACGCCACCGCCGCGGGATCGGCGCCTTCCTTGCCGCGCACCACCTCGGCGCCGACCCGCTCCGACCAAGTCTGCAGCTGGTCGGCGGCAGCCGCCCGGAACGTGTCGGCCGCACCGAGCACCACCTTGTGCTCTTGGGCGACGAGCACCCGAGCCAATTTGCCGGTGGTGGTGGTCTTGCCGGTTCCGTTGACGCCTGCGATCAGCACCACGGCCGGTTGCTTGCCGCCA
Organism: Geminicoccaceae bacterium; assembly: GCA_050729115.1. Classification (GTDB taxonomy): domain Bacteria; phylum Pseudomonadota; class Alphaproteobacteria; order Geminicoccales; family Geminicoccaceae; genus JBKPNX01. Next base: position 4,610 of record JBOHKK010000276.1, on the reverse strand, counting down.
CCCGGCGCCGCGTGCGGCAGCGCTCGCACCGAGCGATCGAACTCGGGATGCAGCGCGCCGATGAGGACTTCCCGCAACACCGCGCGCGCCTGTTCGGCGGTCCGCACACCTCGTGCGGACAGTTCCGCCCGCAGATTCGTCACAATCTCGGTCGTAGTGGCCGTGCCGAGGTCGGCGACCAACAAGGTGTCTTCGACCTCTTCCCACGAGTCCTCATCGAGGTCGCCCGCGCCGAGCAGCCCGAGCAGGCTCTGGCCCAACGCCGACCGCGACTTGGCCAACCTGCCGCGGAGCCGCTCGATCCGCCCGGTCGTCGGCTCGATCTCCTCGACCGGAGCGGGAGCGGACTGCTCGGGCACGACCACTGGCGCTGGCCCGGCAGTCAATTCCGGCTCGGGTACCTCTGCAATGCGCTCGGCTTCGGAGACGTCTTCGGTGGGCAGGCGGACGTCGACGATGCCCCGGCGCGGCGCGTCCCTTGGCACCGACGCGTCGTCACCCACCCCGGGCTGGCCGTCGACCTCGGTGCGTTCCTGCACCGGATGCACCGGCGGCGAGCTGGGCACATCGGGCGCGCCGTCCATCGGGCCACCCGGCGCGAGCGCGATACCTCCGCCTGCGCTGTACCCGCCGCCTCTCGGTGGGGCATCACCCTCCTCAACCTGCTCGGCCTCGGCAAGGCTGATCTTTCTCCTGCGGGCGATGGTGAGCCCGGCGACCAGCGCGATCGTCAGGACCACGACGACTACGACGATGATCCAAAACCAGAGGTTGCTCGACACGCAGCCATCCTCGCATCCGCCGGCTTGACGGCAGGGGCGCCCCTGCAGGTGGCGCTTGCCGACGTAGAACGGAACGTGCCGGCACGCCGGTTGCTCGGCTGGTGCCCATTAGCCCCGCGGAAACACTGCTCGACCGCCTGGTCGCAGCGGGCAAAGCGACGGCGCCCGTCGCACCGCGATTGCCGGAACAGGGGACAAGGCGAACCAGCTCACTGGACGTGGCGCAGGCATTGGCCGACGACAGAAACGACTGGGCTTCCAACGGCAACACCTGGCCGACCCTAGTCCGTTTTATACGGCGGCGGCCGCCAGCTCCTCCGGTACGGCGCGCAGGCGCTGCGAGATCACCTGGGTGATGCCATCGCCCTGCATGCTCACCCCGTAGAGCGCGTCCGCGATCTCCATGGTCGTCTTCTGGTGGGTGATGATGATCAGCTGCGAGCTCCGGCGCAACTGCTCGAGCAGGCCGAGCAGGCGCCGCATGTTGGTGTCGTCCAGCGCCGCCTCGACCTCGTCTAGCACATAGAACGGCGACGGCCTCGCGCGGAAGATCGCCACCAGCATCGCCACCGCGACCAGGGACTTCTCCCCACCCGACAGCAGTGAAAGCCGCTGGATCTTCTTGCCGGGCGGGCGGGCCTCCACGTCTACCCCGGTGCTGAGCAGGTCATCGGGCTCGGTGAGCACCATCCTGCCCTCGCCACCAGGGAACAACACAGAGAACACGATCTCGAACTCCCGCGCCACGTCGGTGTAGGCCGTGGTGAATACCTCGAGAATCTTGTCGTCGACATCCTTGATGACGGTGAGCAGGTCCTTGCGGGTGTCCTTGAGGTCTTCCAGCTGGGTGGACAGGAACTTGTAGCGCTCCTCCAGAGCGGCGAACTCCTCCAGCGCCAGCGGGTTGACCTTGCCCAGCAGGGCCAGATCGCGCTCGGCCCGCTTCGCTCTGCGCTCCTGGGTGGGCCGGTCATAGGGAATCGGCTGCGGCGCGGTGACGTCCTCACCACGGTCCTTGGCTTCCTCGTACTCCTCCATGTCCGCCGGACTGGCCGGAACCGGCTGGTCCGGGCCATATTCGGTGACCAGGTCGTCCAGTCCGATCCCGAAGTCCTCGGCGATCTTGGTTTCCAGCTGTTCCAGGCGCAGCCGCTGCTCGGCGCGCAGCACCTCGTCCCGGTGCACCGCGTCGGTGAGCTTCTCGAGCTCTCCCGCCAGCTCGCGCGCCGATCCCCGCACCTGCGCCAGCGCGGCCTCCCGGCCCTGGCGGGCTGCCTGCACGGCGTCGCGCTCAGCGGCGGCGCGCTGCAACGAGATCTCGATCCGTTCCAAGGCGACCTCACCGCCGTCCACCACGGCAGCCGCGATCTCAGCGCCGCGCTTGCGGGCGATCCTGGCCTTCTCGGCGCGTTCCCGGGCTGCTCGCTCGGCATGCGCCGCCCGGCGCAGCGACTCAGCCTTGCCTGCGATGCCCCGGGCGCGCTCCTCGGCCGTCCGCAGCGCCAGCCGCGCATCGACCTCCTCCTGCCGCACCTCGGCCAGCGCGGCCACAGCGGTGTCCCGCTCGGTGGTGTCCGGATGGACATCGACCGGCTGATCGGACACCGCGGCCAGCCGCTCCTCGAGCTCGGCGAGCGTGGCAAGGGCATGCTCCCTGCCGGCCTCGACCTTGGCCCGCTGATCGCGCAGCCGCCCGACCTCGGCCTCGGCGGATCGAGCCGCCTGTTGGAGCCGGTTGAGCCGCTCCGAGATGCGCGCCTTGGTGACCTTGGCCTCGGACAGGGCTTCCTTGACCGCGACAACCTCATCCCTGCGCGCCTGTTGCTCCGCACGGGCACCGTCCAGTTCGGCGACGGTGCGTTCCAGCCGCCGCTCGGCGGCGATCAACCGGTCCTGCGCCTCGTCGACAGCTGCCTGCACCTCGATAACGCTCTCGCCGCTGGTAACGCCGCCGACCGCCCACTGCGCGCCGAACACGTCGCCGTCGGCGGTTACCGCGCGCACGGCCGGGTGCGCTGCGACCAGATCCCGTGCGGCGTCGAGGTCGTCCACGATCGCCATCCGGTCGAGGGCGCGCTCCACGGCCGGACGCAGCGCCTCCGGCGCGGTCACCACCTCGCGGGCCCAGCGTGCGCCGGGTGGGAGCGCGGGCCAACTCGCCGAATCCGCAGGGCCGGCCTGTCCCGCGCCCAGGAGGATGCCCGCGCGCCCGGAGTCGTTGGCCTTCAAGTACCGCAATGCGGCCAGCGCGTCGGGCCCACCCCGCACGGCGACCGCCTCGGCGGCCGGCCCGAGGGCGGCGGCGAGCGCGAGCTCGTAGCCGGCTTCCACGGTGAGCAGCGCGGCTACCGAGCCGAGCAGGCCAGGCAGCTCGTCGGCGGCTCCCAGTAACGCTCCCGCGCCTTCCTTGCGCTTGAGCCCCATCGACAGCGCATCGACGCGTGCACGCTCCGATGCGATCTCTCGCTCCGCCTGGCGCTCGGCCCGCACCAGCTCCTCGACCCTGGCCTTGGCGAGGTCGTTGGCCCGCACCACCCGGTCGTGCCGCTCGAGCAACTCGGCGTCATCGCTATCAGAGAGCCCGCCATCGGCGCGCGCTTCTTCGAGCTCTTCGACGGCCAGCTCGGCCCGCGCGCCTGCCTCGTCGATCCCGACGCTGAGCCGTTCGATCTCCTCCGCGGTCGCGCCGTTCTTGCTGCGCAGCGCCTCGACCTGGCCGGTGAGCTTCGCCAGCCCCTCGCGGCGATCCGCGATGGCACGCACTGCGGCCATATGCGCCTTCTCGGCGGCCTGGACCGCGCGTTCCAGCTCTTCGCGCCGGGTGACGGCGGCCGACAGCATCCCGCGCGCCTGCTCCACCACCTCGGCGAGTTCGTGTTCGCGCTCGGCGACCTGCTCGGCCTCGGCGAGGAGGTCCTCCGGATCACGTCCACCGGTGGGCGCCTGCACGTCGGCGGACAGGTGCCGCTGCCGCTCGATGGCCAGCCGTATGGTGCCGCGGAGCCGCTCGGACAACGCCGAGAGCTTGTACCAGGTGTCCTGGGCGGCAGCGAGCTTCGGAGCATCCTCGGCCAGGGCGGCCTCCAACTCGGCCTGCTGGGAGGTCACCTCTTCCAGGGCCTGCTCGACCTCGCCCCGCCGCTGCCGGATCCGGTTCTCGTCGGCTACTTCCTTGGCGATCGCGGCCCGCTGGGTCACCAGGTCGTCGGCCAGCAGGCGCAGTCGCGCGTCCCGCAGCTCCGACTGCACGGCCTGGGCCCTGCGGGCGATCTCGGCCTGTTTACCCAGCGGCTTGAGCTGCCTGCGCAGCTCCGCGGTCAGGTCGTTCAGGCGATCGAGGTTGCCCTGCATCGCGGTGAGCTTGCGCAGCGCCTTCTCTTTGCGCTTGCGATGCTTGAGGACACCAGCAGCCTCTTCGATGTAAGCCCTGCGGTCTTCCGGCTTGGACTCGAGGATCTGGGCGAGCTGACCCTGCCCGACGATGACGTGCATCTCGCGGCCGATGCCGGAATCAGAGAGCAGTTCCTGAATGTCCAGCAGTCGGCAACTGCTGCCGTTGATCTCGTACTCGCTCGCGCCGTCCCGGAACATGCGCCGGGTGATAGAGACCTCGGTGTAGTCGATGGGCAGCGCGCCATCGGAATTGTCGATGGTCAGCGTCACCTCGGCGCGTCCGAGCGGCGCGCGTCCGGAGGTGCCCGCGAAGATCACGTCTTCCATCTTGCCGCCGCGCAGATCCTTCGCACCCTGGGTACCCATCACCCAGCGCAGCGCGTCCAGCACATTCGACTTGCCGGAACCGTTCGGGCCGACGACACAGGTGATGCC
>JBOHKK010000275.1:0-8633 GCA_050729115.1 Geminicoccaceae bacterium | reverse complement strand
GTGCCGGGTCGAGCAGCGGTTTGAACAGCGACAAGGCCGAGCGCAGGCGCCGGATCGCCACGCGCATCTGGTGCACGCCCTCGGGATCGCTGCCGTCGTGAGCCGCCGCCTCGTTGGCGCACCATTGCTCGACGCAGTTGCGCAGGATCGCCCCGATGGCGTCGTCGACCGTCGCGTCGGTGGCGAAGCGCAAAGCCTCGGCCTTGTGCCAGGCGGGCGGCGCGCCGGTCGCGAGCGCGTAGCCCCGCGCCGACTTCGAGCGGGTCTCGACGTGCAGCGGGGCGAGCGCGTCGAGCTCCAGCGCCAGCGCGTACAGCGCATCGGGCGAGCCATCGAGCAGCTCGAGCTCGAGCTCGGCGATCGGCAGGCAGCCGCCGTTGCATTCGATCGTGCCGAGGTCGAGCGCGGCCTCGACCAGACTCGGCCGGCCGTGCCGATCGGTGGCGGCGAGGAGCCGCACCAGCCGTCGCACGTGAGTGGTGAACACCGCCTTCAGCTCGTCCGAGCGGGCCACGCCGTTCAGGACCGCCGTGGCGCCGGGTGGCATGAGCGCGAGGTCCGGCTCGCGCGAGCGGAGCGGCGTCTGCCACTCGCCCCGATACGCGGCGAGCCCCCTGGCGTCGTCGGACTTCAGGGTCTGATAGTAGCGCCGGCCGTCCTTGCGCACGCGAAACGCCAGCCCACACGCCCGCAGGCGCTGGTCGTCGGTATCGTAGTACACGTTCTCGAGCCGCCTGGTCTGGTCGCGCCCGGTGGCCCTGGCGCGGATCGCGGTGCTCGAGAACGCCCGCTTCAGGTGCTCGGGCCGGCCGGAGAGCTTGAGCTCGATCTCCACGCCCGCGGTCGCGCTGGCTGGCGTGGCCGCCGGAGCCTGGTTCGTCTTGTGCATCGCCATCCTGTCGGCCGCGCGCGACCCGGCTCCGCGTCACCTCCCCTCGCTCTCGGGCGAAGGCGACGCCGGGCGCCGGTGAAACCGGGCGATCCGATGACAAATGCGCCGCTTGGAAATTGTCAAGGGGGGCCGGCGTCGTTGGTCGACTCAAGCTCAAAGAGCAACGTGTCAGAGCAGGCTGCCCTGAACGGCAACGGGCGCGATGCATTCGGGATCGTCGTTCTGGGGGCTGTTGACCCGCGGGCTCACCGGCAGCGCCTCGAGCCATTCGGCGGGGCACGGCCGCAGCAGCTCGCGCCCGCCCGCCTCGGGATCGAGCCAGCGCTCGAAGTCGCCCGGCGCCAGGATCACCGGCATGCGGTCGTGCACCGGTGCGATCAGCGCGTTCGCCGGGCAGGTGATGATGGTGCACGAGCGCAGCACCGCTCCGCCCGGCTGCGGCCAGCGCTCCCACAACCCCGCGAATGCGAACGGCGCCTGGTCCTGGCGCCGCACCAGGAGCGGTTGCCTCGTCTTGCCGTCCTTTTGCCACTCGAAGAAGCCGTCCGCCGGCACCAGGCAGCGCCGGCGCTCGTAGGCGTCGCGGAATGCCGGCGTGCGCGCCACGCTCTCGGCGCGGGCGTTGATCAGGCGGTTGCCGATCTTGGGATCGTCCGCCCAGTACGGCACCAGGCCCCAGCGCACCATGAGCAGCTCGCGCGCCGCGCCGTCACGCGTGCGGCGCACGATCGGCACGTCCTGAGTCGGCGCGATGTTGTAGCGCGGCGCCAGATTGGGCCGCTCCGTGAACAGGAACAGCTGCCGCAGCGCATCGACCGGGGTGGTCAGCATGTAGCGCCCGCACATGGGCCAGAACCTAAGGCGCCGCCACGGCGTGTAAAGCGCGCCCGCGCACGGGCGTCTGGGGGCTTGCCAAATCGGCGCCGGCGGGCTTTGTCAACGGGGCGCCCAGGGCTTTGCGGCATGACCGGCAAAGGAGCAGGCGATCGACGAGCTCGTCGGTGAATTCGGGCGAGAGCCCCAGGGGCCCGCGACCGGCCCGTTCCAGCGCCTGCTCGGCTACCGGACCAGGATCTCGGCCGAGCTCGGCGCTTACGTCGAGCTGGAGGTCGAGGAGCGCCATCTCAGCCAGTACGGCGTCGCCCACGGCGGCGTCGCCCTGGTGCTGCTCGACACCGTCGGCGGCGTGCATCTGCTGGCGGCGCGCCCGGAGCTCGCGCGTCTCGCCACGATCAGCCTGTCCGCCAATTTCATCAAGCCGGTCCGGCCGGGCCGCGTGGTCGCGACCGCGACGATCCAGCGGATCGGCGGCGCCGTCGCCTATACCTCGATGGCGCTCCACGAAGGCGACTTCGCCGGCGAGATCCTCGCGGTCGCGCACGGCGCCTATCGCCTGTTCCACGCCGAGCGCGCCTGAGCGCGGCCCCCCACCCTCGATCGTCACCCGCATCCATACCTTGCCGGTCTAGCCTAGCGTGCTGGTCGGCCGTGCCGGCGGCCGGACCCCCGGAACCTCCCGGACCCGAAGGGGCCCGCGGACGCAAACGCCACCGGGCCTGTTTTGCAGGGCGGAACTCTTCGTCCTGCGGTTGGGAATGATCCTTGACATCGGCTCGTGAGCATGCGGCATTCATCGCCTTGACATGCGATCCCGGCAATGGGGATGGGTACGCGGGGGGCGAGATGTATAGAACGGTCGGTTGTGGTGTCGCGGCCTTGCTGGTCTGCGGCATGGCGCTGCCGGTCTGGGCGGACGACGAGGACGACGTGGCTGCGGCCATGAACGCGTGGCGGGACTACCTGGCCAAGGGGACCACCGAGGAGCCGGGCGAGGTCCTTTCCCTCTATGCCGAGGACGCGGTGCTGTGGGGCACGATCTCGAGCAAGCGGCGGGACGACCCGGCCGCGATCCGCGACTACTTCGTCAACGCCTACAAGGCGCTGCCGGGGCTCACGGTGACCTTCGAGGATCCCAACATCCGGGTCTACGGCGGCGATGCCGCGGTCAACACCGGCTACTACACCTTCTCGTACGAGAAGGACGGCGCGATGCAGAGTCTGCCGGCGCGCTACAGCTTCACCCTGGTCAAGCGCGACGGCGACTGGGAGATCGTCGACCACCACTCCTCGGCGATGCCCCAGCCGCCAAAGTAGCGGTCCGCCCTGGTCGGGAGGCGCGACGCATGTTCACGACTCCGGTCGCCGGGATCAGAGCGGATTGGGTGCCTGCGCAGCGCCGCGTCGATAGCCAGCGATCTTGACGTGGCAAGCATTCTCACCGAGAACGCCGCCGGCGTTCTTGAGCTCGGCGACGGCCAATTCGACAGCGCGTTGGTGCTGCTCCCCGTGCCACGACATCTGGCCGGTCCAGGCGCCGCGGAGCCGACCAGAAACCTCGGCGTGCGCCGACGATATGGCGTACCGGGCCGCAAGTCCTGCGCCCGGCAAGAGGCACATCGAGCCCATGATCTCTCCTCGCGACTACTCGGTCAGGTCCTTCGGCACAAACTTGCCCTCGGTCCAGACGTACCAGACGAACGGATCGAAGCCGGTGACGTCGCCCTTGCCGTCGAAGCCGATGGTGCCGAGCACCGTGTCGAACCGTTCCTGGCGCAACACCTCTGCAATCCGAGCCGCGTCCGTGGTGCCCGCCTGCTCCACCGCCTGCGCCCAGGCCTGGACGGCCGCGTAGGCGTAAAGCTCGGTGCCGGTCGGGTCAGTTCCGGCCGCCCTGAACCTTGCAACCGCATCGGCAGCCGCAGGCTGTCCCGTCGCGTCCATGTAAGAGGTCATCGGCGTGCCCTCGGCGGCGGCGCCGGCGATCAGCCAGAAGTCTTCGCTGCCGACTCCGTCCGGCACGACGAAGTCGAGCTCGGGCAGGCGCGCCTTCGCCTGCCGGACGATCAGCCCCGCCTCCGCCGGATAGCCGCCGTAAAAGGCCACATCGATTCCGTGGGCCTCGAACGCCCCGACGAGATCGAAGAATTCGTTCTGTCCCGGCTGCACCTGCTCGAGCAGCTCGGTCTCGATGCCGAGCGCATCGAGCCGACGTCCGGCCTCCTCGGCGACTCCTTGGCCGTACGCCTGACCGTCGTGGACGATCGCGATGTCCGCGCCGGGCCATGTCTTGGCGATGTAGTCGCCGATCATGGTCCCCTGCACGTCGTCGCGTCCACAGGTGCGGAATGTGTGGCGCAGACCGCGGTCGGTCAGCTGTGGATTGGTCGCCGCCGGCGAGATGAAAATGATGCCCGCCTGCTCGTAGATCGACGAGGCTGGAATCGCGGCGCCGGAGCACTGATGGCCGACGACGAACGGCACGCCCTCGGCCACGAGCTTCTGCGCCGCCGCCACCGCCTGGCCCGGATCGCAGTAGTCGTCGACCAGCGCCACCGCGAGCGGCTCACCGAGCACGCCGCCGCGCGCGTTCAGGTCCTCCAGCGCCATGTACGCGCCGATACGCGTCTGCTCGCCCCCCCAGGCCATGCCGCCGGTCAGCGGCGCGGCGACGCCGATTCGAATCTCGGCCCGGGCGTTCGCAATGGCGAGCATCATCAGAATACCGGCTGCAGGCCCGATCATTCCATTACCGGCCATCGTTTTTCCAATCTACCGCAGGTGTATGCCGCTCCCGCGCCCTAGAATCTCTTAACTAGTGCAGCCTTCCCTGTCCAGCGCCTGGGCGAGGTCAGCGATCAGGTCGGCCGCGTCCTCGATGCCGACGGAGAGGCGGAGCAGATTGGGCGGCACCCCGGTCGCCGCGCCCTCGATCGTGAGGCGGTGCTCGATGACGCTCTCGGTGCCGCCGAGCGAGGTCGCGCGCGCGATCAGCGGAAGCCGGCCGGCGACGGCAAGCGCTTCGCCGGCGCGGCCCTTGACCTGGAACGACAGAAGGCCGCCGAAGCCGCCCGCCATCTGGCGCTCTGCCAGCGCCTGCCGGGGATCCACTGGTGTTCGGTCTCGCCAAGCGCTGGCTGCTCGGCACCCACCACGGTGCCGTCTCCAAGAAGCATCTCCCGGCCTATCTCGATGAGTTTGTCTTCCGCTTCAACCGCCGCACCGCCAGAAGCCTCTGCCACCGCTTCGCCCGCGTGATCGAGCACGCAGTGCAGATCTCGCCCACGACCTACCGCGCCCTCGTCACCCCAGCCTGATGGTCAGGGATAGCGAACTCTCATTCTCGGCGAACCAAGTCTGTGGTCGAAGCAAGATCGCGAACTTAGCCAAAAGTTGCGGACCGCGATACCACCTTGAGTTGGATCTATGTGCATGTATGAGCGGATCAGACCTGGGTTTCGCCCAGGTAAATGGGGCCCTTGTTCTCTGGGGTCCGAAGGAGGCGAGCCGAATGTGTGATGGCCGGACCTCGGTGCCGGCGTGGTGGCGGCGACTCCTTGATAAAATTCCTACGCCGCGGTATGCTCTGGTGCCTGAGCGGCCTTTGGGGCCGAAGGTGAAGGACGACGTGGACGTGGCTGGCGCGGGAATCCAGACGAACCCGAGGAGTCGGCCCGAATCAACGAGTTAGCGATTCGGGTCTGCCCTCGCGCCAAGCCCGCTCAAGCAAGCATGCGCCATCGCCGGCAGGGCGGGCGGCTCAGCTGTCCTGGGAGAAGATCAGGACGCTGTAGGGCGCGATGCTGAAGTCGCCGTGCCAGGGGTAGCCGTCGTAGTCGCCGGGCGCGGCCGTGAGATCGGTGCTTCCGAGATTGCCGAAGTCGTCGCTGTAGCCCTGCCAGTCGCTGTTCAGCCGCAGACGCCATAGCCCTTCGCGCGGCAGGCCGATCCGGTAGCGCTCGTGGGTGCGGTTGGCGAAGTTCGCGACCACCACGACGTCGTCGCCGGGCCCGCCCTGGTCCCAGCGGTGGAACGCGATCACCTTGTCCGCCTCGTTGACGTGGCGGATCGCGAGGCCGCGACCGCACAGCCCCCGGCTCGCCCCGCCGCGGTTCAGGCGCAGCCGGACGAGGTCGCGGTACATGCGGAGGATGCCGTGGAACTCTTCGCCGAGGTCCCAGTCCAGCGGCACCGTGTCCTGGAACCATTCGCCCTGCAGGAACTCCTGACCCTGGAACAGCATCGGGATGCCGGGGGCGGTGAACATCAGCGCGGCGCCCAGCGTCGAGCGCTTCTGCGCCGCCCAGTGGTCCGGGTCGCCCGGCGCGATCTCGTGCGGTACCCGCGCCTTGCCGTTGGCCACCTCGTCGTGGGATTCGGTGTAGATCACGCGCCGGAAGGCGTCGCCGTTGTAGTGATGGCCGAGCGCGTGGGCGACCGTGCCCATGTGCCGCGCCTCGTCCGCGCCCTCGATCAGCGTGCGCCGGATCGGGTGCACGAACTCGGCGTCCCACTGGGCGCCGAAGCCGGCGCCGCCGTCGCCTGCCGCCGCCGTGATCGCGGCCTCGTTGCGCAGGTCCTCGGCGATGGTGAGGCGGCCGGGGCAGCGCTCCGCGACCTCGCGGTTGAGCCACTGCAGCAGGCTCCAGCCGTCGGGCAGCCGGTCGCCCGAATCGCCCTCGTCGCCGCGCACGTTGCGGATGTAGAGCGTCATGTCGAAGCGCAGGCCGTCGACGTGGCACTCCTCGAGCCACATCAGGGCGTTGTCGCGGATGAACTGGCGCACCGCGTCCCGCCCGTAGTCGGGGCGGGTCGCGCCCCATGGGGTCTCGCGCCGCCAGTCGTTGTAGAAGTAGATCCCGCCGCCGTCGTGCTCGCTCCAGCCGTCGAAGCGCCAGAGGTCGAGATCGCTCGGGCCGAAGTGGTTGTAGACCACATCCAGGATGACCGCGAAGCCGCTCTGGTGCGCCGCCTTGACGAAGTCCTTGAAGGCCCCGGGCCCGCCGTAGGCGCTCTCGATCGCGAAGATGTGCGCCGGGTTGTAGCCCCAGGAGATGTCGCCCGCGAACTCCATCGCCGGCATGATCTGGATCGCGTTCACGCCGAGCCGCTTCAGATGGTCGAACTTCGCGACCGCGTCCTCAAAGGTGCCGTGCTGGTCGTCGTCCGGGCGATGGAAGGTGCCGACGTGCATCTCGTAGATGACCAGCTCGTTCCAGGGCGCCATCTGAAAGTCGTCGCCCTGCCAGTCGTATTTCGGGTCTACGACGACGGTATTGCCGACCGAGCTGGTCACCTGGCGCGCGTAGGGATCGATGCGGGACAGCTCCTCCTTGCCGCTTCGGATCAGGTAACGGTACTCGTCCCGATGCCGGCGTGCGCCAGATCGGCATACCAGTAGCCATTGCCTTCGCTGGCCATCGGGTCGGCGCCCTTCGACCAGTCGTTGAAGGAGCCGGTGATCGCGACCCGATCGGCGTGCGGCGCCCACACCCGGAACGCGACGCCGGCCGCGTGCGGCATCGCCCCCATCCCGGCCCGGCGCGCCTCGACCGCGCCGGCGGTTTCGGCTGGTCCAGAGGGTACCGCGGGTTCCATCGGCGTCTCCTGGCGGGCGGGTCTCGCAAGTCACGGGCGCCATCGCGCGCTCGCGGACGCGATCGCGCCGACGCTATAACGCAAGGGCCCGCGATTTCGTCCCCGATCCGCTTTCGCGCGGCACTGGCTTGCATCGAGGCCGCGCTTGGCGAACAGTGCCCGCTGACCGCACGCGCCCTGCACGTCTGGGCGATGCCAAACGACCGAAGGAGGCTGGAAATGAGCAAGAGGCACATGAACGTCATCGCGCTCGGCGCCGTCGCGGGTCTGCTCGCGGCCCCGGCCGGGGCGGCCGAGCTGCCGGAGACCACGGTCAAGGCGATCGGGCTCAACAGCAAGACCATCGTCTCGTTCGGCGACGAGGTGCCGTTTTGGAGCGAGACCGTCCCCGAAGCCTCCGGCGGCAAGATCACCGCCGAGTTCGCGCCGATCGACCTGGCCGGGATCAAGGACCCGCAGATCATGCGCATGACCACGCTCGGCGTGACCGATTTCGGCGCCGGCGACATCTCCAAGATGGCCGGTGACGACCCGGTGTTCGAAGGCTGCGACCTCGCCGGCTTGGCCCTCGACATCGAGACCGCGCGCGCCGCCTGCGAGGCCTGGGCGCCGGTCATGGGTCGGGTGATGGAGGAGAAGTTCAACACCAGGCTCATGGCGCTCGGCACCAACCCGCCGCAGGTGTTCTGGTGCCGCGACGAGCTGTCCGGCATCGACGACCTCAGGGGTCGCAAGGTCCGCGTGTTCAACAAGACCATCGCCGACTTCATCAACGCCGTCGGCGGCACCACGATCAGCATGCCGTTCGCCGAGGTGGTGCCCGCGCTGCAGCGCGGCGTCGTGGACTGCGCGGTGACCGGAACGCTGTCCGGCAACACCGCCGGCTGGCCCGAGGTCTCGGACTACATCTACCCGCTCTACATGGGCTGGAGCATCAACTACCAGGGCGTGAACCTCGATGCCTGGAACGGCTGGCCGGAGGAGGTGCGGGCGTTCTTCACCGAGCAGTTCGACGCCCTCGAGGACCGGATGTGGGAGACCGCGGCCAAGGCCACGGCGGATGCCGAGAACTGCAATTTCGGCAAGGAGCCCTGCGAGATGGGCAAGATGGCGGACATGACCCTCGTGCCGATCAGCGACGCCGACAGGGACAAGCACGAGGAGCTGATGCAGGACGTGGTCCTGGTCGAGTGGGCCAGGCGCTGTGGCGAGGACTGCGCGGCCGAGTGGAACGACACCGTCGGCCAGGTGGTCGGTCTGCAGATCCCGATCGACCAGCTGTGAGGATCGGCGCGCAGGCCGCGGC
>JBOHKK010000274.1:0-8688 GCA_050729115.1 Geminicoccaceae bacterium | reverse complement strand
TGGGCTACGCGCTCGGCCTGTTGGCCCTGGTCGCGATCGTCGCCGCCATCGTGCTCCACGGCCGGCGGCGCCGGCGCGAAGAGCTCGGCGGGCGCGCTCCGGGTAGCCCAGGCGACGCCGGACCGCTGGCGATCGGGCGTGCACGTCCTTCTGGCCGGACCCGCCGCGCATTTTTCGATCAGCTTGCACCAGCCCGCTCCCCCTCCCAACCACCCCAAGGGTGCCATCGGTGGGTGGTCGGCAAGGGGAGCGGGCCGGGGCCGCAAAAAACAGTCTAAGGATGGGCAAACGGCTGCGGGAACGGCCGCCCGAACGGAACGCCCGCGACCACCGCGGTCACCGGCTTGAGATAGCGGTCGCCCTGGCGCTCGTTCTTCATGGTGTCGACGAAGGTCACCGGCTCCTCGACCAGCTCGAGGATCGAGACGTCGCCTGGCGCGCCGACCTGCAGGGTCCCGAGCTTCTCGACCCGATCGATGACGTTGGCCGGGTTCACGGTCGCGAGCCCGATCACGTCCTCGAGGCTGAAGCCCATGTTCAGGAACTTGCTCATCAGCCACGGCATGAACGGCATCCCCGGGGTGTTGGCGCTGACCGCATGGATGTCGCTGCCGAGGGTATCGGGGGTCAGACCCTGGTCGATGGCCGGCTCGGCGACGGTGTAGTCGAAGCTGCCGCCGCCATGGCCGACGTCGATCAGCACCCCGCGCCGCTTGGCCTCGAGCGCCGCCGGCAGGACCTTGCCGTTCTGCACGACGTTGTTGCCGGCGCCGCTGTAGGTGTGGGTCAGGATGTCGCCGGGACGGAGCAGATCCAACAGATCGGACAAGTTGCCCGGGGCGCCGCCGATGTGACACATGACCCGGGCGCCGGTGCCCGCCATCTCGGCCGCCTGGATCGCCCGCCTGAGCGGCTCGAGACCGTTGCCGCCGACCACGTTCTCGCTTTCGCGTACCTTCACGCCGATGGCGACGTCGGAATTCTCGGCGACCGCCTTGGCGGCCAGCTCGACCTGGGCGTAGTCGATGTTGAACATCTCGCCGACCGGGAAGCCGGCGAGGCCGATGTTCGAGATGTGCACGAAGGCGAAGATGCGGCTTCGGCTCTGGTCGATCACCCAGTGCTTGAAGCCGGAGAAGTTGTTGCCGCCGGCATCGCCCGCGCTGACGCAGGTCGTGGTCGCGGTGAGCGGCACCAGCTCGTCGGCCGGCAGGCCGAGCGCCGAAGCCTCGGGGAAGACATGGACGTGCATGTCGACCAGGCCCGGCACAACCAGCCTGCCGTCCGCCGGCAGCACGTAAGTCGCCTGCTCGCCCGGGATTTCCGGCTCGAGCGCCGCGAGCTTGGCGTAGCGAATCGCGACATCCCGTCTGGCGCGCAGATTCTGGCTCGGGTCGATGACCTCCCCGCCCTTGATCACCAGATCGTAGATTGGGGCGGGAGCGCCGGTCGCCTGGGCGAGCAGGGTGGTCGGTCGAGCGAGCGCCGCAGCCGAGAGCGCGAGTGCGGACGAATTGAGGAATCCGCGGCGTGAATATCGGTCCATGATGCCTCCTGTCGTTGCTTGGGTGGTTGGGCGACGGTGGCCTGGACCGGCGCCAAACCCCGGATGGATGCCTCTTGTCTCAGCCATAGAGTTTCACGAACCGGCATGCCTGCCAACCGTCGGCTGCGGGTCGCGCGCTCTCGTGATCCGGCCGGCGAAGGCTGGCGGGGTAGCCGCGCGCGGACGATCGGCCTAGGTTGCGGGTCATCGAGGTGCATCGCGGAAGGCGGCATGGCGAGGATTCTTCTGACCCACGCGGGCGACGCGCGCGCCCACTACTACGGCGACGAGGCGCTAGCCCGCCTGCGCGAGCAGGGCGAGGTGCGCCTCAACGAGACCGGCGCCCCGCTCACCAGCGAGCAGCTGAT
Source organism: Geminicoccaceae bacterium (assembly GCA_050729115.1). Lineage (GTDB taxonomy): Bacteria > Pseudomonadota > Alphaproteobacteria > Geminicoccales > Geminicoccaceae > JBKPNX01. The sequence continues at coordinate 6,774 of JBOHKK010000274.1, read as the reverse complement.
CGAGCTCGCCCGCGGCTGCCGCGTCATCGTCAGCGACCGCGCGACCGCGGGGCCGAGCGCGGTGTTCGAGCGCCTGCCCGAGCTGGTCGCCTTCGTGCGCTGCGCGGTCGACATCCGCAACGTCGACGTCGGCGCCGCCTCGGCCGCAGGCGTCCTGATCACCCGGGCGAGCCCCGGCTTCGTCGATGCCGTGGCCGAGCTCGCGCTCGGCTTGATGATCGATCTCGCCCGCGGCGTCTCGGATGCCACGATCCTCTATCGCGCGGGCGCGGCGCCCGCCGTGCGCATGGGCCGGCAGCTGCGCGGCAGCACCCTCGGCATCGTCGGCTACGGTCACATCGGTACCCGCCTGGCCCAGCTCGGCGTCGCGCTCGGCATGCGCGTGCTGATCAACGATCCCCACGTCCAGGTGGTCGAGCCGGAGCTCACCCAGAGCGACCTCGGGACGCTGCTGGTCGAGTCCGACTTCGTCGTGATCCTGGCGGTGGCCACGGCGGAGACCGAGAACCTGATCGGCGCCGAGGAGCTCGGCCGGATGAAGCCAAGCGCCTGTCTGATCAACGTCGCGCGCGGCAATCTGATCGACGAGGCGGCGCTCGAGACCGCGCTCACGGAAGGCCTGATCGCCGGCTGCGCGATGGACGTCGGGCGTGCCCCCGACCAGATGCCGTCACCGCATCTCGCGCGCCTCTCGAACGTCGTGGCGACGCCGCACATCGGCGGCCTGGTGCCGGAATCGATCCGCCATCAGGCGCTCGAGACCACCCGCCAGGTGGCCGAGATCCTCCACGGCCGGGCACCGCCCGGCGCGGTCAACCCCGAGCGCGCCGCGCGCCTCTCCCGCCTGCGCCAGAGCTGATGTCCGATCCTGGTGAAGCGACGCATTCGCATTTATCTGTCATTGCCGGCGTCTATTCATTCGCCATTGGCGGCGTCTCATCATCTGTCATCGCCGGTCTCATTCATTTGTCATTGCCGGGCTTGACCCGGCAATCCAGCCCTTCTGGCCCGGCGGCTGCGCGCCCAATGCACGCGGGCCTGGCGGGGCGGCCGGACGCCCAAAGCGCGATTGGCTGGGCGGCCGCGCGCCCGGAGGGTTGGCTAGCGCATTTTTCGATCAGCTCGCACCAGCCCGCTCCCCCTCCCAACCACCCCAAGGGTACCATCGCTGGGTGGTTGGGAGGGGGAGTGGGCCGGGGCCGCGGGTCCACCCAAGGGGAAAATGGTCTAGCTGCAGCTCATCGGTGGCCGTGCCGGCGACGATTGCGGGCGACTCCGCTACAATCAAGCCGGAGCCCGTGCTCCGGGAAAACAGGCATCGCCACCGCGGCGGGCGGCCGCCGCGGATCGGACACAACGGAGGGGACGGCACCTGCCTCAGCACGGCAGCTTCACGGGGAACGAGCTCAGCACCGGCGACGTCGAGCGCGCCAAGACATTTTACGGCGCTCTTTTGGGCTGGAAGTACCGCGCCTTGAGATGGGCGGCGGCACCACCTATACGATCATCCGCAATGCCGACCAGGACGCCGGCGGCATGGTTGCTCCGGCCGACATCGGGGTGCCCGAAAGCGTGCCGCCGCATTGGATGTCGTACATCGCCGTCGACGACGACGCCGCCCGGACCGGCAAGGTCGCCAGCCTGGGCGGCAAGGTGCGCAAAGAGCCGTTCGACATCCCGAACGTCGGTCGGATGAGGGTGGTCGCCCACCCCACCGGCGCCGTGGTCTGCCTGATCACCTTGTCAGGGGGCGGCGGCTGACCCCAGCCGGCGACGCCACGCGCGCCCTGAGCGCCGCCGCGGCCGGCGCCGCTCAGAACCGGCTCAGCGCCTCGTGCAGGCCCGCGATCTCGGTGTGGCTCGGCGCCGGTTGGCGCACGATCTCCATGGGATCGACCGGGCGCCCGTAGTAGGCCTCGTTCCAGTCGTGCTTGGGCGCGACGACGGTGCCGTCGACGGCGACCCCGCCGAACAGCCCTTTGCCCTTGGAGAAGGCGTAGACGTCCTCGCCGAACTGGGTCGTGGTGCCGGCGCCGACGCCGGCGCCGATCCGGCCGATCGCGATCTCCATGTCGCCGCCGAACTTGACCTTGTCGGTGATCAGCTTGTTGACCGCGCCCTCGTTCATGATCGTGAACACCATGTCGGACAGGCTGCCGCCGATCTGCACGCCGAAGCTGCCGCCATAGATCGAATAGAACGCCGGCTGCCCCCACGCGCCGCTCGGCGGATCGCGGACCAGAAGCACGCCCACGCCATATTCGGCCCCGAAGAAGAACCCGGCCTTGAGCACCTCGGGCACGACCAGAACCGCGTAAGCGTTCTGGACATACGCCCGCATGTACTCGAAATTGGGATCGTCCAGGAACGAATCGAGCGCGAGCCGTGCCCGCTCCACCACCCTTTGCTGCCCGTCGGTCTCGGCCTCGGCGGGCGTGCCGATCAGACCGATCAGCGTGCAGCCGACGATGGCGATCAGTCGCCTGGCAGCCGCTACCATGTCGTTTTCCTCCTCCGGCGTGCGCCCCGCTGGGCACCCTGATCGCAGCTCAGGCGCGCCATTTGGGGCGAAACCTACGCTTACCTGGCCTGGATTGTCAAGTTGGCATTACAACATATTGTCGTATTTGAGTCTTGCCGGACCAGATCATGATCTCTGCAGGCAGGCGGGCCGGTCGGTGGCGTTGGGCGCTGGGCGGCGCTCTGGTGGCCGTCGCCCTGCTCGTGCTCGGCGGCGCGTTGCTGGCCTGGCAGACCGCCCTGGTCTTGCGCGCCGGGCTGTGGCTGACCGGCCATGACGAGGTCACCTTCGATGAGCTCGGGGTCGGCGTGCGGGAGCTCGAGCTGACCGGGCTTCGGATCGGCGACCCGCCCGCTCAGCGACTGGCGGAACTGCGCATCCGCTACCGCCCGCAGATGCTGTTGCGCTGGCAGGTCGAGGAGATCGCCGCCCGCGGCCTGGTCCTGCATGGCGAGCTGGACGAGCACGGCCTGCGCCTGCGCGGACTCGAGGGCACGGGAGCCACGGCCGACGGCGAGCCGCTGCGGCCGCCGCTGCCCATGCCGGAGCGGATCTCGGTTCAAGATGCCCGACTCGAGCTGAGCACGCCGTTCGGCGCGCTGTCGGTACCGTTTGCGGGCGAGCTGCGCCCGGACCAGGGTCGCACGGCATTCGTGCTCGAGGTCGAGAGCGCGCAGCTGGCGGGCGCCGCCGAGCGCCTGTTCGCAGATTTTCGCCTCGAAGGCGAGATGCCCTCAGGCGCCGAGCGCCTGGCGGCCGACCCCAGGCAGATCGCCGCCGACCTCACCGCGTCCGCCCGGGTCGATCTCCGCGCCGAAGCGCTCAGCCTGCCGGACCTCGCCGAAGGCATCGATGGCCGGGCCGAGCTCGCCTTCGTGTGGGAACGCGGCGAACTGGATGCGACTCTTCGAAGCCTGCGGCTCGAGCTGGCGGCGCTCGCGCCCGGATGGTCCGCGCTCGCCGCGGTGCTGCCCGCGCCATGGCTGGTCGAGCTCAGGCAACCCGCCGGCATCTCGGCGAGCCTGCGCGCCGACGAGAGCCGGGTCGAAGGCCACGGCAGCATCGCCCTGGCAAGCGCCGGGCCGCGGCTGAACGCGGCGGCGAGCGCAGCCCTGAGCCTCGGCCCGGACGGCGGTCTGCGCGAGGTGGTCGTGCCCGATGGCGAGATCGAGCTGCGCGACCTCCTGGTCGGCGGCATGCGTCTGGACCGCGGCTCGATCAGAGGAGATGGCGCCGGCACGCCGGAGAGTTGGCAGGGCGACCTCGAGCTCGAGCTGATCGGGGCAGGCGAGCCGGCGCCTGGACTGCGGCTCGAGGGCATCAGCGCGCGCGCCGGTCTGGATGCCCGGTTTGCCGAGGGTCGCCTCAGCCTGTCGGTAAGTAAGCCCGGCGCGCTGCGGCTGGAGCAGCTGAGTACCGAGCAGGCCCGCGTCGACGGCCTGGAGCTCCGATTGGAAGCGAGCGCGGTGCCGTTTGTGAGCGCGGATTTCCGAGACGGCGGCAGCGCATGGCAGCAGCGCCTGGCGGCCCAGGTGCCGGCGTTCGAGGCGGCCATCCTGGTCGACCCTGCGCCCGTGCGCCTCGCTGGCGAAATCCAGCAGCTGAAGGTCGAGCTCATGGGCCAAGGGGCTGCCCTCGTGGCCGGTCGGATCGCGCTGGCAGGCGGCGCCCTGCGCTCGCCGTCGCATCAGCTGGGCGTCGCGGGCATCGCGAGCGAGATCGCTCTGTCCGCCGCCGGGTTGAGCCCCGATCAAACGATTCCCGTGGCCATCGGCTCGATCGTGCACCAGGGTAAGCCGGCCTGGTTCGCGCCGCTGCGCCTGGAAGGATCGGTGCAGCCGCAAGGCGATCGCATCCCCTTCGATGTCGGGATCGCGCGCCAGGCCGGCGGCGTCGAGGCGCGCATGGTCGGCGCGCATGACCTCGCGAGCGGCCAGGGCCAGGCCCGGCTCGACGTGCCGCCGATCGACTTCGCGCCGGGGCAGCTGCAGCCCGTGGGATTGGCCCCGGTCCTTGCCGATCTGGTGGCCGATGTCGTCGGCCGCTTGGCCATGGCCGGCACCCTGCGCTGGGGAGCCGGCGCCGGGGTGGCAGCGGATGTGGACGTGCTGGTCGAGAATCTGGCGTTCACCTCCGGCCCGGCGCGCTTTCAGGAGGTGAACGGCGTCATCGCCTTCGATCGGCTGGTGCCGCCCTCGACGCCGCCCGGCCAGCAGCTGGCGGTCGGCCTGATCGACATCGGCCTGCCGCTCACCAACGGCCTGCTCACCTTCGACCTCGAGCCGGATCACCTTGCGGTCGAGCAGGTGCGCTGGCAGTTCGCCGAAGGCCGGATCCAGGCGGCGCCGTTCACGATCGGTTCAGCGGACATGCGCTTTGCTACCACGCTGAGTGCCGAGCGGCTGAAGCTGGATGAGATCTTCGCGCTGACCCAGCTCGACGGCCTGAGCGGCGAAGGGACGATGCATGGCACGCTACCGATCACCGTGGCCGGTGCGGATGCGATCATCGAGGACGGCGAGCTGGTCTCCGATCGCCCCGGCTGGGTCCGCTACCGGCCGGATCAGGCCCCGGCGGCCTTCGAGGCGGCCGGCGAGAACGTCAATCTTTTGCTGCAGGCGCTGGAGAACTTCCGCTATGAGGAGCTCCGACTCACCATCGATGGCCGCACCGACGCCGAGATGGACGTCGGCCTGCACCTCGCGGGCGCCAACCCGGACCTCTACGACGGCTACCCGATCGAGTTCAATCTCAACCTCGAAGGGGCGCTTGCCAATGTCCTGCGCAGCGGTCTCGCCGGCTACCAGATCCCCGAGCGCATTCGCGAGCGGATGCAGGGCTTTGGCCGGTAGCGCGCTGCCGGCGCTCGTCCTCGTGCTGGCGCTCGGCGCCTGCCAGCATACCGTGAAGGTCGAGGCGCCGAAGGACCCGATCGTGATCAATCTCAACGTCAAGATCGAGCAGGAAGTGCGGGTCAAGGTCGAGGAGGACGTCGAGGATCTGTTCGCGGACAACCCGGAGCTGTTCTAGGAGCGAGCGATGACGTGGATGGTGCGAATCGGCGCGATCGTCTTGTTGATCGCCGGCCTCTGGAGCGGCCCGGCGCAGGCCGGTCCCCTCGAGGACGCCAAGGCCGCGGGCCTGGTCGGCGAGCGGATCGACGGTTACGTGGGCGTGGTCGACAGCGGCGCGCCCGGCAGCGTCAAGAGCCTGGTGAACCGGATCAACGCCGAGCGCGAAGCCAAGTACGCCGCGATCGCGCAGAAGCAGGGCGCGCCGGTCGCGGCGGTTGCCCAGATCGCCGGCACCAAGCTGATCGAGCGCGCGCCGAGCGGCGAGTACGTGATGGGCGCCGACGGCCGGTGGCAGCGGAAATAGCGGCCCCCGGTCATTCGCCGATCTGGAGCAGCAGACCGCGGTCGCGCGCGGAGCGGAACAGGATCACGAACACCAGGACCGCAAGCGCCATCCAGGCGATGTTGAGGAGCATGGCGTAGAGCAGGAGGTCGGTGCGGAGCGTGCCCTCGAACAGGACCGCGCGCATGCCCTCGAAGATCGGCGCCGAGGGCAGGCACCAGGACAGCGGCTGCAGCCAGGCCGGCAGGGTCGCGATCGGATAGTAAACCCCCGAGAGCGGCTGGATCAGGAAGATCAGGGCCCAGGCCAGGCTCTCGGCGCCGAGGCCGAGGCGAAGCACCAGGGACGCGATGATCAGGCCCATCGCCCAGCTGAACCAGAGCAGGTTGGCGAAGAACGCCAGCAGCGCCGGGCCGAGCGCCTCGAAGATCGAGAACTGGTGGATCGGGATCGCGAGCAGGGCGGCGCCGCCGACCCCGATCAGGACCCGCACCACGCCCATGGCGAACAGCGAGAGCACCAGCTCGTAGGGTCGCAGCGGCGAGACGAACAGATGCCCGAGGTGGCGCGCGTACATCTCCTCCATGAACAGGAGGGAGACGCTGAGCTGGCCGCGAAACAGCACGTCCCACAGCAGCACCGCGGAGAGGAACACGCCCGCCGTCTGGGCGACGAGGTCGGTGTGGCCGGCCAGGAACTTGGTGATGAACCCCCAAAGGATCATCTGGACGGTCGGCCAGTAGGCGAGCTCGAGCACGCGCGGCCACGACCCGCACAGCAGATACCAGTGGCGGCGGATCATGCCCCGGATCCGCCGCGGCGAGAACGCCGGCTCGCTCGACGCGCTCATTCCGCGGCGCGCGCGGCCGCGGCGTCGCCCGGGCGCCGGGCGATGT
>JBOHKK010000273.1:0-8695 GCA_050729115.1 Geminicoccaceae bacterium | reverse complement strand
GGGTTGGCCTGGCGGCCGCGCGCCCGAGGCAAGGATGATGCCGGGCGAACCAAGGTTCGAACTCCGCGCGCCCGGTATCAGAGGCGAACTTCGACGAAGGCTGCCTTGCGCAGGTCGCGCAGATAGCGGCGGGCCAGCCGATCCACCCGCTCGCGCTGGAGCCGCTCGGCGATCTCCTCGCGCTCGGGGGCGGCGGCGGCCGGCTCGCGCCGATCGCACACCATGAGCAGGTGGATGCCCGTGGGTCCCGCCAGGGGTGCGCTGACCTGGCCGACGGGCAGCGTCGCCAGCTCCTGGCGGAACAGGGACGGCAGATCACCGACGCGCACCCAGCCGAGCTCACCGGAATCGGGGGTGTTCAGTTCGGCAGCGGCCTCGACCATGGCGGTGCAATCGGTGAGGCGAGCGCGCAGCTCCACAGCTTCGACGCGGCGCGCCTCGAGCTGGACCTGGCCGTCGACCGGGAGCAGGACCTGGGCCAGCCGGACCTCCGCCTGAGCGCCGCCCGCGGCGTCAGCGCCGGCGGCGCTCAGGCGGCGATCGCGCAGCCAGAAGATGTGATAGCCGACCGGCGAGGGAATTGGATCAGAGACGTCGTCCTCGCGCAGGCGCTCCAAGGCATCGCGCAGCCCGTCGGGGATGGCGCTGCCATGGATCCACCCGAGATCGCCGCCCTGCTCGGCGCTCGCCGCCGCCGACACCTGGCGGGCGAGCGAGTCGAAGCTGGCGCCCTCGCGCAGGGTTTGCACCAGACGCGCGGCGTCCTCGGCCACCACCTGGGCCTGCGCCGGGTTGTCGACCGGCAAGACGATCTCCGAGAGGAGATACTCCGGCTGCCCCACGTTCCGGCGCGCCTCGTCCAGCGCCATGTCGAGCTGATCGACCGTGACCGTCACGCCCGGCACGATCTGCCGATTGACCACCTTGACCCAGTTGATCTGTGCGGTCACCTGGTTCAACAGAGTCTGGAAGTTGATGCCGTTCTGGGCGAAGAACTGCCGCATGCTTTGGACGGTCATCTGGTTGCGTTGGGCGATGTTGGTGAGCGCCTGCTGGATCTCCGCTTCTTCGACGCTGAGGTCGAGCCGTTGCGCCTCCTGGAGCTGGAGCCTTTCCTCGATCAGGCCGCGGAGCACCTGAGGCGCGAGGCGGGCCCGAGCTTGCGCGCTGTCGGGGATGCCACTGGTCACCATGACCAGCTCGAGTCGCTCGCTGAGGTCGCGGGCGCTGACCACCTCGTCGTTGACGACCGCCACGATCCGCTGCTCCGACTGCGCAGCGGCGGGCGCGCCGGCGCAGAGCAGGGTGACGAACGAGCCAAGCGCAAACAACCAAAGACGCATCGCGGTGGTCCGGATCACGATTCTCCCCCGCCGACGGAGAGGCTGTCGACCCCAATCTCGCCAAGGTGCCTGAAGGTTAGCCGTACGGAGAACGTGGTGCTGTCTTCGGCATCCCGATTGGTGGTGTTACGCCGCTCGACGCCGGCCGCGAGCTGCAGGCAGGGATGGGTGTAGATCAGTCCCAGCTGGTGCGACACGATGCGATCCTCGGCCAAGTTGTACCGGGTCAAGGCGCGCAGCGACAGCGAGTCCAACGGGCGGAGCGAAACCCCGGCCCGGATCTCCTCGCGCCCGCGCAGGCTTTGCAGGGCAGGGTCGTCCTCCAGCATCAGATAGCTGACGTCGAAACGCACCCGCGGCGGGCCGGTGACGACCCCCAACTCGTTGCGGACGAATGTCAGATCGTTCTTGTCGAGGCGAAATCGATAGCGGAGATTCAGCCACGGGGCAGGCGTCAGGTTCACCCGACCGACGAAATCGGACAATTTCTCGTCCAGGCCCGTGCTCGGATCGAACTCCGGGTCCTTCTCGAACGCGTAGGCCTGTCCGAACAGGCCGCTGAGCACCGGGCGGTCGGTGTAGGTGCCGAAGCGGATGCCGTAGGCGATGCTGGAGCCGCCTTCGACCCGATCGAGTCCGGGAAAGCGATTGGGCTCCAGCAGGCTCGCGTCGTCGAACTCGAAATCCTGGCTGTCTTCGTTGGGAATCTGAGCACCGTTGTTGCCACTGGTCGCCGCCGTGGCCATGGCCACGGGCTCGATCACGTGGGACGCCCCGAATGCTTCACCGATCCACGGCCAGCCCCAGTGCAGCGTCGCGCGCGGGATCACCCGCGCGGTCGTGTTCGAACCGTTGTCTTCGAAGGTCTCCGGATCGCCATTGGTCTGGTAGAGGTCGCCGCGCACGTCCAGGCGCAGCTCGTAGCGATCGCCGATTGGGCTCTGCCAGGGCAGGATCCAGGCGCCGGTGCTCGACACGCGCCGCGTGTCCAGGCCATCGAACCGCGTCAACGCCAGGACATCGGCATCGAACGTGAAGCGCGAGCTCCAAACCATCGGATCGCTGGTCAAGTGCACCTGCGCCTGCGGCAGCGCGATCGGGATCAAACCCTGGTCGTCGTTTTCACGCAGTCCCTGAAAGCCATAGGCGTCGAGGGTCACGAAATCGCGCTCCCAGTAGCGCTGGGCGAACAACCGGTTGTTCAGGACGTCTTCGTTGCTGAAGTTATAGCGCTCGAGATAGGTGTCGTCGGTTGCCGCGGCCAGATCGAAGCCCCAGCGCCATCCCCGGTTCAGCCTGAAGCGGCCTTCGCCCTCGATCGCGCCGCGGAAGGTGGTGCCGCTCGGCTGTGGCTCGCCTTCCCTCTCGATCGGTTTGCTGCCGTCGGTGCCGCTGACCGCGAACTCGAAGCCGCCGCTTGGCAACAGATGTCGGTACTCGGCGGTCAGAACCGGGTTCTCCTGGGTGAAAAAGATCGGTGCCAGCGTGACATCGTAGTTGGGAGCAAGCGCAAAGTAATACGGAATCTCGACCGACAGCCCGAGCGCGCTGTCGCTGCCGAAGCCCGGAGCCAGGAAGCCCGAGCGGCGTTTGACCGTGGGATCGGGATGAAGGAAGTACGGCATATAGAAGACCGGGACGCCGGCGAGCTCGAAGAACGCGTGGTGATAGTAGATGTTCTGGGCGGCCTGATCGTGGATGACGCGGCGCGCCGAAATCTGCCACAGCGGCGGGGCCGCCGAGTCCGGGCAGAGCGGGCACGGCGAGAACACCGCCCGATCCAGCTCGGTGCGATTGCCCGAGGTCCGCCGGCCTCCCTCCGCCGCGATCAGCGAGTCGTCGACCAGCCGGGCGCGCAGCTGCTCGGCGGCGCCCTCTCGGAGGTCGCCGCTCAAGGTGACCCGGTCGGCGAACAGGGTGTCGCCGGACGGCTCGAGCAGCGCCACGTTGCCTTCCGCCTCCATCTGGTCGGTGTCCTGGTCATAGCGGAGTGTGTCGGCGAGCAGGCGCCGCTCGCCGCGGGTCACCTGCACGTTGCCGGATGCCGTGACCACGTTCTCCTCGGCATCGAACGTGACCTCGTCGGCAGTCAACAGCACCGGCCCTTCACCCAGATCGAGGGCGCGTCCGGGCGCGGAAGCGATCAGGAGCGTCATCAGGAGCACGATGGCGCCGGTCGATCGCAGGCCGACCATGGTCAGCTGACCTCGACATGAAGCGAGGTCGTCATGCCGAGGAGCACCGCGCGCGCAGGTGGCGTTCGCGCCGTCCGCACGGCGGCAACGCGACCGGGGAGATCGATCCCGGCGCGCGTTCCGCGAGGATGGCGAGGACGCCGCCAGCCCATCGCGGCCATGAGGCCGCCGCCGCCGCCGGCCCGACGGCAGCGGCAGGCGAGCACGCGCCCGGGCGATGGCGCAGCTGGTTGATCGTCACGGGCAGCCAGACCGATCGTTGCGCGCGAGCGAAGGGAAGACGACTGCTTCCGGAAGCGGGGTCCGGCCGGGCAAAGCTCACGAGATTCTGATCGGGCATGGCTCAGCCGATGGTAGACAAATAACACCGCAAAAAACAATGCGGCGGATACGATTGTCAGCAACAGTGTGGCGGTAGAAGCAGCAGCTGTACGGCGCCACGCGGGCCGGCACCCTCCAGTTGACAATCAGGTTGACCAGGGGCAGGGATTGCGACACCCGGAGCATCGCTCGGCGAGACTCCCGGACGGTGAGGACCCCTGCTGGATCGAGCGGGCTCATCGATCGCAGCCATACGGGGACGGGAGCTTCGGGCCAGCGCCCGCACGCCAGGCGCGCTGGGCCTGGCGGCCACGGAGAGTCGACATCATGCAGATCGCCTTTGCCCCTCTCACGCTGCCGGCGAGCGGCACCTGGGTGGTTCTCGCCGCGGCTGACGGAGCGCTTGGTGCTACCGGCGCCGAGCTCGATCGGCGCGCGGGGGGGAGCTTGAGCCGGGCGCTCGAGGATTGGGGCGGCGATCTCAAGCGCGGCGAGGCGATCGAGCTCCGCTATCCTGCGGGGCTCGAGGTCGACCGGGTGGTGCTGCTCAGCCTCGGCAAGCCCCAGGACACCTCCCGGTTCGATCTCGAGGGGGTCGGCGGCAGGCTTGCGGTCAAGCTGAGGGCGCTCCGGGTGCGCCAGGCCGACGTGGTGGTCGAGGCCCCTGGCGGGTTCGAGACGACGCCTCCGGAGCTGGCGATCGATCTCGCGACCGGCGCCTGCCTGCGCGCCTATCGGTTCGAGAAGTATCGCACAACCAAGGAGACCGACGAGGAGTCGGCCGACGAGGTCGCCCGGCTGACCCTGCACCTGACCGAGACGGCCGCTGCCGAAGCCGCCTGGAGTGCGGCGGCGGCGGTGATCGCCGGGGTGACGCACGGCCGTGACCTGGTCAGCGAGCCCGCGAACGTCCTCTCGCCCGAGGCTTTCGCCGACGCCTGTCGCGACCTCGGATCGGCGCTCGGCCTGGAGATCGAGGTGCACGACCGCGCAGCGCTGGAGCGCCTCGGCATGAGGGCGCTGCTCGGGGTCAGCCAGGGCAGCGCCCGCGAGCCGCGGGTGGCGACGCTGCGCTGGTCGGGCGGCGCGCCCGATGAGCCGCCATTCGCACTGGTCGGCAAGGGCGTGTGCTTCGATTCCGGCGGCCTCTCCCTCAAGCCGGCCTCCGGCATGGAGGAGATGAAGTGGGACATGGGCGGCGCCGCGGCGGTGTTCGGCGCCATGAAGGCGCTCGCCGGGCGCAAGGCCAAGGCCAACGTGGTCGGGATCCTGGGCCTGACCGAGAACATGCCCTCGGGCACCGCCCAGCGCCCGGGCGACGTGGTGACCTCGATGGCGGGGATCACCATCGAGGTGGTCAACACCGATGCCGAGGGGCGGCTGGTGCTGGCGGATGTGCTGCACTACGCCAAGGAGCATTTCAAGCCCAAGGCGATGGTCGATCTGGCCACGCTCACCGGCGCCATCATCGTGGCGCTGGGGCACGAGCAGGCCGGCCTGTTCACCCCCGACGAGGAGCTGGCGCAGCGGATTCAGGCCGCCGGCGCCGCGGTCGGCGAGCGGGTCTGGCGGATGCCGCTCGGCGACGACTACGCCAAGCACATCAAGTCCGACATCGCCGACATCAAGAACGTCGGGCGCGCCCGACAGGCCGGGGCGACCGCGGGCGCGGTGTTCCTGCAGCGGTTCGTCGGCGACCTGCCCTGGGCGCACATCGACATCGCGGGCACCGCTTGGTCGAAAGAGGATCAGGCGCTCATGCCGAAGGGCGCCACCGGATTCGGCATCCGCCTGCTCGATCGGTTGATCGCCGACAACTACGAGACCTGAGCCCGGCGCGTCCGAATTTGAGCAGCGACGCGCAGTGATGCACCGGTCAAGCACCGCGGCTTAGGGCTTATGAGCGGCTCAAGGCCCACAACGAGGAGTGCGACGTGGGTCGTCACTCTTGCTGAGTGATCGCGTCATTGACAAAATCGCAAAAATGTTATAGCTCATGGCCGCTTGGCTCTGTCGGGCGTATCGCTCGCCGTCTGGAAGGGATGAATTTGCCGAATGGTACGCAGGACTTCGTCCTGAGCTCAGAGCGAAGGTCAGAGTCCGTCTCGAATTTCTCCTGCAGCAGCCAAGACAGGGCTGGAAGAGGCCTCATTTCGATGAGCTGCATGGCCCGTGCGCTGGTTTGGGAGAGATCAGGATTAAGCTGGACCGAGTACAATGCCGCCTGATCGGATTTTTTGGTCCTGCAAGGAGGGAGTTCACGCTCCTTCTGGTAGCGAAGGAGAAAGGTGGAAAGCTCATCCCTCGGACCGCCTGTCAGATCGGGCAGGCTCGGAAGGCTGAAGTTATCGGCAACCCGGAGTGCTCCCATGAATGGCGTTTCCAAGCAGGATCCGGCTGAGGAACTCAGCAGCAAAGAGTTCCGCGATGCCTTTGTGGCCGAGCACCTAAAAACCGGAGTGGCGTATCAGATACGTGCCTTGCGGGAGAAGCGTGGGTGGTCTCAGGCGGAGCTCGGCCGGCGCGCTGGGAAGCCGCAAAGTGCGATCTCTCGCCTTGAGGACCCGGACTATGGCAGGCTGAGCCTGAAGACGCTACTGGAGCTTGCCGCGGCGTTCGATGTTGCTCTTTTGGTACAATTTGCCGCTTTCAGCGAGCTGTTGAAGCGTTTCTCCAACCTCTCACCGGAGGCATTGGCGGTCCCGGACTTCGCGCACGACAATCTGCGACCGGCCCCGGCCATGGGCGGTGCGGCTACGGCACAGGTGCGCGACATCTCGGCGCGCGGCCCGTCCGCTTCCCACGTATCAGTCCTCCACAGCGAAGCGCCGCGGCAGAGGTCTCCTTCGCTGTTGCCCAATTGCGAAACACGCGCGCCGTCTTCCGGCAGCCTGTTTTCCTCTCTCCAGCAGGCAAGCGCGGTGCCGCAACGACCGCGTTTGGCGGCGTAAACACGCAAACGACAATGAGACTGATAGGTACTGAAAACGGGCGCGTAAGTCTGCTTTTTCCCATTGAGGAGATGCGCCCTCTACGCGGGCTTGTGTTGGCGGACTCGGTGCGTCTCCTGACCGATCGCTATCAGTTCGTGTATCCTCCGGATCTATCGCGGTGGGAGAACGTCCAAAGCAACCCCTTGCTCTTTCGATCCGGCAAGCTCGAAAGGAACAGATGCACTCTCTCGGTCGGTGAGCTTGGGGTTTATAGCGACGGCATCTCAGTAAACGCATCGTCGACGGAAGTGGCGGAAGAAGTCCTGAGTGACCTTCTGGACTGGAGCAAAAGCGCTCTTGGTATGCGTGAACTTCAGAGACCCGCTCGGAAAACGTACCACAGCGCCGTAGTCGTTGAATTTGACCATGATGTCGGCGCGCTGCTCTCCCGATATGCAAGAATTTGCTCCCTCCTATCAGATTCTCTCAAGGCTACGTACAATACTGAAAATGAGGTCAAGCTAAATAGACTTGCGTTCAGCCAAGACCCCACCAAGATCCCAACGCCGTCGCTGGCGGGCGAGTTTGTCATAGAGCGACGAGTGAACTACCCTTACGAGGTGAATCGATTTTTCTGCTCGGCCCACCTGCCGACAGATGAACACGTCCGGTTGCTCCAGCAGATCGAAATGGTGATGGCGGAACGGTAGCCCCTAACACCGCGGCTCCTGCAGCGCAGTAACAATGGTCGAGTACGGCTTCTATCACCTGACCAGGACGGCGCTCGAGCCGGCGCTCGGGCGGCTCTTGGAGCGGGTGCTCGCGAGCGGCCAGCGCGCCGTGGTCGTGGCGTCCTCGGCCGAGCGGGTCGAGGCCCTCAATCGGGCGCTCTGGACCATCGGGCGCGACAGCTTCCTGCCCCATGGCACCCGCGACGACGGCTTTGCCGAGGACCAGCCGGTGTTCCTGACCGATCAGGCCGACTACCCGAACGGCGCCACGGTGCTGGTCCTGGTCGACGGCGCCGAGATCGAGCCGGCGCCGCAGTTCGCCCGCTGCCTGTATCTGTTCGACGGCAACGACGACGCGGCCGTGGCGCAGGCGCGCACGCTGTGGCGCAAGTGGCACGAGCGCGGCGCCGCGCTGACCTACTGGCAGCAGACCGAGCGCAGCTGGCACAAGGCGATGGCGACCACGGACTCCGCTCCCGCTGCCGCCCCGGATGCCGAGTGACGCCGCGACGGTCGGGGGCTTTGCCCGCGGCGCCAGGCTGGTTATAAGACCGCCCACGCAAGGCACGAGGGGAAACCGCCGGCATGGCCACCGAGCGCACGCTGTCGATCATCAAGCCCGACGCCACCAGGCGCAACCTGACCGGTCGGATCAACGCCCGCTTCGAAGCGGCCGGGCTGCGCATCGTGGCGCAGCGGCGGATCCGAATGACCCGGGCCCAGGCCGAGGCGTTCTACGCGGTGCACAAGGAGCGGCCATTCTACGCCAGATTGTGCGCGTTCATGACCTCGGGTCCGGTCGTGGTCCAGGTGCTGGAGGGCGAGGGCGCGATCGAGCGCAACCGCGAGGTCATGGGGGCGACCGATCCGGCCAAGGCGGAGGCGGGCACGATCCGCAAGGACTTTGCCGAATCGATCGAGGCCAACTCGGTCCACGGCAGCGACGCCCCGGAAACCGCGCCGCTCGAGATCGGCTTCTTCTTCGCCGAGGTCGACATCGTGGGGTGATGCCGCGCGCCGGGGGGGTGCGGCGGCTCGAAGGTCATGGCAAGCGCCGACGACGACCGCGAGCAGACGGCGCTGATCGCGCGCTTCCGGCGCGCCCGCAGCGACCCTGCCCGGGTGGTCCTCGAAGGCTTCCACGCGATCAAGCACGCCATCCGCTTCGGGGC
>JBOHKK010000272.1:0-8700 GCA_050729115.1 Geminicoccaceae bacterium | reverse complement strand
ACGCCGGGCGGCGCGGGCTCCCCTTGACAGGCGCCAAGGACCAGTAGCGAGGCGCACCAGATCAGGCTACGGCGCAACGATGCCTGCTCCGCCTGGCGGTCCGAACCAAACGAAGATCCCTTCGTTTGGTGTCCCGCGAACCACTACACCTGTGATTCTAGCCATCGGTGGGTGGTTGGGAGGGGGAGCGGGCCGGGGCGAGCTGATCGAAAAATGCGCTAGCGGCGGTCCGGCTCTTCGACCAGCCAGCGCACGCGGCGCAGATCCGGCCAGCCGTAGGCGATCTCGCGAATCGCCGGATAGCTCGTGCCCCGATAGGCAAGGGTCTTGGCGATCCCGAGGGGCACGCCCTCGAGCCGCTCGTAGAACCGCCGGCCAAACGCGTTGTCCTCCAGCACCCAGACCGCGGCCGACAGGCAGCGGAGGCGCACCAGCTTCCGGCCGGCGTGGGCGAGCAGCGAGGTGCCGATCCCGCAGCCCTGCGCCTCGGGCAGAACGTAGAGGGCATAGAACTCGCCGGTGTAGCCCGGGATGCGGTCGCGGATGGGGCCGCACGACACGAACCCGACGACCGCGTCCTCGAGCTCGGCCAGCAGGACCGAATCGGGGCCGTCCAAGCGCCCGAGAATCCGCTGCCAGAACGCGACGCCTTGCGTCTCGCCGAAGCCCACCAGGATCTCGTTGGGCAACATCCCGAGGTAAGCCGCCTGCCAGCTGCGTGCCTGAACCCCGGCGATGGCGCCCGCATCACCCGGCCCCGCCGAGCGCACGTGCAGTCCTTCCACGCCCCGACCCTACGCTGAACCTAAGGAGCCAGCATCTCATGACTTCAACCGCGAATCCAGACCGCCCGCCGGCGCGGCCCGCGCCGATCTCGGCTTTCGGACGATGCCGCGGCCGGGTCCATGCGCCTGTGGCGGAAGGTGCGAAATCACATCGAGAAGAACTTCGATCAGGTCGGCCCGCAGTTCGCGGAGGAAGCGCGCAAGATGCACCACGGCGAGCCGAGAAGCGCAGCATCTGCGGGCAGGCGAAGGCCGAGGCCAAGAAGCTGCGCGACGAACGGATCGAGGTAAGCCAGATCCCGTGGCGTCCGCCCCGCGACGGCTGAGCTGCGCCACGGCCCCGACAGCTACCCAGCGCCTCTTGCGGGGGAGTGTCCTGAAGCGCCCCGACCTGGCGGCAATCGGCGAGGCGCGTCGCTACTTTCAGCAGGCGGTGGCACAAGATCCGCACTTCGCGCGCGCCTATGTCGGGCTCGCCATGGCGAATTTGAACGAGTGGGCGTGCTTCTCCTGGAACCATTGGTTCTTCCTGCGCAGCGAGGCCCTGGATCTCGCCCGCAAGGCGGTCGAGCTCGATGATCGCGATCACCGGGCCCATTGCATTCTGGGCGTGGCGCAGCTCTACGGCCACGACTACGAAGGCGCGCGCCAACACCTGCTCAAGGCGCTGGAGCTCAATCCGAATGACACGGACGTGCTGGCGCATGCCGCCGTCGCCATGGCCTTGATCGGCGAGCACGATCTGGCGGTGGCGGCGGGGCGCAGCGCGCTGCGCCTGGCCCCCCACCATCCCGAGTGGCATGCGGCGTTCGTCGGCATCGCGCTGTTCGTCGCGCGACGGCACGAGGAGGCGATCGCGACCCTGGCGCCGGCGCCCGAGGCGCTCTGCAACACCCCGGCCTTCATCGCCGCCTCGTACGCCCATCTGGGGCGCGTCGAGCAATGCGACTCGCATCGGGAAACCGTCTACCGCCACCACCGACGCCAGCTCGCGCGCGGCATGTTTGCCCGGGACATGAGCTGCATCGACTGGCAGCTCGCCATGGATCCGTTCCGGCTGCCTTCGGACGTCGAGCACTATGCCGCCGGGCTGCGCAAGGCCGACTTCGAATGATCGTGGCGGCGGCCCCCGGATCGCGGCTCAGCCCCGGATTCCTGAGGAATTTCGGTTCGGGTGGCCTCGAAGGCAGCGCGGACTCGTGCGGCGGACACGGCACCGGGGCCTTCGTGCCGATCCCGACCTGGCTCGGGTTCGTTTGGCGTCCAGCACGGCGCGAGTTCGTGGAGGGCCGCAGGGCTCGATTGGCCGGACGTGGCGTATTCACTCGTGAGCCGGCGCTCGGGTTCGTTTGATCCTGGCCGGGCGATCGGCGCTGGCGCGGCGGCCCTTCCAGCGCGGGGCAAAGGCGCGGGCGGCCCCGGCCGCCGGCTCGACCGGCAGGGGCGCCTCGGCCTGGAGCGCCTTGAGCGTGCGCAGCGATCGCATGAGCTCGGCCGTCGCCGCGCCGCGATAGCGCAGCAAAGTTTCGAAGGACCTCGTGCCATTGCCGTCGCGGATCAATGCGAGCCCCGGGCCGCCGTCCCGGATCGAAAGCAGGCGCTCCGCGAACAGCTCCACCTCGAGGCGCTCGGCGCGATCGAGCCGCCAGGCGGCGCGCGCGATCCGCCCGACCAGGATCCTCTGCAAGACGCCCTGTGGCGCCATCTCGTCCGCAAGCGCCGCCTCGAGCGCGGCGAACCCGGCGGCATCCTCGTCCGCCAGCACGACATGCTTTTGCGCCCGGAGGCCGTGCTTCAGCGCATTCCGCGCGGAGCGCGCCTTGCCTTCGGGTGTCTTCGGTCCGCGCGACCTGGCGCCATTGCGGCGGCTGGCCTCGGCACGCGCATCGCTGGCGGGGACGGCCGCGCGGGACGCGGCGCCGGCACTGGACATGGCGGGATTCCTTGCTGGGTGGAAAGAGGCTGGCTGGTGCGAGCGCGAGCCTGCGGACAGCTGCGCGCGCCCGCGATCTTAGCGAATTATAGGAATTTTGTCCACAGCGCTCGCCGGCGCCATGCGTATGACCTGGCGGCTGTTTTGTCCACAAGACGGCTCCTGGCAGGATGCAGCTGGAAGCGGCGCACCTCCTCGGCGGTCGCCGTGGCGGGCGAGCGGCCGATGAAGGCCGCGAACGTCCTGACATGCCGGACGTCATCGTGGCGCGTCTTCGCGCCGAAGCCGCGCACGGTCATGTCCTCGATCATGCGCTCACGGCGCGCGCTGACGGGCGAATGCGGAGGATGGGACGTCATCGGGAAGATCCTCTCGAGCCGAAGGTTGCAGGACCTTCGATGCTCGCGAGCGGACCCCCCGATCGTCACGCCTGAACGTTCAAGCCCTCACCGACGCCACCGAGAGCGCGACGACCTCCAACCTCGCGCCCCTCCCGCGACAGCGGGTTCGTTCTGTGACCCGGAGCCGACTCTGGTCCGAGCCGCATCACACCCCTCGTTCACATCAGCGCGGCTTTGCGGTAGAGCGCTCAGCATCCCGGATGGGAGTGGGGTGGTGAGCGCTGCGCGTGCCATTTCTCGCCGGTCGAGATGCGCGAGCGCCGGGTGGGGGCCCTTGAACTCCTCGAAATTCTCGAACTCCGACTTCACCACCAAGTAGACCACGTCGTCGGGTGTGGCGGCTGTGGTCACCAGGGTCGCGCGCACGCCGAAGGTCGGTGTCGGGCTGTCGTTGCCGCGATACAGGCCACCCGGGATCACCGCCTTGGCATAGCGAGCGGCTAATGTCTCGATGCACCAGGCCTTGCCCGCCGTGGCGTAGCGGCGCACTGTTCCGATGCGATGGACCAGACAGGCGGCTTCCGCGTCGGGGAGGATGGCGGGCATGACAAGCGATCCCGATGCCGGCTTCGCAGGCCGGGCGGTCGATGCGGCGATCAAGATCGGGCTGGTCGCGCTGCTGGCGGTATGGTGCCTCGAGATCGTCCGGCCGTTCATGCTGCCGCTGATCTGGGGCGCCATCATCGCAATCGCGAGC
This sequence comes from Geminicoccaceae bacterium, assembly GCA_050729115.1. Taxonomy (GTDB): domain Bacteria; phylum Pseudomonadota; class Alphaproteobacteria; order Geminicoccales; family Geminicoccaceae; genus JBKPNX01. Next base: position 4,884 of record JBOHKK010000272.1, on the reverse strand, counting down.
TACGCAGGGTTCGTGCGCCTCGAGCGAGGTCTAGGCGGCCACAGCCGCTTGGCGGCAATTCTCTGGACGATCGTGGGCCTGATCTTCGTCCTAGGGCCGGTCGGCATGCTGGCGGGCGTGCTCGTCGACAATGTGCAGACCCTCGCCGCACACCTCAGAGCCGACGGGCTGCACGTGCCCGCCCCGCCCGACGCCATCGCCACCTGGCCGTTCGTCGGCGAGCCGGCTCATCGTTTCTGGTCGCTCGCATCGTCCAATCTGGGCGCCGCGCTGGCGGAGATCAGGACGCAGATCAGGGCGTTGAGCGTCTTCCTGCTGGCCGCGATCGCCAATGCTGGCCTTGGCATGCTGCAGCTCGTTACTGCCGTGATCATTGCCGGCGTGCTCCTGCCCCAGGCGGAGGGCGGGGCGCGAGCGGCCAATGCTGTGGCGACGCGCCTCGCCGGCGAACGCGGCCCCGGTCTCGTCACGCTCGCGGAGGCCACCATCCGCAGCGTCGCGCGCGGCGTGCTGGGGACGGCCATGATCCAGGCGCTGCTCGCCGGCACCGGTCTCGTCGTCGCCGGCGTCCCGGCGGCGGGCCTGCTCGCCTTCGTGTGCCTGATCCTGTGCACCGTGCAGATCGGGCCTGGCCTCGTGCTCGTGCCGGCCATGATCTACCTGTTCTGGAACGCCGAGACCACGACCGCGATCCTGTTCACGGCTTGGAGCATACCTGTCATGCTGATCGACAATGTGCTGAAGCCCCTTCTGATGCGCAGTAGCGTCGACGTGCCGACAGTGATCATCCTGATCGGCGTCATCGGCGGGCTTTTGGCCTATGGCCTGATCGGCGTCTTTCTGGGCCCTGTCATCATCGCGCTCGGCTACGAGCTGTTCCGTGCCTGGGTGCGCGGCGAACAGACGGTTCTGAGGCAGACCACGGCATGATGGCTTGAGCTGCTCCCACAACCTGACGCTGCTTGCCGGCGGCCAGAAAGAGATCGCCGATTCTGACCATGGTCGACGCCGAGCCTCGGCCGCACTGGCCGGACCCTGAGCCCGACGAGCCGGAATGGGGGGACCAGGGCTGAACCATAGGAGGCGCCGGCCGGCCCAACGCCAACCGGCCACGGTCCGGGCCCCGCGTCTCATAAGATGAAGATTTGATATGACGGCTCGACCGGCTCCGGCGCCCCGCCCCCAATGGAACCCCGCCGTCCTCGAATGGCGCCGATTACTGCGTAGGTATCCGCGCTACCGCTGCCGCAGTGAGGCTGCTGAAATGTAGTGGGCTCAGGGAGCCTTTTTACGCCTTGCGACCCTATGCGATTGTATCTGAATCGCTAGCTGTCGACTTTTCGCTGACTTCGTTCGTTCTAACGCATCGCGTCAGCCTCAGCGTGGTGGGCACCGTCTGATATCTACGGCGCTATTATCGCTTCAAAAGCCCAGGAGGGAATATCGCCTGAGTTGGGTAGGGTGCTTTTCCACGGGTCGTGTTGCATCGCGAGGGCGCGCCCCGCGTCGAAAGCTGCACGCATCTGGGTCGGGTCGAATGCGAGCACGTCATTGCCGATATTTACGTCGTCCGGAATCCCAACCGTCTTGAAGGAGTAGCCTAGTACCTTTGCCCCGAAGTAAGACCTTGTCAGAGCTGTTTGCATGGACTGTTTCATCATCACGCTGACCGTTGTCGCCGCGATCGTGCCAAGAGCCCGGATCAAGGCCTCAGGCGGCGATGAGCGGGACGTGGCTGTTGCCGAGCCCGGAACCGTTTGTGTAGCGAGCCCTCACACTTTAAGAGTTAAACTGCAGCGTACTGGGCGTGGGATCGCTGGGCCAGCCGCACATTCTCACAATGTCGCGCCAAGGAGGCCAGACATGTCACGTCAGCGCTCCCTATTCCTCACGCTTTTCCTCGTAACCACCCCGGTGCCGGCGCTCGCGGAGAGCAATGATTTCGCCGGCCTCGTGGACATCGGCGGCGACCGCAAGATGTACCTCGAGTGCCGTGGTGCCGGGGTTCCGGCGGTCGTCATCGTCGCGGGCGGGAAAGCTGCCGCCGACGACTGGACCGTGGCCGCGCCTGGTTCGATGAACGTCATCTCCGCGGTTGCCGAGTTCACGCGGGTCTGTGCCTACGACCGGCCGGGAACTCCGGTCGGCGAGGCGCCGAGCCGGAGCGACCCGGTGGCGCAGCCGACCACGGCGGCCGACTCGGTCGCCGACCTCCATGCGCTGCTGGGCGCCGCCGGCATCGCGACGCCCGTGGTGCTGGTCGGGCATTCCTATGGCGGCCTCGTCGTCCGGCTCTATGCGATGACCCACCCCGGCGACGTGGCCGGGATGGTGCTTGTCGATGCCCTGAGCGAGGGACTCCGGGCAGCGGAGACGCCCGACGAGTGGGCGATCCAGCGCGTCCTGCTGGAAGGTGACCTGACGGAGAGCCTCAAGCTCTATCCCGACCTGGAGCGGGGCGATGCGGACCGCAGCTTCGACCAGCTTCTCGCCGCCCCGCCGCTCAATCCGATGCCGCTGGTCGTGCTCAGCGCCGACCACCCTTGGGGGCCTCTGGTTCCCGGAATGATCGCCGACGGCCTGCTGCCGGCCGACGTTCCGCCGGACTTCGGTTACGTCACCGACCGGGCGCAGAAGGAGGCGCAGGCGAAGCTCGCCGCGCTCGTGCCGGGCGCCAAGCACATCACCGACACCGACAGCGGCCACGAGATCCACAAGGACCAGCCGGGGCTCGTGATCGACTCGATTCGCGACGTGGTCGCCGCCGTGCGCGAAAGCAAGGCGTGGCTGGTGCCGCGCTTCGAGCCCGCGCCATGCCCGAAGCTGCAGGGCGCCGAGGCGCTTGCCGACGCGAGCTGCGGCTACCTCGTCGTACCGGAAAATCGCAGCCAGGCGACCGGCCGCACCATTCGGCTCATGGTCGTGACATACCCTGCACCCTCCCCGGAGAAGCGGCCCGATCCCGTTGTCTTTCTGGCGGGCGGACCAGGCGACATCGCCCCATGGGACGCCAACCCGGTCGTCGCCGCCGAATTCATCCGCGACCGGGACATCGTGCTGATGAGCCAGCGCGGCACCTGGCTCTCGGAACCGGCGCTCACCTGCGCATCCATCGACGACTTCAACAGAGAGCTTCTTGGCCTCCGCTTCTATTCCGAGGCAACCAAGCGCGCCCACCTGGCGGCGACGGAAGCCTGCCACCGCGAACTCGCCGCGACCGGCGCCGACCTCAGCGCCTACAACTCGACCGAAAGCGCCGCGGATTTCGCCGACCTTCGCACAGCGCTCGGCTATGCCGCGTGGAATGTCTACGGGCTTTCCTATGGCTCCTACCTTGCGCAGACGCTCCTGCGCGACCACCCCGACGGCATCCGCAGCATCGTCCTCGATTCGGTCTTGCCGACGACCTACACCGTCCCCGCGAACTGGGAGAACACGCGATCCGGCTTCGACAGCCTCTTCCAAGCCTGCGCGGCGGAACCGGCCTGCAACGCGGCCCACCCCCATCTCGAGAGAACCTTCACCGCACTGGTCAACAAGCTCGAGGCCGTGCCGGTGACGACAACCGTCAGCGACCCGGCCACCGGCGATGACCTCGAAGTCGTCCTCGACGGCGGGGCACTCGTCGACTGGCTGCGCAACCAGAACTATGCCGTGCCCTTGCTCCGCGCTGCGCCGAATCTGATCGGTGGGCTCGCCGCCGGCGACGGCGCGGCCATCGAGGCGATCGCCAAGAGTCGGGTAGAGCGGGCACCGCCATCCGATCCGGATGTCCCTGCCATCGGTTATGGGCTGGCCTTGGGCGTCAGCTGTCGCGAGGACTACCCGTTCGCGACGCCGGAAGATCTCGCCGCGGCCGGCCGGAAAGCCTTTCCGGACTATCCCGCGTCGATCCAAGACCAGGGCGTCGGCGGCTGGGCGTATTTCAACGAAGACTGCCGCGACGTCTGGAAGGTCCCCGCCGCCCCGGAGGCCATGCACCAGCCCGTCGCGAGCAGCATCCCGACGCTCCTCATCTCTGGCAGCTTCGATACGTTGACGTCGCTCGCCGGGGCGGAGGCCGCGGCGGCGAGCCTGTCTGACGCAACCATCATCAGCATCCCGGGCATCGGGCACTACGTCTCCCCTTGGTCGCCCTGCGCCCAGGCGGTGATCGTATCCTTCCTGGCCGATCCCCACGCCCCCGATACATCCTGTGTTGCCGGGCTGAAGCCGCAGACCTTCGCTGCGCCGGAATCGCCCTGATCACGTCGATGATTGCGGAAGGCAAATGACCGATCAGGTGAATCTGAGGGAAGTTCGAATCTGAGGGAAGTTCCGGTTCTGGCTACGGAGCCGCCCAGGTCAGCGATCCTCGCCGACGACCGCTGGGCGGCAAAAAGCGGAACTGGCTGCCACAAGGCCGCGCGATCTCGAGCAGGTGCAGCGCTTCGGGTTGGACGCGGACCGCTGGCAAAACCCGATCCGCGCTCCGGCTCAGCCCCGGGTCGCGAACAGCATGTAGTTGACCGCGGTATCGCGGCTCAGGCGGAAGCGGTCGCGCAAGGGGTCGTAGACCACGCCGGTCAGATCGTCGATGCGCAGCCCGGCCCGGCGCAGCGGCCGCGCCGCCTCCGACGGCCGCACGAACCGGGACCAGCTATGGGTGCCGCGCGGCAGCCAGCCCAGCACGTACTCCGCCGCGACGATGCCGAGCGCGAAGGCGCGGAAAGTGCGGTTCAGGGTCGCCAGAACCAGACCGCCGCCGGGCTGGACCAAGGCCGCGCAGGCCGCGAGAAAGCCGGCCGGGTCGGCGACGTGCTCGACCACCTCCATGGCGCACACGAGGTCGAACCGTGCCCGCTCGGCGACCAGCTCCTCGGCGGCGGCGAGGCGGTAGTCGAT
>JBOHKK010000271.1:0-8725 GCA_050729115.1 Geminicoccaceae bacterium | reverse complement strand
GATCGAGCGCCTCCACGTCGGCAGCGTCGAGAGGGCGTCCACGCGCTCCTCGATGGCGAGAGCGACTTCCTCCAGGAGCTGCCCTATCGGCGGTCCCGTCCGCGCTTTCGCCATGCGCGGTTACCGACCGGCGGCGAAGAGCCCATCGCTGATCATGCACGTCCGGGTCGACCACATCGGCGCTCCGGTTGGGCGAGCCCAAAGGGGTGAATGCGGACCTCCTGGCGTTCGACGGCGGCTGGCAGATCCGCACGGTGATCGCCCGCGGCCGGTTCATGGTCGAGGATGGCGAACTGGGTCGAGGATGGCGAACTGGGTCGAGGACGGCGAACCGGGTCGAGGACGGCGAACCGGTCGTGCGCGACATGTTCGACCGGATCATCCTCGAGCAGCACGCCTGAGCACGACTGACCGCGCGCGCAACCTTTCGAAGCGGCCGCGCGTTCAAAGCTCAGCAGACCGCAATTCGGAGAAGCCGGCATGAGCGGGATCGTCAACGCGAGATCGGCTCTGGCGCTCGGCGTCGTGATGGTCGGGCTCGCCGCCTGTGGGCAGACGCCGCAAGAGCCGATCGAGCCGCCGCCCCGTTTCCAGGAACGTCCTCTGGTGCCCGGCGACGCGGCGGAGCAGGTCGAGGAGCTGACGGAGCGCCAAGATCGCTACGACGAGGATGGCGACGGCTTCGTCAGCCCGACGGAGGCGGAGGGCTACTGGCGGCGATATTTCGGGCAGCTGGACGACAACAACGACGGTCGGCTGTCGCGCGCGGAGCTCGAGCCCGAGGCGCCCGGCACGCCGGACCTCGAGCTGGCTAACGAGGAGCTGGTCGGGTGGACCGAGCAGGAGTACGTCGACGACGGACTGCGCCAATATAACCTGCGCGCCGATCGCACCATCGGCATGATGTCGACCTCCGATTTCGACGAGATGGTCGGCGCCCCGGACGCTGCGATCAGCGATTCGCGCCCGGGGCTTTTGCCATAGCCTCGCCGAGCGGCACCTCGGGGTCGGCCGCGCTGGGGTCGGGGACGGCGCCGGCGGCGATCAGCTTCTTCGCGGCAAGGAAATCGCCGCCGCGGTTGACGCAGTCGATCGCCACCAGGCGACCGCCGCGCAGGTGCAGACAGGCGAACGCGCGGGAGGCCGGATCGCCCCGCAGGATCAGCTCGTCGTCGGGGTCGCCGACGCCGGCGATCTGCAATTTCAGGTCGTACTGGTCCGACCAGAACCAGGGCACGTCGGCGTAGGCCTCCGGCGTGCCCGCGATGGCGCGCGCCACCGCCTTGGCCTGCTCCATGGCGTTGTGCACCGATTCCAGGCGCAGGCGGCGATCGAATACCTCGTTCGGATGATTGGTGACGTCGCCGGCGGCAAAGATCGCCGGATCGCTGCTGCGGCCGAAGGCATCGACCACGATGCCGTTCTCGACCTCGAGCCCCGCCTCACGGGCCAGCTCGTCGTTCGGCACCGCGCCGATGCCGATGACGGCGAGGTCGGCGGCGAACCCACGGCGATCGGCAGAGACCACCCGCTCCAGACGGCCGTGGCCTTCCAGCGCACAAACCGCGGCATGGGTCACGATCTCCACCCCGTTTCGCGCGTGCTCGGCGGCGAAGAACGCGGAGACCGGCGGCGCCACGACCCGGTTCATCACCCGCTCCAGCGCCTCGATCACGGTCACCTGGGCGCCGAGCTTGCGCAGACTTGCCGCGACCTCGAGACCGATGTAGCCGCCGCCGATGATCACCGCCCGCGCCCCGGGCCGCAGCGCCGCCTTGATCGCGTCGGAGTCCGCAAGCGTGCGCGCAGATAGAGCACGCCGGCCAGCTCGACCCCCGGCAGGGGCAAGGGGCGGGCGGCGGTGCCGGTGCAGATCGCCAGGGCGTCGTAGTCGAGCCGGCGACCGTCCGCGCCGACGACCGCTCGCTCGCGCCGGAGAATGCGCGCGGCGCGCACCCCGAGGCGCAGGTCGATGCGGTGCTTCTCGTAGTAATTTTCGGATCTGAGATGAGTCCGCTCCAGCGCCATCTCGCCGCTGAGGTAGCCTTTCGACAGCGGCGGGCGCTGATAGGGCAGGTGCGGTTCGTCGCCGAGCAGGGTAATGTCGCCGGCGAAGCCCAGCTGGCGCAGGCTCACGGCGACTTGCGCGCCCGCCTGCCCGGCACCGACGATGACCACGCGTCCCGGCATGACCAATCTCTGCCACGGCGAGCCGCGCCGGGCAACCTGACCTGCGGTACCCGCACTCCAGGTCGGCGGCACGCTCGGGCAGAGAGAAGGCCGGGCTCCGACCAAGGCCTGGTTCAGATGACGGAGCGCATCCAGGTGGAGAAGGCCGCGATGGTCGCAAGCCGCGGATGATGGGGCATGTGCACCAGATAGTAGCCGTAGCCTGGGAGAGACAGATCGTGCGCCTTGACGAGCCTCCCGCTCTCGAGCTCATGGCGCACCACGACATCGCTGCAGATGGCGATGCCTTGGCCCGCGACGACCGCATCGATCGCGTGCAGCTCCTCCCGAAAGCTCAGGTCCCAGGCTTTCGTGACGTCCGGCAGGTCGGGATCGACCGAGCGTGCGGTTGCCAACCATTGGCGCCAGGTCGGTGCTCTCGGGTCCGAGTTGAACCAGTGGTAGTGGATCAAGGGATAGCGCAGCAGGTCCGTGGCGCGTTTGATCGGGTACGCGCCGCGCGCCAGCAACTCCGGGGCACACATCGGGAAGAAAGCGTCGCGGAAGATCTCTCGCGCGGTGAGATCCGTTGACATGCTGTAGGCGTAGCGGATCGCTACATCGGCATCGCCGGAACGCAGGTCGAGCACCGCGTCAGTGCCGATCACCTCGAGCGGAACCTCCGGGTGCACCTCGCGCCACAGTGGGAGACGCGGGATCAGCCATCGGCCCGCGAAGGCGTTCGGGCTGGTTACCCGCAGCGGGCTTTGCTCGGCGTCCTCGGCGACCGATGCCATCGCGCTCGCGAAGGCATCGAGACCGTCGCGAAGCACCGGGAACAGCCGTTCGCCGACGCTCGTCAGCTTGAGCGGACGGGGACGACGCTGAAACAAGGGCCGGCCGCAAATATCCTCCAGCAACCGGATCTGGTGACTGATCGCGGTCGGCGTCACGCCGAGCTCGGCCGCCGCCGCCTTGAAGCTGAGATGCCGCGCGGCGGCTTCGAAGGCTCGGAGTGAGGTCAGCGGCGGCAGCCTTCTCATGTGCCCGCTTGGGTGAATTCAGCTCAGCCATCACCTGAGATATTCGATTTTGACCCGACTGGGAATCAGGTGAACCATGACCGTCCCCGGAAACGACGGTGAAGCGTCGCTCGTCGAACCGGCTCCGATCGGAGGCACCGATGACCATGCTCGGGCCTGTGGCAAATCCAGGAAACGAGCCAAGCCTGCGGGCATCTGACATTGCACGGTTCGGGCGGGTCCTGCAGGGCGACCTGATCCTCCCGGACCATCCGGACTACGAGGCGGCGCGCAAGGTCTGGAACGGCATGGTGGACAAGAAGCCCGCGATGATCGTCCGCTGCGCTTCCGCCGCCGATGTCGTCGAAGCCCTCGACTTCGCTCGCGATCACGGCTTGCTGGTCTCCGTGCGTGGCGGCGGCCACAACGTCGCCGGGAGCGCCGTGTGCGAGGACGGGTTGATGATCGACCTGTCCCGCATGAAGGGCATCCAAGTCGACCCGGAGCGGCGGACCGTGCGAGCACAAGCCGGCCTCACGCTTGGGGAGTTCGACGCCGCGACGCAGGCGTTTGGCCTTGGCACGACGATGGGCATCAACGGCGACACCGGCATCAGCGGGCTGACGCTCGGCGGCGGCTTCGGCAAGCTGGGCCGCAAGTACGGGCTGGCGTGCGACAACCTCATCGCCGCGGATATCGTCACCGCGGATGGCCGGCTGCTCAGAGCAAGCGCGACCGAAAATCCCGACCTGTTCTGGGGCATCCGCGGCGGCGGCGGGAATTTCGGCGTCGTCACGGCCTTCGAGTACCGGCTTCATCCCGTCGGCCCGACGGTGCTGGCCGGGACCGTGGTCTATGATTGGGAGCAGGCGCGGGATGCGCTGCGGTTCTACTACGACTTTTCCAGTAACGCCCCGGACGAGCTCAGCGCCGATGCGGCGCTTGTGGCGACGCCCTCCGGTCAGCGGCTGTTCGGCATCTCGGTCTGCTACAGCGGCCCGCTCGACGAAGGCGGGCGTGTGGTCAAACCGCTGCAGGCCTACGGCGCCCCGCTCGAAGACACGATCGCCGCGATCCCCTACCTTCAGGTCCAGTCGGCGGCCGACCGCACCTTTCCCCGCGGCCGCCGCTACTATTGGAAGGCGCAGTTCCTGCGGGAAATCACCGACTCCGCCATCGACACTTTGCTGACGGCGTACGCGAGCGCGCCGTCCCCCAGGGCGCTGGCGGTGCTGCAGCAGGTGGGCGGCGCCATCGGCCGCGTGCCGACGTCCGAGACGGCCTACGCCCAACGGGACGCAGCCTACGATTGCTTCCCGATCTCGATCTGGGAGAACCCGGCCGACGACGAGGCCAACGTCCGGTGGGCGCGCGAGCTGTGGCGCGCGATGCGACCCTTCTCGACGGGCGGAGTCTACGTCAACAATCTCGGCGACGAGGGCGAGGAGCGCGTCCGAGCGGCCTATGGCGGCAACTATGAGCGGTTGGTCGCATTGAAGACCAGGTACGACCCCACGAACCTCTTCCGGCTGAACCAGAACATCAAGCCGATCGCCCGTTAGAAGCGGTGGGACGCGCATCAGCACGTCCTTGTGTAGCCGACCGAAATCCTGCAAAGCCCAGCTGACGCAGGTTGATTGCGACTTGCGCGCTGGCTTGGCGCACGCCGACAATGGCCACCCGCCCGCCGTGACAATATCCGGCATGGCGAGCAGGGTCGGACCAGGCGTGTGCAGCCAGTGAGGTTGCGTCATGACCGAGCTTTGCGATCTGAGCGCGCTCGAGCTGCGCCGGCTGATCGGGGCCAAGCGGATCTCGCCCCTCGAGCTTCTGTCCTCCTGCCGGGCGCGGACCCTGCGGATCGATGGCGCCGTGAACGCGTTCGTCGCGACCTGCTGGGACCGCGCCGAGACCGAGGCGCGGGCGGCGGAACGCGCGGTGATGGCGGGCGAGGCGCTCGGGCAGCTGCACGGCCTGCCGATCGGGATCAAGGATCTGGCGCTGACCGAGGGCCTGCGCACCACCTTCGGCTCGCCCCAGTTCGCCGACTTCGTGCCGCCGGCCGACGAACGGCAGGTGGCGGCGGTGCGCCGGGCAGGCGCCATCGTGGTCGGCAAGACCAATACGCCGGAGTTCGGGGCCGGCGCCAACACGGTCAATCCGGTCCATGGCCCCACCGGCAATCCGTTCGACCCCGAGAAAACCTGCGCCGGCTCGTCGGGCGGCTCGGCGGTGGCGCTGGCTGTCGGCATGGTGCCGCTCGCCACCGGCTCGGACATGGGCGGGTCGTTGCGCAATCCGGCCGCGTATTGCGGCGTGGTCGGGTTTCGCCCGAGCCCGGGCGCGGTGCCGCACGAGCTGCGCCTGGTCGGCTGGTCGCCGCTCAGCGTCCAGGGGCCGATGGGGCGCACCGTCGCGGATGCGACGCTGCTGTTCTCGGTGATGCGGGGCAGCGACTTTCGCGATCCTCTGTCCTGGCCGCACCACCCGGGCGACCAGCTGGAGGCGGTCGACCTCGGCAGCCTGCGGGTCGCGATCAGCGAGGATCTCGGCTTCGCCCCGGTAGACGACGGCATCCGGCAGGTCTTTCGCCAGGCGATCGGCCGGCTTCGCGGCGTGTTCGCCCGGGCGGACGATCGCGATCCACCACTGGATGCCAGCGCCGACGAGGCGTTCGAGGTGATCCGCGCGATCAGCTTCCTCGCCGCGCACGCCGATACGCACCGCGCCAGGCCCGAGGTGCTCGGCCCCAACATCCAGGCGAACGTCGAGCAGGGCTTCGGCATGAGCCTCGAGGACGTCGCCAAGGCGATGCAGGCCCAGACGATCCTGTACCGCGCCTTCCTCGAGTTCATGACCGGCTACGATGCGCTGATCTGCCCGGCAATGGCGGTAGCGCCGTTCCCGCACACCCAGCTCTACGTCGAGGCGATCAACGGGCAGCGCCTGCGCACCTACTTCCACTGGCTGGCGCTCGCCTACGGCCTGACCCTGAGTGCGCATCCGGTGGCGTGCATCCCGTGCGGCCGCGATCACACCGGCATGCCGTTCGGCATCCAGGTGTGCGGCCGGCGCCACGGCGACGACCGCACGCTCGCCATCGCGGCCGCCCTCGAGCACCATCTCCAGAACATCCCCGAGCTCGCCCGCCCGGTCCCGGACCTGGATGCGCTCGCCGCCCGGCCGCCGCTCAGGACGCACGCCGCTGCATGAACGGCTCGAGATCCGCGAACGCGCGCGGCCGCTCGTGAAGGTTTCTGAAGGTTTCCGCTCGTTCGGATTGGCTCCCTCCCATCGGGGTATCCTTTCGACAGCGGCAGGCTGCGTCCGATTCACGATAGCTGCGGCCGGAATTTGCGGCTAGCCTTGCCAGGGTGGAGCCGAGTTGGGAGGCCGCGCATGGCACGCATCCGGGACATCCGTCTGATCCCGCTCGCTTACCACATGCCGCAGATCGAGGCCTACGGCATGGCGCGCCGTCTGGTCTCGAGCCGCGGCGCCACCCTGGTCGAGGTCGAGACCGAGGACGGCGTGGTCGGGATCGGCGAGGCCTGGGGGCCGGCCAAGGCGGCCGCCGGCTATCTCGAGCTGATCAAGGACCAGTTCGTCGGCTTCGAGCTGTACGACCACGGCCACGTGTGGAGCCGGATCACCAGCGGCATGTACCACCTGGGCCTGCAGAACCAGATGACCGCGCTCGCGAGCGGCATCAACATCGCGATCTACGATGCCATCGGCAAGATCCACGGCCTGCCGGTGTGCAAGCTGCTCGGCGGCAAGGGCAGGGAGCGCATCCCGGTCTACGCTTCGGGCGGCTATCTCACCCACGACCCGGACAACCAGCTCGACGCGCAGCTCGAGCGCGTGGCCGACAAGGGCTTCCCGGGCGCCAAGTTCAAGATCGGCATCAGCCCGAAGTCCGACGAGGAGCGGGTCGCGCTGGCGCGGCGCATCCTCGGCGACGACTGCCTGCTGCTGGTCGACGTCAACGGCAACTACACGGTCGACCAGACCTTGGAAAGCATGCGCCGCACCGCCCCTTACGGCATCCACTACTACGAGGAGCCGCTGCCGCCCCAGGACGTGGCGGGCTACAAGCTGCTGGCGCAGCGCGCGCCGCTGCCGGTCGCCGCCGGCGAGGCGCTCTACACGATGTTCGACTTCGACCGGCTGATCAGCGCCCGCGCGGTCGACGTGGTCCAGCCCGACCTCACGCTCTGCGGCGGCCTGGATGAGGCCCGCGCGGTCGCCGTGCTCTGCCGGCTGCACAACGTCGGCCTGTCGCCGCACGTCTGGGGCAGCCCGGTCGGGCTTGCCGCCGCGCTCCACTTCATGGCGGCCCTGCCCGATTACCCGCACACCGACCACCTGCCCCATCCGCGCATGGTCGAGTACGACGTCGGCGAGAATCCGCTGCGCGACCACCTGCTCACGCACCCGCTCCGCCCGGTCAACGGCCACATCGCCGTGCCCGACGCCCCCGGCCTGGGCGTCGAGCTCGACCCCGACGTGGTGAAACGCTACCGCGTGGAGTGAGCCGCCAAACGCGGAGACGTCATTCGAGGCGGTATCGAAGATGCCATCACTCTTTTGGGCGAGGACAGCGGCCTGGATACTATCCGAGTCAGCTGATCTACGCTGCCGCTTCCGCCCGCTCCCGGTGGACCCTAAATGCCAACTCCATCGGATTGACGTCTGGCAATTCTGAGACGAACAACATCTCGATGCCGACCACGCGTCCTTCGGCATCGAAATCGAGGATGACGTTGGGCGCGACCTCCTCGCTCTCTGCCACCAAGGCTTCCGACAGACGATCTGCCACCAAGGCTTCCGACAGACGAAAAGTCAGGGCGTCCGCCTCGGGGTCATACGTCATGCGCATCCGTCTTCCTCGCGGCTCGCGTGGCCTTGCGATCGAAATGGGCGGTGATCACCAGCCGAACGTCGTCCTCGTCGATCGTCGTCACTCGCAGTACCTTCCCGTCTGCCTCGGCGATCCGACCAAACCGGAGATCCACGCCGGCTCGCGCGCGCGACGGCTCGATCCATTCGGATCAGTCGCCACCCGCTCCACCGACTGGCGCTCGAGCCCCCGCTCACTGAGCTCGTCGATCACATGGCCGGTCAGATGCAGGCGCATCGCGGTAGATCATACCCGGGTCGCGGACCTTTTGCAGCTGTTTCCGAGATACGGTCCGACACCTCCAACGACAGCGTCGAAATAGTGCGCCCCGACCGCTTTCTCCTCGGCTTACGGGCGACCATCCTCAGACGTGGATCTCTGGTCTTGCGCGTCTACCGCTCGCCAGCAGCAGAGACGTCGCTGGGCACTAGACCATTTTCCTTTTGGGTGGACCCGCGGCCCCGGCCCGATCCCCCTCCCAACCACCCAGCGATGGTACCCCTTGGGGTGGTTGGGAGGGGGAGCGGGCTGGTGCGAGCTGATCGAAAAATGCGCTAGTACTCGGTATCATAAATCCGTGATCCTTTGAGCAAGGCCCCTGGGATGGGTCTTGGCCTGCTGCCAATGGAAT
>JBOHKK010000270.1:0-8772 GCA_050729115.1 Geminicoccaceae bacterium | reverse complement strand
GTTGCGGCGCGGCGGCGCTCGATGGCGCCCGCGGCGGTGACGGGGCCCTCGCCTCGGCTGCCGGGCCGTTGCCGAGCTGGTCGGTCCGATCGCGCGGTTCCGGCTCGCGGACCTTGACCTCGATCCGACCCGAACGCTCTGCGTGCAGATCGCTCATCGCATGCCCTTTCGGATGCGGTAGCGTATGTAGATCGCCAGACCGTTCATCAAGAGGGTCATCGCCAGGAGGACCAGCCCGGCCGCGGCGGCGTTCAGGTGGAACTCCGGCTGCGGCCGCGAGATCCAGTTGAACATCTGGATCGGCATCAGGGTGAAGGGGCTGCTCAGCCAATCGAAATTGATGAACGGAAACGCCGCCTGGACCGGTGCCGGCGGCAGAAAGGCGATGAAGGTGAGCGCGCCGATCGTGATCACCGGCGCGGTCTCGCCGATCGCCCGCGCGAGCCCGATGATGGTCCCGGTGAGGATGCCGGGCGTCGCCGCCGGCAGGATGTAGATGCGCACCGTCTGCCACTGGTCGGCGCCGAGCGCGTAGGCGCCCTCGCGCACCTCCTGCGGGATGCTGCGGATCGCCTCGCGGGTCGCGACGATCACCACCGGCAGGGTCAAAAGAGCCAGCACCATCCCAGCGACCAGGATGGTCTCGCCCAGCCCCAGGCCGTAGACGAACAGGCCGAGCGCCAGCAGGCCGTAGATGATCGACGGCACGCCCGCGAGGTTGGTGACGTTGATCTCGATGATGTCGGTCATCCAGTTCTTGGGCGCGTACTCCTCCAGGTAGAGCCCGGCGGCCACCCCGAGCGGCACCGCAAGGGCCGCGGTGACCAACATCACCAGGGTGGTCCCGACCCAGGCGGAGAGGATGCCGGCGCGCGCTGCCCGGCGCGAGGGGAAACTGGTGAGAAAATCCCAGGACAGGCGCGGCAGCCCGTCGATCACGAGATCCACGATCAGGGCCATGAGCATGGCCATGGCGATCACCATCACCAGCAGGCCGGCGCCGGCGAACGCCAGGTCGACCCGCCGCGCGCGGCCGATCAGCTGCCGATGGTCGATCGCGGAAAGCGGCGCGGCGGCGGTCGCCATGCCTCAGTACACCTCGCGGAAGCGCCGGCGCAGGTAGAACCCGATCATGTTGAACGCCAGCGTGATGACGAACAGGGTGAGCCCGGCGGCGAAGATCGTCTGATAGCCGATCGAGCCGTGCGGCAGGTCGCCGAGGCTGACCTGCACGATGTACGCGGTGATGGTCGCCGCCTGTTGCGTGGGGTCGAGCGTCAGATTCGGCATCTGGCCCGCGGCGATGGCGACCACCATGGTCTCGCCGACCGCCCGCGACATGCCGAGGATGTAAGCGGCGGTGATGCCGGAGAACGCACCGGGCACCACCACCGTGAGCGCCGTCTGGGAGCGCGTGAAGCCGAGCGCGAAAGCGCCTTCCCGCAAATCGTTCGGCACCGCGCGCATGGCGTCCTCGCTGACCGAGGTGACGTAGGGCAGGATCATGATGCCGATGACCAGGCCGGGCGCCAGCATGTTGAATCCCGGCAGCCAGGGAATGAAGTTGCGCAAGAGCGGCGTGACGAACAGCAGCGCGAAATAGCCGTACACGACCGTCGGCACGCCCGCCAGCAGCTCGAGCAGCGGCTTGATCGTCTCGCGCACCTTCACGGGCGCGTATTCGCTCAGATAGATGGCAAGCGTGGTCCCGGCCGGGATCGCGACCAGGAGAGCGATGCCCGCGACCACGAGGGTGCCCGACAGCAGCGGCAGGATGCCGTACCTCGGGTTGGCGAACAGCGGCGTCCACTGGGTGTCGGTCAGGAAGTCGACGATCGGGACGTGGCGGAAGAACACCAGGGACTCGCTGATCAGGATGTAGACGATCCCCGCGGTCACGAGCACCGACAGGCTGGCGGCCGCGAACAGGACCAGGCGGACCATCCCGCCGACGAGGCGGCGGCGGCGGAGGAACGCCTCGCTGGGCCGCACCAAATCCCCCGGAACCAGGGGCCGCGCCTTGATCGCCGTTGTCATGCCCCAACCTTGGGGCGATGGTCGTCGGGGCGAGGCCCGCCGCGACCGGGGAAGACGCGGCGGGACCAAGCCCCCTTTACGTTGGTTCGAGGCCCGATCAGTTGACCCGCTCCGCCGCGAGCAGCTCCTGGATGGCGACGCCGACCTGCGAGCCGCCCGCAAACGCAGTGCCGGTGTGCCGCTCCGCGAAGTTGCGCAGCGCCAGCTCGTACGCCTCCAGGGGCAGCGGCACGTAGCCGACCTCCTCGATCAGGAGCTCGGCGTTCTCCGGATCGAGATAGAACTCGACGAACTGCTGCACCGCCTCCAGCTCGTCCGCCGCCTGCTTGCTGACGTAGATGAAGATCGGCCGCGACAGCGGCTGATAGCTGCCGTCGCGCGCGGTCTCGACGCTCGGCAGGACCGCGGCGCCGCCGCCCGGCGGCTGGATCGGCACCGCCTTCAGCTTGTCCTGGTTCTCGACGTAGTAGGCGAGGCCGAAGAAGCCGAGCGCGTTCGGGTCGGAGGCGACGCCCTGGACCAGCACGTTGTCGTCCTCGCTCGCCGTGAAGTCGCCCCGGCTCGAGCCCTCCTCGCCGACCACCGCCTCGGTGAAGTAGTCGTAGGTGCCGGAATCGACGCCGGCGCCGTAGAGGGTCAGCGGGCGATCGGGGAAGCCGCTCCGGATCTGGCTCCAGTTGGTCACCTTGCCCTGGGCTGCGGGCTCCCAGACCTTCTTCAGCTCCTCGACCGTCAGATGGTCGACCCAGTCGTTCTCGGGGTTGACCACCACGGTCAGCGCGTCGAGCGCCACCGGCAGCTCGATGAACTCGATGCCCGCCTCCTTGCAGGCCGCCCGCTCCGATTCCTTGATCGGGCGCGAGGCGTCGGAGATGTGCGTCTCGCCGCGGCAGAACTTCTTGAAGCCGCCGCCCGTGCCCGAGATGCCGACGGTGACCCGATACTTGCCGCCGCTCGCGAGCTGGAACTCCTCGGCCATGGCCTCGGTGATCGGGTAGACCGTGCTCGAGCCGTCGATCCGGATGAGCTCCTGGGCACCGGCGGCGGCCGGCAGGCCCTGGGCAAGGGCCAATGCCCCGACGCCGGCAAGCACGCCGGCAGCAATCGTCATGCGCATCATCACCTCATCCTCCTGGACGTTCGACGTCGCGGCGCAACCTGGTGAGAAGGCGTGCGGCTTTTATGACCGGATTGTGACGGTTCGATGACAGCGCCGGACCTAGAGCAATTCCCGATGAGGTGGACCCGCCCTGGATCGCGACATCTTCCGCTCATCGGGAAAAAATGCTCTATTTCAAATGATTGGAGCAGCTTTATCCGGACGACGATCGCCGTTGGCGATCTCGTCCATTCGGATGCTGCTCTAGCGCACGACGCAAACGGAACGTATCTTTGTTGGTCATGCCCGGGCTTGACCCGGGCATCCATCCACAAGGCAGGCGCTGGCTCCAGCGTGGATTGCCGGGTCAAGCCCGGCAATGACAAGGGAATCAAGCGAATGCGTCAGCGCCCTAGCCGGCGGTGGCTTCGCCGCGTTGGGTCGAGGCCCGCGCAGGGCTGCCCTCAGCGGCCGGCAGGTAGACGCTGACGGTGGTCCCTTCGCCGAGCTTGCTCGCGATCGCGAGGTGGCCGCGGTGGCGGCGCACGATGTGCTTGACGATCGCGAGGCCGAGCCCGGTCCCGCCCAGCTGGCGCGAGCGCGCCGGGTCGATCCGGAAGAAGCGTTCGGTCACCCGCGGCAGATGCTGGCGGGCGATGCCCGGCCCGCGATCTTCGACCACGACCCGGACCGCCGGCCGGCCGCTCAGGGGGCCGGCGCCGTGCGGAGCGGCGGCCAGGTGCTCGCAAGCGATCACCACCTGCTTGCCTTCACCGCCATACTTGATCGCGTTGTCGACCAGGTTGGTCATGAGCTGAATCAACTGATCGCGGTCCGCCAGGATCGGCGCGGTCCGCCCGGGTCGGTGCAGCTGCAGCTCGACCGCCCGCCGCTCGGCGTAAGGCCGCAGGGTGGCGGTCACCGCCTCCAGGCACTCGATCGGATCGACCCGGTCGCCCGGCGGCTGGTGCTCGATCGACTCGATCCGGGACAGCGACAGCAGATCGTTGACCAGCCGGGTCATGCGCCTGGCTTCGGCGCCCATGGTCTCGAGAAAGCGAGCCTGCGCCTCGGGATCGTCACGCGCCGGGCCGGACAGGGTCTCGATGAAGCCGGACAGGGCCGCGAGCGGCGTGCGCAGCTCGTGGCTGGCATTGGCCACGAAATCCGAGCGCATGCGTTCGATCATCAGCTGCTCGGTGAGCTCCCGCAGCCCGAGGAGCGCCGCGGTCCGCGCCCGCAGCTGGACCGGGACGATCTGGACCCCGAAGGCGCGCGCGGGCGGTCCCGGCAGCTGCAGGGTCAGCTGCGCCTCCCCGTGCCCGGCGAGCGCCTCGTCGACCGCGGCCAGAACGCCCGGATCGCGGAGGCTGGTCTCGAGCGGCTTGGCCACCGGGTCGTGGCCGAGCAACTGCCCGGCGGCGCGATTGGCGTTGGCCACCACCCGCCCCGGGCCGACCAGCAGCAGCGGGTCGGGCAAGGCATCGAGCAAGGCGGCGAGCAGGCGGTCGGTCTCGGCCAGGCGCGCCCGCTCCTCGGACAATGCCCGATCGAGCCGGTGCAGCACCGTCGCCAGCTCGTCGCCGCCGAGCAGGCGGAACTCCGGCAGCGGCGGCGGCGCGCGACCTTCGGCGAGCGCCGTGAGATAGCGGCCGGTCGCCTCGAGCCGGCGCTCGCGCAGCCAGGCGAGCGCGCCGCTGAGCGCGAGACCGAGCAGCCAGGCGAGCAGCGTCGCTCGCGCCGTCAGATGATCGAGCAGCGCAAGGACGACCAGCGCGACGCTCAACGGCAGCGCCAGCCACACCGTGCGGACCAGCACGCGGCGGGGCGGCAACCGCGCCGGCTCCCCTTTGAACCGAGCTTCAGGTCCTGAGCTCGTGAAGATCGCGGTAGAGCTCCAGCGACTCGGGGTTGGCCAAGGCGTCGACGTTCTTGACCGGCCGGCCATGGATCATCTCGCGCACGGCCAACTCGGCGATCTTGTTGTTCATGGTGCGCGGAATGTCCGCGATCGGCACGATCCTGGCGGGGACGTGGCGCGGCGTGCAGCTGGTCCGGATCTGCCGCTTGATGCGATCGATCAGCGGGTTGTCGAGCTTCGCCCCGTCGGCCATGCGCACGAACAGCACGACGCGCTGATCGCCGTCCCATTCCTGAGCGACCGCGAGCGCCTCGAGCACGTCGGGGATCTGCTCGACTTGGCGATAGATCTCGGCGGTCCCGATCCGCACCCCGCCCGGGTTGAGCACCGCGTCCGAGCGGCCGTAGATGATCAGGCCGTCGTGGGCCGTGAGCTCGACGTGGTCGCCGTGGGTCCACACGCCGGGAAAGCGCTCGAAGTACGCCGCAAGGTAGCGGCTGCCGTCGGGATCGTTCCAGAAGCGCACCGGCATCGCGGGAAACGGCCTGGTGCACACCAGCTCGCCCGCCTCCCCGACCACCGGCCGACCCTGGTCGTCCCAGACCTCGACCGCCATGCCGAGCCCGCGGGTCTGCAGCTCGCCGCGCCAGACCGGCGCGATCGGATTGCCGAGCGCGAAGCAGGAGACGATGTCGGTCCCGCCGGAGATCGAGGCGAGGTGCAGGTCGGCCTTGATGCTCCGGTAGACGAAATCGAAGCTCTCCGGCACCAGCGGCGAGCCGGTCGAGAGAATCGCACGCAGCGCCGACAGGTCGTGGGTCCTGCCGGGCTCGAGCCCCGCCTTCTTCAGCGCGTCGATGTACTTGGCGCTGGTCCCGAAGATGCTGATCCGGTCCGCCTGGGCGAGATCGAACAGGCGGTTGCCGTCGGGATGGAACGGCGCGCCGTCGTACAGGACCAAAGTCGCGCCGGTGGCGAGCGCGCTCACCTGCCAGTTCCACATCATCCAGCCGCAGGTGGTGAAGTAGAGGATCCGGTCCTCCGGCTTGAGGTCGGTGTGCAGCAGCAGCTCCTTCTGGTGCTGGAGCAGGGTGCCGCCGGCGCCATGCACGATCGCCTTGGGCACGCCGGTGGTGCCGGACGAGTACAGGACGTAGATCGGGTGATCGAACGGCAGCTGGGCGAACCGGATCGCCCCCGGCTCCGGCACCACGAAATCGTGGTAGAGGACCGCGCCCTCGAGCGGCCCGGACGCGGGCGCCTCCTCGAGGAACGGCACCATGACCACGCGCTCGAGGCCGGGCAGCCGGCCGGCGATCTCGGCGAGCTTGGCGCGCACGTCGATCGCCTTGCCGTTGTAGCGGTAGCCGTCGATGGCGATCAGGACCTTGGGCTCGATCTGGCCGAACCGGTCGAGTACCCCCTGGACGCCGAAGTCGGGCGAGCAGGACGACCAGATCGCGCCCTGCGCGGTGACAGCCAGCATGGCGACGATGGTTTCCGGCGCGTGCGGCATGACCGCCGCCACCCGATCGCCCGGGCCGACGCCCTCGCGCCTCAGAGCCGCGGCGAGCTTCGCCACCTCCTGGTACAGGGCAGGGTAGCTCAGCTCGCGCCGCCGGCCGTCCTCGCTCCAGGCGATGATCGCGGGCCGGTCCTCGCGATGCCGCAGCAGGTTCTCGGCGAAGTTGAGCTCGGCGCCGACGAACCATCTGGCGCCAGGCATCCTGTCGCCGTCGACGAGGACCTCGTCCCACGGCCGGCTCGCCCGGACGTCGGCAAAACGCCACAGCGCCGGCCAGAACAGCTCCGGATGCTCGACCGACCACCGCCTGAGCTCTCGGTAGTCCCGCAACCGCCCGCCGTGCGCCTCGGCCACCTGACGCGCGAACGCGGTCATGTTGGCGCGCGCGATGCGCTCCTTCGACGGCTGCCACAGAGGCTGATCCATGGACCCTCCGGCGGCTTGCGGGCACGCCGCTCCGGCGCTTGGGGTGTGCACGGTCATCTTTGTCGCCGGCCACGAAAATGCAAGCGGCGGCCCGTCCGCCCACGGATCGCGTCGCCCGGAGCGGGACGCGCTTGATCTCTCGTGCCGTCGTGTGTTAGGAATGTGTCCCTAGCAACCGACGCGCGAGCCGACATGACCGACCTGATGCTTCGCCTCTACGACGGCTACCCGCACACCTCACCCCAGCTGCGCGACACGGTGCGCGAGCTCCAGGCCATGCTGCGCCGGCACGATCGCGACGTGGTGATCGACGGCCTGTACGGTCGCGGCACGCAGCGTCTGGTCCGCGCCTTCCAGCAGGCCTGCGGGCTGCGCGCCGACGGCGTGGTCGGGCGGGACACCTGGCAGGCGTTGATCGATCCCGATCCCTCGCCGCCGCACGATCGTCTGGCGACCACCTATCCCCTCGATCACCCGATTCTCCTCGAGGATCTCGAGGCCGCGGCGCGCTACGGGGCGACCATCATCGCGGCCGCCGGCAGCTTCGGCCTGCCGCCCGCGGTGATCGTGGCGCTGGGCTCGCGCGAATCCCGCTGGGGCCTGGCGCTCAGCCCCAAAGGGCCGAGTGGTACCAACGACTTCACGCCCCGCCCGTTCACGGGGCCCCACCGCAACGGCCCGCTGCCGCCCGACGGCCACGGCTTCGGGCGAGGCCTGATGCAGATCGACTACGACGCCCACGCGTTTGCGCGCAGCGGGCCGTGGCACGAGCCCGACGCCAACGTCCACTACGCCTGCGAGGTGCTCCTCGAGTTCCGCCCGGTGCTGCGCCGGCGCACCGTGCTCCACGGCGATGCGCTCGTGCGGGCGACCCTTGCCGCCTACAACTGCGGCCTCGAGAACGTGCTGCGCGCGGCGCGCCACGGTCTCGACCTCGACTTCTACACCGCCGGCCGCGACTACTCTCGCGAGATCCTGAACCGCGCCGGCTTCTTCCAGGCCCACGGCTGGGACTGACCCGAACCGGCCTCGCGGAGGAGGATACCCCGACCTGCGCGCCGTTCGAGGAGGGTTCCGTCGCGCGCGCCTTCCACTAGGATGACCGGCGAACGCCCAAGCATGGAGGACGCCATGGCCGATCCGATCGTCTTTCCCGGCACCGTGGAATGGTCGGGCGAGAATCCCGGCATCTCGCTGAAGGAGACGCCCGACGGCCCGTTCGTCGCGCTTGCCAGCTTCTTCCGCGTCGTGCTGTCCCCGCATGGCCGCGGCCACGCCCTGGTGCTGCTGCAGTCGCCCCAGGACGCCAGGCCGCCGGCGGCGCGCGCGAAACTTCTGCCTCCACGACAACGAGGCGCTGGCGCGCTACCTGGTCGCCGAGTTCGTCGCGCATTTCGGCGCCTTCAAAGGCCAAGCGGGTCTCGGGAGCCTGGTCTATCGGCCGCTCGATCGCGTCGCAGCCTCGGGCGATCCCGCCAGCAGCTATAGCGAGACGGTGACCGCCGGCGATCTGAGTGTGCGGCTCACCTGGAGCGGCCTTGGCAAGCCGTTCTGCTTTGCTTTGCCGCCGGACAAATCGGCCACTGGCCGGCACCACATGCCGAGCCTGTTCGTCGGCTGCCGTGACGCCACGGTGGCGGTGAACGGCCGCGCCCTGCCGGGCAACCCGGTACCGCGCGAGATCGCCGGGTACACCATCACCACGGCAATGCTGGCGTTCTCCGAGACCTGGATCCGCGCCTAGCGCATTTTTCGATCAGCTCGCCCCGGCCCGCTCCCCCTCCCAACCACCCCAAGGGTACCATCGGTGGGTGGTTGGGAGGG
>JBOHKK010000269.1:0-8790 GCA_050729115.1 Geminicoccaceae bacterium | reverse complement strand
GGCCGCCGGGGTGCGGCTGGCGCGCGCGCCAGCCGCAAGATGTGGTAGGAGCTCTCGGAAGGTGCCCTAGAGTTTGCGCATTCCTCAAGAGTCGGAGGCTGCGTCAACCGTGAGTGGCGCGCAGCCTGTTGTTGCGGATCATTCGAGGTTTTATTCCTGACTCAGAACAGTCATGACAGATCCTGGTTGTGATAGCTTGGTGGCTTCTTTCGAGCCAGTTCCACTTCCTTTCGATGTCTATGTGCGTTCTTGCAGGCTCATGCAGAGATCATGAGCGCCTCTGCCTCTGCGTTGAAGGCGGGCAGCGGGCGCCTGGACCGCTTCGGCAGCGGGGGCGCCGAGGCAGGCTCGCCGGCCCCCGCCGCGGCCTCGGCGGCGCGGGCCGATGGCGCTCAGCGAGCGCGCCGCGCGCGCAGGTGCGGATACTTCTCGGTCAGGAGCGAGCCCGCGTCGTAGGTCGGCCGGAAGGCGGGATCGGCCTGGATCGCCGCGAGCCAGCGCGCCACCGCCGGCAGGTCCGACCACACGTGCGCGAGGCGGATGTCGTTCATGCGCACGATCACCGGCATGATCGCGACATCGGCGAGCGTGAGCCGCGCGCCGAGCAGCCACGGGCCGCCGGACTGGCGGATCGCGTCGTCCATGCGCACAACCGCCCGGCGCAGCCGTTCCAGAGCCTCGCTCATGTCGGCCTCGGAAAAGCCGGAGCGGCCCATCTTGAGCAGGAATTCCCGGCGCAGCGGCTTGGCGTCGGCAAGCGCCCGAAACGCCTCCTCGCTCATGCTTTGGAAGTGGGGCAGGAACGCGAGGTTGTAGGAGGGTACGCGGAGCGCCGGGGCCGGCATCTCGTCGATGAACCGGAGCAGCGCGCGCACGCGGGCGCGCTCCAAGGGGTCGGCCGGCACGAGGGTCCGGCCGGTTGGGAAAACTTCCTCCAGGTATTCCATGATCACCGAGGAGTCGATCACCGGGGCGCCGTCGTGGACCAGCGTGGGCACGAGGCCGTTCGGGTTGAGCTTCAGATAGCCGGGCTGGAGCTGGTCGCCGGCGAACAGGTCGAGCCGGTGCTCCTCGAACGCCAGGCCCTTGGCGTGGAGGACGAAGCGGACCCGCTGGCTGCTGGTCGACTGCGCGGCGTTGTAGAGCTCGAGACGGGTCATGCTGGTGCCCTCGGGCTTGCCTCGGTGCGCAGTCAACCGGCTCTGGCGCCGAAGTCAACCGGGATCGCGCCGAAGGTGCGCAAGCGACTCGGAATCGTCCAGGAACTCTGCCTCGGCGCATGCATCGCCCGGCGACTGGCCACAGCCTTGACGCTGGGGCCGGCGTTCGGGCATGGTTCGCCGCAAAAGGGAGACGTGACAATGACCCTCAAATGCAAGCCCCTGCTGCTCGGGCTCGCCGGTGGCGCGCTCATCACGGCGCCGGTGCAGGCCGAACCGGTCAAGATCGGCGCCTCGTTGCCGATCACCGGTGGCCTCGCGATCAACGGCCAAAAGCACAAGGACGGCTACGAGCTGTGCATCGACCTGATCAATCAGGGCGGCGGGCTGCTCGGCGAGCCGGTCGAGATCGTCATCAGCGACAACCAGTCGTCGAACGAGACCGCGCAGGCGCAGTTCGAGCGGCTGATCAACGAGGACGACGTCGACGTGCTGTTCGGCACCTTCTCGAGCACGCTGACGTTCCCGACGACCTCGATCGCCGAGCAGAACCGGATGGTTTACCCGATCCCCTCGGGCGTCGCCCTGCAGATCTACGAGCGGGGCTACCAGTACATCTTCAATTTCCAGCCGAGCGCCGCGGAGTACGTCGGGCAAAGCTATCTCGGCCTGATGCAGGACCTGGTCGATCCCGCGGAGATGCCGAAGCAGGCGGCCGTGGTCCACGCCGACGACTTCTATGCGAATGCGGTGATCGCCGGTCTTCTCGGCAAGACGGAGACGATCGCCGGGACCGACCGGGAGATCGATCTGTCGCCCGGCGCGCTCGCCGAAGCGGGCGTCGAGGTGGTGCTGGAGCAGCAGTGGCCGGCGGAGGGGTTCGCCGACTGGATCACGCTCGCGAACACCATCAAAGGCAGCGGCGCCGACATGGTGGTGGGCTATACCGCCTCGCCCGACGAGGCGATCCAGCTGATCCGGGCGCTCCAGACCGTGGACTATCAGCCGCAGACCGTGGTGCTGGGGCAGGGCACCCAGTCCGAGTTCGCCGAGGCGGTGGGCGCTGCCGCCGAGGGCGTCATGATCCACTCGGCGTGGCACCCGGCGGTGCAGTGGGAGGGCGTGCTCGCCGGCAAGCCCTTCAACAACCAGGATTTCGTCCAGGCATGGAACGAGCGGTTCGGGCGCGTTCCGGACGAGGACGAGGCGATCCCGTTCGCCACCTGTCAGGGGATGGAGCAGGCGATCCGCGCCACCGGCTCCACCGACAACGACGTCCTGCGCGACTGGCTGGCCTCGCGCAGCGCCGAGGAGCCGGTCAGGACGATCCTCGGCGATTTCCATTGGGACGAGCGCGGCCTGCCGCTGGGCAAGCCCTTCCTGATCACCCAGTGGCAGGACGGTAATCTCGAGTTCGTCTACCCGATCGGCCAGTTTCAGGGCACCTCGCCTCTGCTCTGGCCGAAGCCGGCCTGGTAATCGCCAAAGCCGGTTCGATCGCGGCGGAGGCTCAGCGCAGCGCTGAGCCCCCTTTGCACGCCGGCGCGCGGCGGGATCGGCAGGTGCGACCTTGGCGCTGTTGGAGATCCGGAATCTGTCCAAGTCGTTCGGCGGCATCCATGCGGTCGACGGCTGCTCGTTCGCCGTGGAGCAAGGCAGCATCACCGCCCTGATCGGGCCGAATGGCGCCGGCAAGACCACCGTCTTCAACCTGATCACCGGTCTCCACAAGCCGGATTCCGGGGCCATCCTGTTCGAGGGCGCCCGGATCGACGGCCGCCAGCCCCATCAGATCACGCGCAAGGGCGTCGCGCGCACCTTCCAGATCAGCCGCGACCTCGCCGGGCTCTCCGTGCTCGAGAACGTGATCGTGCAGTCGCAGGCCGGCGGCTTGTTGCATCTCCTGAAGCCGAGCATGTCGCCCGCGGAACGGGACCGGGCGATGGACCTGCTGAGCTTCGTCGGCATCGCCGAGCTGGCCCACGAGCCGGCCGCGAGGCTGTCCTATGGTCAAAAGAAGCTCATGGAGCTTGCCGCCTGCCTGATGGCGAGCCCACGGCTGGTCCTGCTCGACGAGCCCGCCGGCGGCATCAATCCGGCGCTGCTCGAGGTGATCGTCGATCGGGTTCGGCAGCTTTGCGCCCAAGGCGTCACCTTCCTGATCGTCGAGCACAACATGGAGGTGGTGATGAACCTCTGCGATCCGGTCGTCGTCATGGCCTACGGCAGGTTCCTCGCCCACGGTTCGCCCGCTGCCATCCAGCAGGACGATGCGGTCCTGGAAGCCTACCTCGGGGTCGCCTGATGGCGCTGCTCGAGGTCGCGGACGTCGCCGCCGGCTACGGCGCCGGGCCCGACATCCTCACCGGCCTGTCGCTGCGGATCGAGCACGACCGCAGCTATTGCATCATCGGGCCGAACGGCGCCGGCAAATCGACGCTGCTGCGCGTGATCTGCGGCCTGCTGCCGGCGCGCCGCGGCAAGGTGACCTTCAAGGGCGAGCCGCTCGCCGGGCTGCGCACCGACGAGATCCTGCGCCGCGGCATCTGTTTCGTGCCGCAGGACAAGAGCCTGTTCCCCGACATGACGGTCGCGGAGAACGTCAGGATGGGCGGCTACATCCTGCAGGACCGAAAGGAGGTCGAGCGGCGGATCGAGAAGGTGTTCGCGATGTTCCCGATCCTGCGCGAGCGCAGCGCGCGGCCGGCCAAGGTCCTCTCCGGCGGCGAGCAGCAGATGCTGTTGCTGGGCCGGGCCCTCGTCCTGCAGCCGCAGCTGATCATGCTGGACGAGCCCTCGCTCGGTCTGGCGCCGAAGGTCGCCCGGCAGATCTTCGACGACATGGCTCGGCTGCGCCGCGCCGGCATGACCATCGTCCTGGTCGAGCAGAACGCCCGGATGGGCCTCGAGTTCGCCGACTGGGGCTGCGTCCTGGACCTGGGCAAGGCGGTGTTCGAGGGCTCGTCCGGCTCGATCCTCGAGGATCCGCGCATTCAGGAGCTGTACCTGGGCAGGCGCCGCCACGGCCGTCAACGAAGCGCCGCCGGATGACCCATCTGATCCAGATCCTGCTGCTCGGCCTCGCGCTCGGCGGGGTCTACGCGCTGATGGCCTCCGGGCTGACGCTGATCTTCGGGGTGATGGGGATCGTCAACCTCGCCCATGCGGCGTTCATGACCGTGGCCGCCTACCTCTCCCTGGTGGCGTTCATGCGCTACGGCCTCGATCCGATCCTGTCGATCGTGATCGTCATGCCGATCATGTTCGTCCTCGGTCTGGTGATCTACCAGCTGTTGTTCGCGCGCCTGTTCAGCGACGTGCGGGCGCGCGGCATGACGGTGCTCTTGACCTTCGCGCTGGCGCTCGTGGTCGAGGGCGTGCTCGGCTATTTCTTCACCAACATCTACCGCTCGACCACGCCTGGCTACACCGTGAGCGCGCTGCTGTTCGGGCCCTATTATCTGCCGCAGGCGCAGTTCTACGCAACCGTGATGAGCATGGCGATCCTCGGCCTGCTTTGGGCCTTCCTCCAGTATACCCGTACCGGCTATGCGATTCGCGCGACCATGCAGAACCGCACCGCCGCAGAGGTCGTGGGCGTGAACGTCGGCCGGATCTCCATGCTGGTGTTCGGGATCGGCATGGCGCTCGCGGGCGCCTCGGGGGCGATGATGTCGTTCCTGTTCCCGTTCTATCCGGGCAAGCACTGGGAGTGGGTCGCGATCCTTTTGTCGCTGGTGGTCCTGGGCGGCATGGGCAGCCTGCTCGGCGCCCTGATCGGCGCGCTCGTGCTCTCGGTGGGGTCGGCCTATGTCAGCTCCTTCTACGGGCCGACCTGGTCGCCGGTGACGTTCTATCTGGCCCTGTTCCTGATCCTCCTGATCCGGCCGCAGGGCCTGCTCGGCAGGCAGCCGGAGATGTGAATGGCGCGGTCCGCCAAGATCCTGGGCTCCGGCCAGGGCGCAGGCGTCCAGGCAGCGGATTCGTCGGCGAGCAGGGCCGTGCTCGCCCTGCTGCTGCTCGCGGCGGCCGCCGGCTTTCCTCTGCTCCATTTGTATCACGGCGGCCTGAACTACTGGCTGCACATGCTGCTGTTCGCCTACATGAACATCGCGGTGGCGTCGAGCTGGAACATCCTCGGCGGCTACGCCGGTTACATCTCGCTTGGCCACAACGTCTTCCTGGCGGTCGGCGGGTACTTCTCCGGCATCCTGTTCGCCTATTTCGGCATCTCGCCGTTCATCACGACGCCGCTTGCGGGCCTGGCGGCGATGGCGGTCGGCTTCGTCGTCGGGATGATCACCCTGCGCACCCGCGGGCCGACCTTCATCATCTCCACCATCGCCCTGGTTCTGGTGACCAAGATCGCGCTCGACAACTGGGACTACATCGGCGGCGCCAACGGCATGAGCCTGCCGCTCGTGCCGCTGCCGGTGGCTCTGGTCAAGCTGCCGTTCTATTACGGCATGCTGATGATCGCGATCGGCGCGGTCTACCTGTCCTTCCGCGTCCGCCGCTCCAAGTTCGGCCTCGGCCTGCGCGCGATCGCGCAGGACGAGATCAGGGCCGAGGTGGCCGGCGTCCCGACCGGGTTCTACAAGATCCTGGCGTTTGCCGTGAGCGGCCTGTTCGTGGGCATGGCCGGGGCGCTTTGGGGCTATTACCTGACCTTCCTGCGGCCGACCATCTTTCTCAGCATCCTAATCGGCGCCAAGATCGTGCTCATGACCATCCTCGGCGGCCGGGGCACGGTCGCCGGTCCGGTCGTCGGCGCCATCGTCTTCGTCGGCGCCAACGAGTTCTTCGTCGCCAGCTTCGGCGCCTCGGAGCTGAACATCGCCGCGACCGGCCTGTTGTTGATCTTCGCCCTGCTGTTCTTCCCCGCGGGCATCATCGGCACGCTCAAGCACAAGGGCAGGCTGCCCAAGGCGCTCGACTGGGACTGAGCGAGCCGGCGGCTCACCTGATACCAGGCGCATGAAGTAGCGACCGATACGTTCGCACGATTCTTCTGTCATGCCCGGGCTTGACCCGGGCATCCAGTCTGGACCCCCGGGTCAGGCCCGGGGGTGACAAGAGGTCGATCGGTGGGTCAAGACTTCGCGGGCCCGGTATTACACGATCCTGAAGCTCCGTTCGTCCAAACTGCGGAGGAAATTCTTCCGCCAGGCCGTCACGTCGTTGCGGCGCAGAACCTCCATCATGGCCCGCCATCGCTCGCATCGCTCCTCGAGAGGCATTTGCATCGCTGTCTGCAAGGCTTCGGCAACGGCATCGGGATCGTAAGGATTGGCTATGACCGCGCTGGTCAGCTCATACGCTGCTCCCGCGAACGGCGAGAGAATGAGGACGCCCGGATCGCTCGGGTCCTGGGCCGCCACGTACTCCTTGGCGACCAAGTTCATCCCGTCCCGCAAAGGCGTGACGAGCGCGATCCGGCTGACGCGGAAAAAGCCAAACAGCGAGCGGTGGGAGAAACTCCGGTTGAGATACTGTATCGGCGTCCAATCGAGTTCCGAGAAGCGACCGGCGATATCGCCGGCGAGCGCGCCCAGCCTCTGGCGCAGAGCGCGATATTCAGGGACATTGCTGCGCGTCGCGGTGGCGATCTGCAGAAAGCAAACCCGGCCGCGGTTCTCGGGATAGCGTTCGAGAAAGGACGCGAAGGCTTTGAACCGGTGCTCCAGCCCCTTGCTATAGTCGAGACGGTCCACCCCGATGACCAGTTGCTGATCGCGAAGACTGTGCTCGAAGCGTCGCAACGTGCGGGACCTTACGCCGGGAACCGCCCTGTCGGCGATGGCTTCGGTATCGACGCCGATCGGAAACACGCCGGCGCGATTCGTCCGGCCAAAAGCACGAACCCGGCCGTCTGACAAGACCGCGCCGCTCGCACCGCGGACAATGGCATCGTGAAACGCGGTCAAGTCGTCAATCGTCTGGAATCCGACGAGATCATAGGCGCACAGCGACTCCAGCAGGCTCTCGTAGTGGGGCAGGACAGCCAGCACGCCGAAGGAGGGGAACGGCGTGTGCAAGAAGAACCCTATCCGCTGCGTGGCGCCGGCACGGCGTAAATTCTCGGCCATCGGGATCAGGTGGTAGTCGTGCACCCAGACCAGGTCGTCCGGCAGCAGCATGGGCGCAAGCTGCTCGGCCAGCAGCGTGTTCACCCGCTGATAGGCAGCGAAGTCCCGGCGGGTGAACTCTACGAGATCGAGCCGGTAATGAAAGAGCGGCCATAACGTGCCGTTACAGAAGCCGTTGTAGTAGCCATCGTAGTCTTCACGGGTGAGGTCGACCGTGGCGTAGGTCAACCCATCGGCCTCGGTAACCTTTGGCCCTGCCGATCGCGTTCCGGCTGTCTCGCCGCTCCAACCGAACCAGATGCCTCCGATCTCGCGCAGAGCGTCGAGAACACCGGTGACCAGCCCGCCGCCGGCTTGCTTGCCTTTCTCCGCCACAGCGACGCGGTTGGAGATGATCACCAAACGGCTCAAGCGAGTTCCTCCAGGGCCTCTCTGTCGCATCGGCAATCTAGGCTACGAGGACCGAAACCGCGAGCCGTGTCTTGGGGTTGGCGAGGGTGGCGCGACCCGCCGGGAGGTCGTCGGGACCCTCAACCTCGAAGTGGGCGCCGCCGCCGACCGGAATCCGCGGCGTGGTCCGGTCGAACTTGACATTGCCGCAGCCTGAGACGAGCCCGCCTGGCCGCTCCATCCGCTCCGATTGCCGGGACGCAAAAAAACTGGTGATTCGGGATTGCGGTCCTTGAAAATCACCTAATCGACAACAATATTTAGAGCCCTGACTACAATAATCTGCTTCGAAACGAGGCGGGTCAATTCGGAGAGGCTGCTATGCAAGAGCGCAAAAACGGCAATCGATTACAGTGGTTTGAACAGTACCGGGCGAGCAAGACGGTGCTGTTCTGGGCGTGCGCGGGCGCGGTCATTGTCACCACCGTCGTTGGCTTCTCCTGGGGCGGCTGGGTGACCGGCGGCAGCGCCCGGGAGATGGCGGAAGACTCGGCCGCGCAGGCGCGCCAGGAGGTCGCCGCGATCGTGTGCGTCGACCGCTTCATGGCCGCGCCGGACGCGGGCAACCAGCTGACCGCGCTGCAGGAGATCACGAGTTCCTACGCGCAGGGCAAGTTCGTCCAGGACGGCGGCTGGGCGTTGATCGTGCCCGTCGGCAGCACTGCTGAGTCGAGCATGCCGGTCAGCAGCAGCGATCACCGCAAGGCGGCCGGGCTGTGCGCCGAGGAGCTCGCGAAGCGCGAGATCCCCACGGCCGGCAACGCCACACAGATCAACGACGAGGCGCCCGTGGCGCAATAGGCGGCGCCGCCCCCCGCAGAGTCGCAAGCGAGTCGCAAGGCAAGCCACAAGCCCCCTGGGGATCGGATCTCCCCCGGGGGTTGCTTGGCGGGCGGGGGTTGCTTGTGGCGGGTACGGCCAGCCGCCGGCTTAAGAGAGTCGCGCAGAAGATGGCCGTGGGGAAGCTTGTGCTGGGCAAGGCGGGGGCGCGGACCTGGTTCGCGCACGCGGTGCGCAGCTTCGGGCTGACCGAGATTGCCCTGTCCGCGCACATGGCGCTGGCTGCCTACGAGCTGCCCGAGCCGTTCCAC
>JBOHKK010000268.1:0-8882 GCA_050729115.1 Geminicoccaceae bacterium | reverse complement strand
CCCGGAGGACGTGGTCGAAAGCACGCGGTTTCGGGTGCTGGACGTCATCGGCCTCGCGCTCGCCGGCCTCGGCACCGGGTTCGGCCAGCCGGTCCGGACCGCGGCGCTGGCGCTGGCGCCGGACGGTCCGGCGCGCGTGCTCGGCACCGGCGAGCGCGCCTTTGATGAGGGGTGAAACCGTCGGCGACCGTCGGCGGCGACGCGGCGCCCGATGGTCGGGTCACCCGGAAGCCACGCCTTGCAGACGATCGTTTGCCTCCCTAACGCTTTGTTTCCCTCGTTCCGGTATGGCTGGCGGCCATGTGAAGTGGGCATTCCACAGCTGGAGCGAGACCATGGTGCGCGTCGTGCTGGCCATCCTGATCGCAGCGTCTCTGTCGGCCTGCGCCGCGGAAGTCAAAGGGCCGAGCGCCGAGATCAAGGTGCCGATCCTCGGCTCCCCGTCCCATTTCTGCCCGCCGGGGCAGGCCAAGAAGGGCAACTGCTGACAGGTTGGTCGGAGACGCCGTCGATGCCGGCTTCCGGCACGGGTTCGCCTGCAGGGAACTCGATGACCCGGTTCGGGGGCACGGGTCACGGTACGTCCTTGCGCGTCACCTGAGCGTCGGCTCCCGGCGCTCGACGTCGCGCCGGTCAGCCTCCTGCCGGACCCGGGCACGATCGTGGGCCGCGGCGACCGAAACCGGGTGGCGACGCCACCGCCGCGACTTGTATCGGATGATCGAACGGCAGGCCTCCGGTGGCTGCGTCGATCAAGGCCCTGGGCGGGACGCCACTGCCCGGTGTAGGCTTCTTTCGTGGGCGCGGTCGCGCCCGCGCGTCGGACCATGAAACGACTTCGGGAGAACGCCATGAGGAGGATCGGACGGCCGATCGTCTTGCCGATGGCTCTTGTTTTGCTGGCGGGCGCTGGCGCCGCCCAGGCCCAGGGCGATCCGGAAAACGGCGAGGAGGTGTTCGGCACGTGCCAGGCCTGTCACGCCATCGACGAGGAGAAGAACGGGGTCGGGCCGCACCTGGTCGGCATCTTCGGCCGGGAGGCCGGCAGCGTCGAGGGCTACAACTACTCCAACGCCCTGAAGAGCTCCGAGATCGCCTGGGAGGACGACACGATCGCGGCCTATGTCAAGGAGCCGAAGGCGTACGTCCCCGGAACCAAGATGTTGCCCATCGGCCTGGACGACGAGGAGATCGCCGATCTGCTCGCCTACCTGCATGAGGCAACCGGCGGCTGAGGAACGCTGCCGCCCGCATGATACGAGTCTTCGCTGACCGCACATACCTGCCGGGCGCAGCCTCGAGACCTCGGAAGGACCCGAAGCGGCTCGATGGCCTGCGGGGGCGCGCGCCTGCGCGCCGGCTGCGGGCGCTCGGCTCCTCAGGCCCAATGCTGATGTCGGCGAGAACGCGATCGCTGGGACGCATCAGAGCGTGATGAGCGTGCACTCCGGGTCCAGGTGCGCCTGGCGACCGGCGCGGCCGCGGTGACGACCTTGCAGGCGGCGGAGCAGGGCCCCGCTCGAGCCCGCAAGGTGAGGTGGAGGAGAAGCGTTGTGGAGGTCGTCAATCTCGAGGACAAGTTCGCGCGGTTCAGTGACCACTGGTCGGCTAAGATCGTGGCCCAGCTCAACGATTACCACATCAAGGCGGTCAAGCTTCGAGGCGAGTTCATCTGGCACAAGCACGATGAGACCGACGAGCTGTTCCGGGTGACCAGGGGATCGCTCGTGATCCGCTTCCGCGACCGGCACGTCTCGCTCGGCGCGGGCGATCTCGTGGTCGTGCCGAAAGGCGTGGAGCATCAGCCGGTCGCCGAGGAGGAATGCGAGGCGCTGCTGATCGAGCCGGCCGGCACCGCGAACACCGGCGATGCCGGCGGCGCCCGCACCGTCGAGCCCGAGTGGATCTGAAGCGCGGCCTGGCCATCAACCACGCTCTCTGGCGCCCTTGGTCGCGCCGACCTCGGCGCCATCGCGGCACGGCTTGCGCCGCGGCTGGAAAGCGCGGCATGGTGGGCAGGGCGGCGCCCAAGATCACGCCGAGACATCCGCGCTCCCTGGCCTCGGCGTCGCGGGTGACCGCCCCGAGCGACCACCGGAGGGGGACAGGGATCATGGCACCGGGACCCGTCGAGACGAGCCAAAGCACCGGGGATCTGGATCCCCGTTGGCGCTGGAACCGTGAGCTGCCGGCGCCCGGGCGCATGGGGGTCGATTTCGAGACGCGGGTCGATTTCCGTCGGCTGCAACGCTACCGCTTGGCGCGGGCGCGCGCGGCGCTGCGGAGCTCGGAATGCGGCGCGCTGCTGTTGTTCGACGTCAACAACATCCGCTACGTCTCGGGCACCAAGATCGGCGAGTGGGAGCGCGACAAGTTCTGCCGCTTCGCGCTGCTCACGGACGGCGGCGAGCCGATCGTCTGGGACTTCGGCTCGGCGGCGGTGCACCACCGGCTGTATTGCGACTGGCTCGACCCGGCCAACTGCCGGGCCGGCGTGCTCGGCATGCGCGGCACCATCCCGCCGAGCTTCGGCCTCATGCGGGCGCATTCCGAGGAGATCATGGCGCTGCTGCGCGCGGCCGGCTGCGCAAACGAGCCGGTCGGCGTGGACATGGCCGAGACCGCGATGCTGTTCGCGCTGCAGGAGGCGGGCATGAAGGTGGTCGACGGCCAGCAGATCATGCTCGATGCCCGCGAGATCAAGAGCATCGACGAGATCACGCTCCTGAACCAGGCCGCGGCGATGGTCGACGGCGTCTATCACATGATCTGGGAGGAGCTGAAGCCGGGGGTGCGCGAGAACGAGATCGTCGCGAAGGCGAACGCCATGCTCTACCAGATGGGCTCGGACGACGTCGAGGCGATCAACGCGATCTCGGGCGAGCGCTGCAACCCGCATCCGCACAACTTCACCGACCGGCTGATCCGGCCGGGCGATCAGGCATTCTTCGACATCCTCCAGGCGTTCAACGGCTACCGCACCTGCTACTACCGGACCTTCAACGTCGGCCGCGCGACGCCCTCCCAGCACGACGCCTACCGCCAGTGCCGCGACTGGCTCGACCGCGCGATCGAGCTGATCCGGCCGGGCGTCGGCACCGACGTCGTGTGCAGCGTGTGGCCCGCGGCCGAGGACTTCGGCTTCCCCGACGAGCGCTCGGCCTTCGGCCTGCAGTTCGGCCACGGGCTCGGCCTCGCCCTGCACGAGCGCCCGATCATCAGCCGCCTCGTCTCCCTCGACCGTCCGATGGAGATCAAGACCG
Source organism: Geminicoccaceae bacterium (assembly GCA_050729115.1). Classification (GTDB taxonomy): domain Bacteria; phylum Pseudomonadota; class Alphaproteobacteria; order Geminicoccales; family Geminicoccaceae; genus JBKPNX01. The sequence goes on along the minus strand of JBOHKK010000268.1, from coordinate 5,619 downwards.
GCATGGTGTTCGCGCTCGAGACCTACTGCCCGGCCACCGACGGCTTCTCGGCGGCACGGATCGAGGAGGAGGTCGTGGTCACCGACACCGGCTCCAAGGTAATCACCCACTTCCCGGCCGAGGACCTGCCGATCGCGAATGCTTACTGATCGCGAGCATCAGCTCGAGGCGCCACCCGGGCGGCCGCAGGACGCGCTGCCGGGAGGCGTGCCAGCTCGGCGCGCGGGCTCGGAAGCCGTAGGAAGCCGTAGGTCGGGTGGAGCGGAGCGCAACCCGACGATCGCGGGCCGCGGGCGAGGCGTTGGGTGTCGCCTGCGGCTCACCCAACCTACACCTTGTCGGTGGCGAAGTGTCGGTAGGTCGGGTGAAGCGGAGCGCAACCCGACGATCGCGGGCCGCGGGCGAGGCGTTGGGTTTCGCCTGCGGCTCACCCAACCTACGTCTTGTCGGCGGCGGCGACGTGTCGGTAGGTCGGGTGGAGCGGAGCGCAACCCGACGATCGCGGGCCGCGGGTGAGGCGTTGGGTGTCGCCTGCGGCTCACCCAACCTACGCCTGGACCATCGCCGAGGGCGCCGGGCAGCCCGCCGCTCCCTGCCGCGATCCGGCGGCCTCATGACGCGGGCTCGGAAGCCGTAGTCGGGTGGAGCGGAGCGCAACCCGACAGAATCGCCGCCCGCGGGGCTACGCCTTGTCGGCGGGGGCGAAGTGTCGGTAGATCGCCGGCCACATGAGACGCGTCGCCTGCGGCGCCCCAACCTATGGTTGACACGAGCTTCGGCCAGCCTACATCGAGGCGATGCGCTATCGACGGGCGCGCGTGCCTGGCGCGAGCTACTTTTTTACCGTCGTCGCCTGGCGCCGGCGCAAGGTTCTTTGCCGCCCGGAGGTCCGAGCGGCGCTTCGTACCGCCTTCCGCGAGGAGCTCCGAACCCGAGCGTTCCGGCTCGATGCCATCGTCTTGCTGCCGGACCACATGCATTGCGTCTGGACGCTGCCCGCGGGCGACAGCGACTTTTCCGATCGCGGGCGGCGGATCAAGGCGAGCGTCACCCGCGCGGTTGGGCACCAGCTCGAGGCGGAGCCCACTGCGTCACGCCGGCTCAAGGGCGAACGCGGCCTCTGGCAGCGACGCTATTGGGAGCACGTCATCTGCGACGAGGCAGATTTCACGGCGCACCTCGACTACATCCATTTCAATCCGGTGAAGCACGGCTTGGTCGAACGAGCAGCCGACTGGCCGTGGTCGAGCTTGCACCGCTACGTCGCAGAAGGCGCCTACCCGCCTGGCTGGGGCGAGGCGGAAATGACCTTTCCCGATTCCGTCGGTCACGAGTAGAGGTCGCACGGTAGGTCGGGTGGAGCGGAGCGCAACCCGACGATCGCCGGCCGCGGGCGAGCGTTGGGTTTCGCCTGCGGCTCACCCAACCTGCGTCTTGTCGGCGGCGGTGAAGTGTCCGTAGGTCGGGTGAAGCGGAGCGCAACCCGACGATCGCCGGCCGCGGGTGAGGCGTTGGGTTTCGCCTGCGGCTCACCCAACCTACGTCTTGTCGGCGGCGGCGAAGTGTCGGTAGGTCGGGTGGAGCGGAGCGCAACCCGACGATCGCGGGTCGCGGGTGCGTCGCCGGCCGCATCGGATGTGTTGGGTTTCGCCTGCGGCTCACCCAACCTACGCCTTGATTGCCAACGAGCGCTCCAAGCAGCCTTCCTCTCCGCCATCGTCCACCCGCTGCAGCCAGGCCTCGACCTCGTGGCGCTGGATCTTGCCGGTGGTGCTGCGCGGCAGCTCCGAGAGCGCGACGAAGCGGATGGCCTTGGGCTGCTTGTAGCCGGCGAGCTGCTCGCGGCACCTGGCGTAGAGCTCATCCGCGGTGAGGCGCTCGTCGTTGCGCGCGATCACCGCGACCGGCACCTCGCCCCATCTGGCATCGGGCCGGCGCACCACCACGGCGTCGTCGACCCGGGGGTCGGCGAGCAGCACGCGCTCGATCTCGGCCGGATAGACGTTCTCGCCGCCCGACTTGATCAGGTACTTGGCGCGGTCGACGAAATCGAGGCGGCCGTCGCCCTGCCGTACGAACATGTCGCCCATGTGGAACCAGCCGCCGCGAAAGTCACGGGCGTTGACCTCGGGCGCCCGCCAGTAGCCGCTGAACAGGGTCGGGCCACGGATCGCGCATTCGCCGGGCTCGCCGTCCGGCACCTCGCGGTCGTCCGCATCCACCAGGCGCACCTCGCAGAACGCGCTCTGGCGTTTGGCGAGGTCCGTGGGCGCGGCGCCGATCGGGATGAACGAGGCGGTTGCCGGCGGCAGGCCGGTCTCGGTCGCGCCGAACGTGTTGACGTAGGGCGCGTTCAACAGCGTGGTGATCTCGGCCAGCTGGTGGCGCGGCACCAGGTCCGCCATGGCGCCGATCGCCCGGATGCCGCAGGGCTTGACCTCGTGCCGGCGCAGCACCTCCGCGAAGCCCTCGATCATGCCGGGGACCAGCGGCAGCCAGCCGAGCCGCTCGCGCGCGACGATGTCGACGAGCGCGTCGGGATCGTAGCCGTCGACCACGATCACCGGGTTGCCGCGCAGCAGGCTGGCGAGCGCATGGTCGGTCGAGGCCATGTGAAAGAACGGCGGCCAGGCGACGAACGCCTCGCAGGGCGCGAGGCCGAGCTCGGTCGTGAACACCAGGGCGCGGGCGATGAACGCGCGGTGGCTGACGACCGCACCCTTGGGCAGACCGGTCGTGCCGCTGGTGTAGAGGATCACCAGAGCATCCTCGGGCTCGGCGACGGCGGGCGGCTCGCTCGTGTCGGCGCGCGCGAGGCGTCTCTCGTAGTCGTCACCGAGCGTGATCGTGAGCGGGACGTCCACGTCGAGGCCGGCCAGGGTCTCGGCGTAGGCCTCGCCCACCAGCATGGCGTGGGGCTCGGCGAGGCGGATGCAGTGGACCAGCTCGGGCGGGGCGAGCCGCCAGTTCTGCGCCGCGACGATCGCGCCGAGCTTGGCCGCGGCCAGCTCCAGCTCCACCCAGGCGGCGCCGTTGCGGGCGAGCATGCCGACCCGGTCGCCCCGGCGGATGCCCGCGCCCGCGAGGACGTGGGCGAGGCGGTTCACGCGCTCGTTCAGTTGGGCGAACGTCAGCCGGCGCGCGCCCTCGATCAGCGCGACCTCGGCGGCATCGATGCGCGCGCGCGCCGCGAACAGACCGCCGATCGTGGTGCCGCCGGCTTGCAGGCACCACGGATCGGGACGAAAGAATCCCGCGTTCGCGCCTGACATGACCTGCGCCTCCGCTCCTGGCGATTCCACCGGTCATAGTGCGCCGCTTGGCAGCGCCACACAACGGCGCGGTGTCTCCGGCCAAGGTGCAGCCACGTCGAGCACGTGAAGCAGGTCACATGAGCCCGGCGCGGCGCTCGGTATCATGGGGTCCTGCTGATCGGGCGGGCCCGCCCGCCTGGCGATCTGACCGATTGCCGCGTGGGGTTGTGCGGGCGCGCCATTCGGGGCACGGTAGGCGCCACCACGGCCGCCGGCTGTCGCGTCGATCGGGGCGGGCATGGCGAGGAGGTGGCCGAGGTGGCGCACCGTCGATGTGCGCACATATGGATCGCTGCAACCCGGCGCTCGCGGGAAGGGCAGCGCCGGCCGGGCCGAATCGCCGGCCGCGTGCCCGAGCGAGGCGATCTCGGCTCGACGGACGGTTCGACGTTGTGGGCGCGGTATCGGGTGTGGTGGACTTGATCGGGCGGGTGCGCGATGAGCGACCGGCTCGGGCGGGCCGTCGGTCGGTTCGGCGGTATCGGGCACTGGCGGCGGGAGGCGATCGATGGATTATGAGCGGGTCTTTTGTGGCGCCGTCGAGCGGATCAGGGGCGAGGGCCGCTATCGCGTGTTCTGCGATCTCGCGCGCCAGGCCGGGGCGTTCCCGCACGCCAGGCGCTATCCAGCGCCCGACGCCGAGCCCCGCCCCATCACCGTGTGGTGCTCCAACGACTACCTCGGCATGGGCCAGCACCCGGTGGTGCTGGAGGCCGCGATCGAGGCGGTCCAGACCATGGGCGCCGGCGCCGGCGGCACCCGCAACATCTCGGGCACCACGCACCTGCACGTGCTGCTCGAGCGCGAGCTGGCGGCGCTGCACGACAAGCCCGCGGCGCTGCTGTTCACCTCCGGCTTCGTCGCCAACGAGGCGACGCTGTCCACGATCGGCCGCCTGCTGCCCGGCTGCGTGATCTATTCGGACGCGCAGAACCACGCCTCGATGATCGCCGGCATCCGCCATTCGGGCTGCGCGAAGCGGATCTTCCGGCACAACGACGTGGCCCATCTGGAGGCGCTGCTGGCCGAGAGCGACCCGGCGGCGCCGAAGCTGATCGCGTTCGAATCGGTCTACTCGATGGACGGCGACATCGGGCCGATCGGGGAGATCTGCGAGGTCGCCCTGCGCCATCGCGCCATGACCTATCTGGACGAGGTGCACGCGGTCGGGCTGTACGGGCCAGGCGGCGGCGGGGTCGCCGAAGCCCAGGGCCTGATGGACCGGCTCACGGTGATCAACGGCACGCTCGCGAAGGCGTTCGGCTGCATGGGCGGCTACGTCGCCGGCTCCGCGGCGGTGATCGATGCGGTGCGCTCGATCGCGCCCGGGTTCATCTTCACGACGTCGCTCGCGCCGGCGGTGGTCGGCGCCGCGCTCGCCTCGGTGCGCTACGTCCGGGCCCACCACGAGCTCAGAATTCGCCATCAGGAACGGGCGGCGACCCTGAAGCGGCGCCTTGCGGAGGCCGGGCTGCCGGTGATGGCATCGCCGTCGCACATCGTGCCGGTGCTGGTCGGCGATCCGGTGCTGTGCAAGCGCGCCTCGGACACGCTGCTCGAGGAGTTCGGCGTCTACCTCCAGCCGATCAACTATCCGACCGTGGCCAAGGGCACCGAGCGGCTGCGCATCACGCCCTCGCCGCTCCACGACGACGCCGCCATGGACCACCTGGTCGCCGCCCTGTCCGCCATCTGGTCGCGGCTGCGACTCGACAAGGCCGCCTGAGCGGGCCTTCGCGCGAACCCTCCCAATTCGTGCGAGCGACGCCCACTGCGCGAAGAGCGCGTTCGACGAGTTCGTGAAGCGCGAGCTCGGATGCCGCGGTTATCTCCGCTATGTAGACGACTTCGCCCTGTTCGGCGACAGCAAGCGCGAGCTGTGGGCGTGGAAAGGCGCCATCATTGAGCGGCTCGCCCGGCTCAGGCTGGTCATCCACGAGACGCGCGCCCAGGTGACGCCGGTCGGTGCGGGGACCCCCTGGCTCGGGTTTGTCGTCTACCCGACCCACCGCCTCATCAAGGCGCGCAAGGTGCGGAGTGCCCAACGCCGGCTTCGGTCTCGGCTCGCCGACTATCATGCCGGTCTGATCAGCTTCGCCGAGCTCGACGCCAGCGTCCAGGGCTGGATCAACCACGTTAGCCACGCCGACAGCTGGGGCCTCCGCCGTCACGTGCTCAATGGTCTGGCGATCCGACCAGCCGAGCACCGCCAGGCGAAGGCCACCCGAGTTCTGGCGCCTCCCGGTGCGCCGTCCCCACAGACGTCATCCCCGCCAGCAGTCGAAAAATTGCGTCGGCGCTGCGC
>JBOHKK010000267.1:0-8914 GCA_050729115.1 Geminicoccaceae bacterium | reverse complement strand
GCCCAGGCCAGCACCTCGGGCGCCGGCGCCAGCTCCGGCGGGCAGGCGAGGCGGAGCTGGAAGTCGAACCGCTGGGCGGCATGGATCCAGGAGCTCGCGACGTTGTTGCCGTCGCCGACCCAGGTTATGACGTGGTCGCGGATCGGCCCGCGATGCTCCTCGAAGGTCATCACGTCGGCCATGATCTGGCAGGGGTGAGAAAAGTCGGTGAGGCCGTTGATCACCGGCACCGTGGCCGCCTCGGCCATCTCCAGAAGCTTGCTGTGGAGATCGGTCCGGATCATGATCGCATCGACGTAGCGCGACAGCACCCGGGCGGTATCGGCGATGGTCTCGCCGCGGCCGAGCTGCATGTCCTTGCTGTTGAGCACGACGGCGTCCCCGCCCAGCGCCTTGATCGCGACCTCGAACGACACGCGCGTCCGGGTCGAGGGCTTGTCGAAGATCATCGCCAGCGTCTTGCCGGCGAGCCGCGCGTCGCGGCCATTCGACTTCAACTCGCCCGCCCGATCGAGGATACCGCGCAAGGTGCCGGGATCCAGCTCGGCGAGGTCGAGAAAATGCCGGGGTGGCTCGCTCATTGCGCCGCCTCCCGTCCCGCGAAGCCCCCCAGGACGTCCTGCAGGATCGCAATGGCTTCGTCGATCTGCTCCGGTTCGATGATCAGGGGCGGCAGCAGGCGGACCACGTTGTCCCCGGCCGGGACCGTGAGCAGGCCGCGCGCCAGGAGCCCGGCGCTGACTTCCGTATTCGGCGGCTCGCAGCGCAGCCCGAGCAGGAGACCCTGGCCCCGGATCTCGTGGATCACGCCGGGAAGGGTCGCGGCCAGCTCGTTCAGGCGCTCGCGCAGGCGCTCGGCCATGGCCCGGACGTGTTCGAGAAAGCCTCGATCGAGGAGCACGTCGAGGACGCCGTTGGCGACGGCGCAGGCGAGCGGATTGCCGCCGAAGGTCGAGCCGTGAGACCCGGTCGTCATCCCGGAGGCCGCGCGCGCGGTCGCGAGGCACGCGCCGATCGGGAAGCCGCCGCCGAGACCCTTGGCCAGGGTCATGATGTCCGGCGTGATCCGGGTCCACTCGTAGGCGAACAGCCTGCCGGTCCGCCCCATGCCGCACTGGACCTCGTCGAACAGCAACAGCACGTCGTGCTCGTCGCAGAGCTGGCGCAGCTCCTCGAGAAACGCCGGATCGGCCGCACGGATCCCGCCCTCGCCCTGGATCGGCTCGATCAGGATACCTGCGGTCTGCTCGCCGATCGCCGCCTCGACGCCGGCGAGGTCGCCCATCGCGACCACATCGAAGCCGGGCATCTCGGGCCGGAACCCCTCGAGGTGCTTCTCCTGGCCGCCCGCCGAGATGGTCGCGAGCGTCCGGCCGTGGAACGCGCCCTCGAAGGTGATGATCCGATGCCGCTCGCCCTGGCCGCGCCCGTGGTGGAACCGCCGCGCCATCTTGATCGCGCATTCCAGCGCCTCGGCGCCGGAGTTGCAGAAGAACGCGGTGTCGGCGAACGAGTGCGCGACCAGGCGCTCGGCCAGGCGCTGCTGAGGCTCGATGCCGTACAGATTGGAGCAATGCCAGAGCTTCTCGGCCTGGGCCTCGAGCACCGCGACCAGATGCGGATGGGCATGGCCGAGCAAAGTCACGGCGATCCCGCTGCCGAAGTCGAGATAGCGTCGTCCGGAGCGGTCGAACAGGTACGCCCCTTCCCCGCGCTCGAAGGTGATCTCGGCCCGCTTGTAGACCGGCAGCAGGGGCGGCATGGCAGCATTCGACATGGGGTTCGGGTCGCCGGCAGGGGTTGAGAACCCACCATCGACAGATCGCCCCGTCCTGTCAACGACCGCCCGGATGCGGCATGGGGCAGTAGAAGAAAGGTATCAATTCTGGACAGGAATAATCTCCTATGATATCATCGGGCGTCCTTTTGAGGAGAGCGCGCGTGACTGAGGCAAACGCAACGAAGGTCGGGCGAGCCCTTGATGCTTTAGCGCTCGCCCTTGTCGATCACAGCCACCGTTGGTCGGATGAGTTGCGCGAGGAGTATGAGCGAGCCGTGCAGATCATCAACTCTTGCGCCGGTTGTAAGGAGACTGGTTCGTCGGCTTCAGCGAAATCCGCTGCTGATGGGCCTTCGCACGCACGCCTCCCTCTGGCCGGCCGAGTTTGAGACCGATCACCCGAGTTGGGGTATTTCCAGCCGCGAGCCCGCGGAGCTTTGTGACTTCCTGAGACGTCCATGGCTTGCCGGAATTGCGCGTCGACTTGGGCATTGCGACACTCTCCATCGGAAGTTGCGCGTGCCCCCGTCAGCCAATTCGGCTGTAACGGAACGGTGCAGCCGTGGCCGGCTGACGCGCTGTCTGTATCGATATGACACTTTTACACCTTCTGTCAAGATGGCATTGACAGGATCACGCGCCCTGCCATATAAGGGACATCCATGAATGTCGAGTTCGAGAGCGACGAACTAGATCGACTGGAAACCGACCCTTCCTACAGCGGCGGCCGCAGCGATCCTATCGTGAAGGCCTATCGCAAAAGGATGCAACAGATACGAGCTGCGCCGGACGAGCGTACCTTCTATGCGCTGAGAGCGCTGCGGTTTGAGAAGCTGCTGGGCGATCGTAAGGGTCAGTACTCGATGAGGCTCAACGACCAATGGCGGCTAATCATGAGGTTCTGGGGAGATGGCCCAGCGAAGATTGCCGTCATCATTGCGATTGTCGACTACCACTGAAGGGGGAACCACGTGCTGCACCGTGTGCCTGCCGAGGTGTTCGCACCGGGTGAGTTCATTCGGGAAGAGTTGGACGCCCGTGGCTGGACCCAGGGTGATCTTGCTGAGATCCTTGGGAGGCCGCTGAGGCTCGTGAACGAGCTCATCGCTGGAAAGAAGCAGATCACACCCGAGACCGCCAAGGGTTTGGCGGATGCTTTCGATGGCACTGATCCCATTTATTGGATGAGCTTGGACAGTGCCTATCGTCTTTCCAAAGCAAAGCCCGTAGATGAGGCGGTCAGCCGACGTGCGCGGCTCTATTCCCGCTTCCCGGTGCGAGAGATGATCAAGCGTGGCTGGATCGAGGCTTCGGAAAGCCTTGACGTGCTTGAGTTTCGAGTCCGTTCGTTCTTTCGCATCAATTCGCTCGATGAAACGCCAATCTTCTCACATGCAGCGAAAGCCGCTCAATACGACGAAAGGACCAGCCTCCAGTGGGCATGGCTGTGGCGCGCAAAGCAGCTCGCACAAAGTATTGGTGCAGCCCCGTATTCTGAGAGGAAGCTGAGAGACGCCGTTACCAGGCTGCGGGCGCTTCTCGCCGCACCGGAAGAGATTAGGCATGTGCCTCGAACCCTAGCAGATGCAGGTGTGCGTCTGGTCCTCGTAGAGTTTCTACCGGGTGCGAAGATCGACGGCGCCACATTCTGGTCTGATTGCAGTTCGCCTGTGATAGCTATGTCTCTGCGATTTGATCGCATTAATAACTTTTGGTTCGTGCTCCGCCACGAGATTGAGCATGTTTTGAACGGCGATGGCCAGCAGGTTCCTATTATAGACATAGAATTGTCGGAGCGGCTTGCTAGCGGCACTGCAGACGTGCTCGAGGAAGAAAAACGGGCCAATGGGGCGGCTGCGGAGTTCATCGCACCAACAAAGGAACTCGATGATTTCATAGCAAGGGTGCGCCCGCTATACTCAGAACAGCGGATTATGTTATTTGCCAGAAGAATAGGAGTACACCCTGGGCTTGTTGTAGGGCAGTTGCAGCACAGGAAAGAGATACCATACTCCAACTTACAAAGGCATCTTGTGAAAGTTAGACACATAATTATAAGCTCAGGTCTAACTGACGGCTGGGGACACACTCCTACTGCAACAGAAGAGGGAGCGTAACTATGGCGACATTCGCCGAGCAAGTGATGCGCATTGTCCGGACGTACCGCGAGACTGGAGGCTCGTGGCCCGCCAGCAGCATGGAGATTGCTGAGTGGGCTGTAACGCATGATTTATACCAACTCACGCGCGGAATGGCGGTATGCCAATGCGCCGAGGCAGTTTCGCGCGCAATGCGCGAAGAATATATCACCGACAAGAAAGGGCGCCGTGTCAGGAGGTATCATGCCGCGAGAATGCGACGCGATGGCCGCCAGATGAGCCTTTGGGCGGATATAGAAACTGCCGTGAGATCGCACATGGAGACAGCCTTCGCGCAGCGGCGGCTACAGATTGTCGGAGACTGCCGGCAGCTCAAGACAGACGTTGACAGCTTCAACGACAGCCACTCATCAGAACACCCTATCCAGGTGGTTTTCGATTTTACAACGGACCTAGAGGAACTTGAGCAGCTCGACGATGTAGCCTAGCCCTCGGGTTTCGTTCTAGAGCACGTGTAGCGATACATGTGGTTCGCGCCTCTATAAGGACGTGCGTCCCGCCGGCCTTTTCAAGTTCTGTCTGACAGCGCTTCGGTGCACCATCTCTTCCCACTCTCCCGCTGCGAACTCGCGCTGTGCTTCGTCGATGCTAGCGGAGCGTGGTCCGCCTTCCCTGAACATGCCCATAACATGCCTCCGGCTCAGGCCTTGAGGCGGTAGCCGCGCGCGATCAGGGCGTGGGCGAGCGCCCACAAGCCCACGTTGACCGCGCTCACGGCGATCGCGCCGATCGCGATCGAACCGTCGGCGTGGCCGGTGAAACCGAAGCGCAGGCCGTCGATCAGGTAGAAGAACGGATTGAGGTGCGCGGCGATCAGGAACGGGCCGGGCAGCTGCGCGATCGAATAGAAGGTGCCGGACAGGAACGACAAGGGCGTGATCACGAAGTTGGTCACGGTGGCCATCTGATCGAACTTCTCGGCCCAGAGGCCGCCGAGCAGGCCGAGCAGCGCCAGCATCAGCGAGCCGCTCGCCGCATAGAACAGCACCAGCAGGGGATGCTCGATCCCGAGCGGGACCAGCGGCAGCATCGCGAGCGTGACCACCACGGCGACCACCAGACCGCGCGTCACGCCGCCGGCCACCAGGCCGAACATCAGCTCTGCGGGGCGCAAGGGCGGCATCAGGATGTCGACGATGTTACCCTGGATCTTGCCGATCAGGATCGAGGACGAGGTGTTGGCGAAGGCGTTCTGGATCACCGCCATCATGATCAGGCCCGGCGCCAGGAACTGCAGGAACGGCAGGCCCTCGATCGTCCGCCCGCTGCGCCCGAGCGCGAGCGTGAAGATCAGGAGGAACATCAGCGTGGTCACCACGGGCGCCAGGAGAGTCTGGCCGGGGACCTTGAGAAAGCGCCGCACCTCCTTGAGGTAGAGGGTCCACAGGCCGATCAGATTGAGGTCGAACGGCGTGCCGAAGGTCGAATCGACCGGGTGGGGATCCGGCGCCGCGGCGCGCTGGTCGATCGGATCCGCGGACCTCAATAGTCGAACCGCCACCTGAGGCCGATGCCGGTCTGGGCGTTGGCGTCGGTGCCGGCGTCCAGCGAGAGGTTCGGCAGGATCTCGACCTCGAGCCTGACGTCCTCGCTGCCGGCCGCAGCACCCTTGCCGACCTCGAGGTAGACGTTGTCGTTGAGATACCTGCCGGCGCGGACCCTGCCGTCCTGGAGGCCCGCTCCCGAGACGTCGAGCGTGTCCAGGCCGAGCGCCTGGCGCGCCTGGCCGAGCACGCCGAGGCCGCCGCCGCGCAAGGTGTTGATCGCGGCGGCCAGCTGGATCGCCTGCGCGGGACCGAGGCCGCCGGCGGCGCGCTGGAACAGGAGCCGCGAAACGATCTCGTCCTGGGGCATGCTCGGCTCGCTGTCGAGCGTGAACTGGGGCGCCCTCGCCTCGCCCTCGACCCGGACCACGGCGGTGATGTCGCCGGCACGGGTCACGGCCTGAACGTCGATCACCGGGTTGGGGGGCGTGGCGCCGGTGAACTCGATCGTGCCCACGCGCAGCTCGAAGCGCTGACCGAGGAGCTCGAAACCGCCGCGCCTGACCTGGAGACTGCCGGTCACGCTGGGGTCCGCCACCGTACCTTCGACGTGCAGGCGGCCCTGCCATTCCGAATCGAGCCCGCGGCCGCGCACGAACACCTGCCCGGGCAGCTCGACCGTGAGGTCGAGACCGAGATCGAGATCCGGACCGCCGTCGGCGCCGTTGGCTCCCGCTCGAGCGGCGACGTCGCCCCCCACCTCCTCGACCTGGATGACCGCGACGCTGGGGCCAAGCTGGTCCGGGATCAGGATCTCCGCACGGTTCACGGTGATCAGGCCGCCGAGGATCGGCGCGGCGGCGGCGCCATCCAGCGTGAGGTTGCCGCTCAGGGTCGCCGTGACGTCGTCGCGCGCCACCAGCTGCGCCCGCTCGAGCTGCAAACGCAGGTCCACCGGATAGCCGGCCGCCGGATCGATTCCAATGGTGCCGTCGCCTGCGAGCCGGCCCTCGCCGCCGTCGTTGGCGGTCAGCTGCTCGATCGCGATCGTCTGGCGGTTGGCCCTCGCATGCAGGGTCAGGTCGCGCAAGACCGTCCCGGTCGTGCCGTTCTCGTAGAGAGCATCGTCGATCCGCACGGTGCCGTTCACGTCCGGCTGCGCCACCGTCCCGCTCACGCTCAGATCGGCGATCAGAGGCCCTTCCAGACGCTGATCGTCAAGTGCCAGGATATCGGCCAGCAGCGCCAGGCGGACCTCGGCATCGAGGCTTCCCGCGACCTGCCCCTCGCGGGGGACCTCCAACACGCCCGCCGCGAGATCGACCACCAGCGGCAGCTCCGCGCTCAGCCGGACGGGCTGCTCGGTCACGCCTTGGCCGCGCAGATCGAGCCGCAGACGCCGCGCTTCCAGCGCTCCGGTCAAGGACAGCTCGGCCGGCGGCAGATCGGCGAGCATCGGCGAGGACATGGTCACGCCCGTCGCTCTCGCCTCGAGCGTTGCGTTCGGGTTGTCGGCGGGCCCCTGCAAGGTCAGGCGGACCGCGAGCGCGCCCCTCAGGTCCGGCGCTCCGCCAAAGTGCCCGAGCATGGCGAGCGGCAGGGGATCGAGCGCCGCCTGCGCCGTCACCTCGCGGGGGCCGAGAGCGAACGCGCCGGTAAGCCGCGCCCCGCCGAGACGCAGGTCCAGATCGTCGAGGGCCTGCCTGCCGTCCGCCAGCGTCAGCGTCGCCGGCGCGGCCAGGCTCAGCGGCTCGTCCGCGACCCGTCCGGCGAGCTCCTCGAGCCGGACCTCGATCGCGTCGCCGCGAGCGATGCCCGCCCGGCCGTCGAGCGTGAAGGGCACGAACTGCGCCTCGCCCGTGACCGACGTGGTGACCTCCAGCGCCGCCGGCGTTCCCTCGGCGTGCACGTTGCCCCGGCTGATCTCGACCTCGTCGTGGCGCAGATCCTCGAACCTCAGGTCGGCGGTGATCCGCGGCGTGGCGAGGGCATCGGCGATGCGTGCCTCCAGGTCGAGCCGCCGCGCGCCGCCGAAATCGCTGCCGAGATCGCTGGCCCGAGCCGTGAGGGTGAACGTCTGGGCGCCGTCCTCGGCCGCAGCGCGGGCGTCGAGCTCGACCTGGCCGCGCAGCCCCACCGGCAGCAGCGGCGCGAACGCTTGAAGCTCCTGGATGCGGCCGGTGAGCAAACCGTCGATCAGCGAGCGCTCGAGATCGATCGACAGATCGCCCTCGATCTTGGTCCGGGGCGCGCTCAGCGCCACGTCGGTGAGCCGCAGGATTGGCGGACGCAGCTCGATCCCGGTGGCGAGGGCCGTCTCGAGGCCGCTTGCGGTGACCGAGAGGCGGATGTCGCCGTCCAAATCGTCGGGCGCGCCCCGAGCCGATCCGGTGAGTGCCAGCGCATCGATGTGCTCCCCCGCCACCAGCAGCCCCGGGCTGCTGGCGTCCAGCTCGAGCGCCGGCGCTTGGATGCTGCCGCTCAGCGCCGCCCGTGCCGTGAGCTCGCCCTCAATCTCGGTACCGAGCGCCGGCGCCAGGACCGCGAGCCTCGGCAGATCGAGATGGATCGTGCCGTCCAGGGTCTGCTCGGGCAGCGCCAGGTCGAGCTCGCCGTCCAGCATCAGGGCGGCGCCCTTGACCCTCAGCAGGGTGATCGCGACGCTGTCGTCCGGGACGACGATGGCGTTGGCCTGCACGGTCGGAGACGCGCCAAGCAGTTCGGCCGCGCCGGGGGGCAGGCCGCCCAGCTGGTGGAAGCTGCCGGAAAGATCGATGCCGATCGGCCCGGCGCGGCCCCCCAAGGCGACCGTAGCCTCGAGGTCGGCGGCGCCGTCGAGCGGTTGCCCGTAGGGCGCGGTGAACGGCCGTAGCGCGTCGAGCGCCAGGGTGATGCGGGCGTCGCCGCCGAGCGTCGCCGCATCGACCGCACCTTGCGCCGTGAGGGCGAGGTGATCCGCAGTCACGGCGAGCCGATCCACCGCGACCGTGCCGGCGCCATCCACGGGCGCGGTGACGGCGGTCCGCCAGGCCACATCCTGGGGCGGCAAAGCCACCTCGGGCGGCAGCGCGAGACCCTGTGCGCGTCCCTCGGCCGTGAGGTGCATCCTTGCGCCGGATTGCGTCAACGGCTCGAGCGCCGCGAACTCGAGCGTGGTCTCGATCCGATCGGCGCCCAGCTCGGCCGCTTCGATGCCGCGCGCGTCCAGGATCAGGCGGCCCTCGGGTTGCAGGAGCGGCCCGTCGACACGGGCGCTCAGATCGAGCGAGCCCGCAAGCGGCGTCGCCAGGACCTCGGCGAGCGGGCCGAGGTCGCTGATCGCGAGCCTGGCCTCCGCCAACACCCGCTCGGCGGCGAGATCCACGCGTCCGGACCCCGCCAGCTCGACCAGCGCGCCGCTCACGCGCAGATCCTGGATCGTCAATTGATCCGGGTCGGCATGGATCGCGGTGAGCGCCACCGCCACGCGGTCGCCCAGGAACCCGGGCGCC
>JBOHKK010000266.1:0-8924 GCA_050729115.1 Geminicoccaceae bacterium | reverse complement strand
CCCCAAGGGTACCATCGGTGAGTGGGTGGGAGGGGGAGCGGGCCGGGGCCGCGGGTCCACCCAAGGGGAAAATGGACTAGTGCATCGACACAGACGGACGCGTATCGTGCTCGGACCTGATCCGACGCTGTCCGGCCCAACCCTGGTACATACCTCACTTTGTGTCCTGGGCAGGCACGCGCAGGACAGCCAAGAATTGCGCGCGAGTGCGCTTCTTCCTCAAGCCAACTCGCTCGACCGGACAACGATTGAGCAAGCCTGGCATTGACCAGGAAACATTGGGAGGGTTTGTGGCGACCATCACCCCCGGACGCCCCTGGCTGCTCGATCGCGCGCGCGCGGCGCTCATGAGCCATGAAGGGGTCCTGGCCGTCATCCTGATCGTCGCGCTCCTCGTGCTGGCGCACCAGACCGACCGGTTCCTGACCACGGGCAATCTGCTGAATCAGGGGCGGCTGATGGCCGAGGTCGGTCTGGTCGCGCTGCCGATGACCTTCATCATCATCACCGGCGGGATCGACCTCTCGGTCGGCTCGATCATGGGCCTGTGCGCGATCGTCCTCGGGGTCGCCTGGCAGAACCTCGGCCTGCCGCTGGAGGCGGCGATCGGCGTGGCGCTCCTCGTCGGCGCGCTCGCCGGCGCGGTCAACGGCTGGTTCATCACGCGGATCGGGGTGCCGCCCCTGATCATGACCCTGGCGACGCTTGCGCTCTACCGCGGCCTCGCCGAGGGCATCAGCCAGGCGCGCTCGGTGCGCGGCTATCCGGAATGGTTCTTCCGCCTCGGCCAGGGCGAGGTCCTGGGCGTGCCGACCCAGCTCTGGATCCTGCTGGTCGCGATCGTGGCGTGCGCGGTCGTGCTGGCGCGCACCGTCTTCGGCCGCTCGCTCTATGCGATCGGGCACAACCAGCTCGCGGCGCGCTTCTCGGGCATCCCGGTCGACCGCTACAAGCTCAGGGTCTACACCTTCTCGGGCCTGATGGCCGGGCTTGCCGGCTACATCTTCGTCTCGCGGGTGAGCACCACGCGCTCCGACATGGGCACCGGGCTCGAGCTCGACGTGATCGCCGCCGTCGTGCTCGGCGGCACCAGCATCTTCGGCGGCACCGGCAGCATCGCCGGCACGGTGCTCGGGGTGGTCCTGATCCAGCTGCTCAGGAACGGCCTGGCGCTGACCGGGGTCAAGGGCGATGCGACCATCGTGGTGATCGGCGCGGTTTTGATCTTGTCGATCCTGATCACCAACGTTACTGCGACGGGGCGGCGAGAGCTGAGCTTGACGGGGTCCCGCGAGGCGCCCGGGGTTCGGCTTCTCGCAACCAGCTCAGGGAGGGAAACATCGTGTTGAGGACGAGCGTGCTCGTGCTGAGCACCGCGCTGCTGGCCGGGCCTGTGCTGGCCCAGGAGCGCTGGGACGGCGCCGACGATCTGCCGGTCAATCCGCTCGCCTGCTCGGGCGCGGGTGGTGCTGCGGTGGTCAGCAAGGACTACGACGGCGGCCAGCCGACCGGCGCGCCGGATCGCGCCGGCCAGGAGATCACCCTGGTCGACGTGCCCAAGCTGATCGGCATCGGCTACTTCGCCGCCACCACTCAGGGCATGCAGGAAGCGGCCGAGGAGCTGGGCAACGTCCAGATCACCACCGACGGCCCGACCGAAGCCAACATCGACGACCAGATCACGTTCATCGACAACTACATCACCCGGGGCGTGGATGGCATCCTGTTCGCGGCCAACGACCCGGTGGCCATCGCGTCGGTGCTCGAGAAGGCGCTCGAGGCCGGCATCCACGTGGTCGGCTACGACGCCAACTCGGTGCCCGGGGCGCGCGAGTGGTTCGTCAATCAGGCCGAGTTCAACGGCATCGGCAAGGCGATGATCGACGCCATGGTCGCGGAGATCGGCGCGGACGGCAGCTTCGGCATCGTGACCAGCACCTTCACGACGCCCAATCAGGCCCGCTGGATCGCCGAGATGTGGGCCTATGCCCAGGAATGCCATCCCGAGCTCGAATGGCTCGAGACGGTCGAGGCGCAGGAGGACAACATCCTGTCGTTCAACCAGGCGACCAGCCTGATCAACAAGTACGGCGACGACCTCGATGGTCTGTTCGGCATGACCAGCGTCGCCACGCCGGCCTCGGCCGAAGCCGTGACCCAGGCCGGGCTGTGCGGCGAGGTCGCGGTGGTCGGCCTCGCGACCCCGAACGGCATGCGGCCCTATGTCGCCTCGGACTGCGTCAAGTCGGTGGTGCTCTGGAACCCGGTCGATCTCGGCTACGCCGCGGTCCAGGTCATGCGCGCGGTGGTCGACGGCAAGCTCCAGCCGGGCGATCAGGCGGTCGCGGCCGGCCGTCTGGGTGAGCTGCAGATCGTCAACGGCAGCGAGGTGCTGCTCGGCCCGCCCTTCATCTACACCAAGGACAACATCGACGACTTCGACTTCTGAGCCGCGTCCGCCGGCAGGTCCGCCACCCTCCCAGCCGCGGCGCCGGGCGCGCTCGAGCACCTCCGCGCCCGATCCGGGCTGTGGTGAACGCCGCGCGGACCTGCCCCGTTCGGTGCTGAAGAGAAGAATGCCCTGTCACGCCTAACCAATTGATCTCGCCCGCTTCTCGTGGAAACTGCGGCTTCCATCCTTTGTTAACGGCTGCGCGTTTACGCTGATCGCCAACAGGGCGAAGGCGTGCGCATGGCTCGAGCGACCCGGATCATCGTGCTGCAGCGGCCGGAGCAGCCGCTCGAGGCGGTCTGCGCGCGGCTGCAGGGCTGGGGCTGCGAGCTCGCCTCCTGCGCCAGCTTCGATCGGGCGGCCGCGGCGCTCGCGGCCGAAGGCGCCGACATCGTGCTGATCGACGCCTGGATCGAGGACGGCCTGCCGCTGCTCACCCAGATGAAGGCGAACGCCGCCACCCGTTTCGTGCCGATCGTCATCGGCACCGCCGAGGAGCCTGGCGCGGTCGCGGCCCACGCGCTTGCGCTCGGCGCCGACGACGTGCTGGTGCTGCCGATCGGGGACGACGAGTTGCGCGCGCGGGCGGGCGCGCTCGCGCGCCTGGCCGGGATGGAGGTGGAGCGGCGCCGGCGCGATGCCCTGCTCGCGCAGTTCGGGGTGACGCGGCCGATCGAGACCCCCGGCGTGCCCGCGATCGACCGGATCGGCATCCTCCTGATCGGGCCGGCCGGCGGCGATCAGGTCCAGGTCATGACCGCGCTCGGCGGCGCCGCCAGCGCGGCCTATGCCGAGACCGCGGATTCCGCCATCGAGCGCCTGCGCCGCGACGACCTGGACGTCGCCCTGATCACCACCAGCCACGACCATCACGACCTTCAGCGCCTGTGCGCCACGCTGCGCGCCGACCCCGAGCTGTTCGATCTGCCGGTGGTCCTGGTCGGGCGCGCCCATCACTTCGCCGACCGCGCCCTGCCGTTCGCCTGGGGCGTCTCGGACGTGCTGTTCCAGCCGTTCCACCCCGAGGTCCTGCGCCTGCGCGTCCACGCCTGGGTCCGCCAGCAACGTCTGCGCCGCCACCTGCGCAGCGGCCTGGCCAACCTCGCCCCCACCACCGATCGCCTGACCCGCCTCTATGGCCACGGCGTCCTGCACGCCTACGTCGGCCACCTGATCGAGCAGAGCGCGCGCAGCGGCGACACGCTGGCGCTGGTCGGTCTCGACGTCGCCGAGATGAGCCAGCTCAACCGGCGGTACGGTTACGCCGCCGGCGACCGGGTCCTCGCGGGGATCGGCGGCGTGCTCGCCCGCAGCCTGCGCGCCGAGGACCTGCCCGCGCGCCTGGACGGCGACCGCTTCTGCGTGGTGATGAACCACGGCACCGCACCCGATGCCCGGGCCACGGCCGAACGCATCGGCACCCTGCTCAGCCACACCGCGATTGCGCTCGACGACGGCCGCCACCTTCAGGTGACGCTCAAGGCCGGGATCGCGGAGCTCACCGACGGCGACGATGCCGCCGCCCTGATCGGGCGCGCGTTCGAGCACATGGCCGCGTTCGGCCTGCGCCGCGCCTCCTAGGGCACTGACGCATTCGCTTGATTCCTTGTCATTGCCGGGCTCGACCCGGCAATCCACTCGGGAGCCAGCGTCTGCCTTGCGGGTGGATGCCCGAATCATCCTCGGGTTCCAGACTGGGCACGGTACCCCGAACGGTAACCCGAGGACCGGGCATGACAAACAAGGGTACGTTCCGTTTGCATCGCTGCACTAGAAAGAAGCTTGGACGCCACGCTTTGCACCGTCATTGCGAGGCGTGGCAGCGACCAAGCCATCCAGACGCCGCTCCTGGATCGCCGCGGCCGCCGGCGCGCCCTCGCGATGACGCTGCGCAGGCGCCTGGCGGTTCGGCGCCCCGGTTTCATCCCCAGCGGGCCGGCCTTGCCGGTGGGCAACTGATTGCGGCGGCAAACGCGCGGTTCGGGCGATGGGTGCCGGTGCGCACGGGCCGCCGGGGTGCGATGGCGGTTCAAGCCCGATCGCTGCCTCCGGGCGAGCACCCGGCGGGTGCGCCGGGTCGCGGCTGGCCGGGTCCATTGCCACCAGCAACGGGACCGGCGCTGGATCCGCGCACGGCTCGGTGCCCGTTCCCCGTCTCGATGCGGTCCAGCTTGGCAATTCGCGGACCGGTGGAGCTGCGCCACCTGCGCCATTGCTGCGGTTCGCGCCTCGGCGGCCCCCAAGTCTGCGGCGCCCAAGTCTGCGGCGCACGGATTCCCACCATAGCCCGCGGCATACGGCGATCGTGTCCTGTCCTGGTGAACGACAGGTCAACGGCCTGATCGACCCGCCGGAACCCCGCTTCAGGCCATGTACTGGCCGCCGTTCGCCGACAGCGTCGAGCCGGTGATGAAGCCCGCCGCGTCGCTCGCCAGGAACACCACGCAGCGCGCGACCTCCTCGGGCTCGCCCAGGCGCCCGACCGGGATCAGCGGCAGGATCTTGGTCTTCAGCACGTCCTCGGGCACGGCGCGCACCATCTCGGTGCCGATGTAGCCCGGCGCCACCGCGTTGATCGTGATCCCCTTGGCCGCGTTCTCCTGGGCGACCGCCTTGGTGAACCCGATCAGCCCGGCCTTGGCCGCCGCGTAGTTCGACTGGCCGAACTGGCCTTTTTGGCCGTTGATCGAGCTGATGCTGACGATCCGACCGAAGCCCCGCTCGCGCATGCCCTCGATCACGCCTCGGGTCATGTTGAACAGCGAATCGAGATTCGTGCGGATCACCTCGTGCCACTGCTCGAGCTTCATCCGGTGCAAGGTGGCATCGCGGGTGATCCCGGCGTTGTTGACCAGCACGGCCACCGGCCCGAGGTCGCCCTCGACCCTGACGATGCCGTCCTGGCAAGCCTGAAAGTCCGAAACGTCCCACTTGTAGGCCGGGATCCCGGTCCGGTCCTTGAAGGCGGTCGCGGCCTCGTCGTTGCCGCCGTAGTTCGCCGCCACCTCGTACCCGGCGTCTTTGAGGGCCACGGCGATCGCTGCGCCGATCCCCCGGGTCCCGCCGCTCACCAATGCCACCCGCGCCATGCTCCACCCTCCTTTGGCTCGCGCCGATCATGCGCCTGGTTTAGCGCGTAACGATGACCGCTGGCCACCGCGGATCGAACCTTCGGCCACGCACGCCCATGAGAGGCTCTCTTGCGCATAAGAGCCATCAGAGCCACATCAGCCATGTCAACTCTTCGAGCTAGCCCGGAGCCGGACGTATGAGGACGATGGCGGCCAAGGAGGCCAAGGACAAGTTCGGTGCGCTCCTCGATGCGGCCCGGCGAGAGCCGGTCACCATCGCCAGGAAGGGCCGGCCCGTCGTGGTCGTGCTCTCGATCGAGGATTACGAGCGCCTCGAGGCGCTGGAGGACGCCTACTGGGCCGAGCGCGCCGCCGCAGCCGAGCAGGAGGGGTTGATCGGAGCCGAGGAGGGCGAAAAGCTTCTGAGCGAACTGCTGAATGCTCAGGATTGACCCTTCCCGGCAAGCGCAGAAATTCCTGCGCACCCTCCCGCCCAAGCAGGCACGGCAGGTCGCCAACAAGATCCCGGCGCTCAGGCAGGATCCCCAGCCGCCGGATGCCAAGCAGTTGCGCGGCCACCCCTACTGGCGCGCCGATGTCGGCGAGTATCGCATCATCTATCGCGTCGAGCAGGACACCTTGGTCGTTCCGCTCATCGGCAAGCGCAACGACGCCGAGATCTACCGCAGGCTGCGCCGGCGTGGCTGATCGTGCTGCCGGCAAGAGGCGCGGGCCGGGATCGAGCCGAGCGGAAACGAGGTCACGGACGCATGGTCGACGATATCGAGACCACGAAGGATTACTGAACCGTGTCTTTGGCCCCTGTCATCTTGCATCTGAGAGCGTTCATTCTGATCTACATCTGGAAGCTATGGGGCTTTCAATCGAGGTGGCTCACCCGATGAAGGTTACGTTTGAGATCAATGGCCGACCGGTCAACCCGCGCAACCTTAAAGACGTGATGGAACAGGCGATTCTGGAGGCGATCGAGAAGGATGTACGGAGCAAGCTCGCCGGGGTGCGTGATCCCGAGACCGGCGAGTTTCCGGTAGTGACCGTGCGTGGTCGAAGCCTGGACAACCTCTCATTTGAGATCAGTGGCTCGCCCCAACTTGTGGCTTTGGCCAGGGAGCGGCTCGGCCTTGGCGAAAGCGATACCAACGACGAGGATTCAGCAGTCAGCATGCAAACTGATGCACCTGCCTCACCCGCGGCCGAGCCGCTGGCTCCTTGCGCTTTTCTCTGCCATGCCTCAGAGGACAAGCCGCTTGCCCGGCGGATTGCCGGAGACTTCCAAACGCAGGGCATTGATACCTTCTTCGCCGACTGGGAGATCGGTCCCGGAGACAGCCTGCGCCAAAAGATTGACGCCGGCCTCGGTCGCTGTACGCACTTCGTCGTGTTGCTCACACCAAGCAGCTTGCCCAAACCCTGGGTCAATGCCGAGATGGACGCGGGCTTCGTGCGCAAGGTGGATGGCCAGTGCCGCTTCATCGCCCTTCGCCACGGCCTGCCCTCGGAGAAGCTGCCGCTGCTTCTGAGCGGCCTTCATTCTCCTTCGATCGAGAACTACGCTAAGGACCTGACCAGCTTGGTCAACTTCATCCACGGCGTCACCACGAAGCCACCGCTCGGCCCGGCGCCTCGGCCGGTACGTGAAGCCTCGAAGGGCAAGACGGGCCTCTCCCCCGCTGCCGAGATGATCGCCCGGCTCATGATCGAGCGGTCAGAGCACGGCGATGCTATGGACCCGCAACTCGAGCCCGATGAGCTGCGGCAGGCGACCGGCCTTCTGGACGACGACATCGTCGATGCGGTGCATGAGCTTCAGGGGCGCGGCTTCGTTAGGCGGTATGTGACACTCGCATCCGGTGCGCTCGGCTTCGCCTCGGTGATACCCGAAGCCGCGCTGTTCGCCGCTCTCGACCAGCATTTCAAGGCTGGAACCCTGAAACGGATGCCCTTCGGATCGCGGGTGATCTCGTCAACCGCTCGGCAGATGGCGTCGTGTCGGAAATGGCCAAGGCCTATGGCTGGCCGCCCCGCCGAATGAATCCGGCAATCAGCTACCTGATTGAGCGCGATCTCATCGACTCTAGCAAAGCATTCGGCACGCACCCTTGGTGCACGCACTGGATCGCGAAGAACCACGATACCCGACGCTTCGTTCGTGATCGTTCCTAGTAGCTGCGGTCGGGAGACACTCCTGATCCGTGCTCGCGATCACCGTTCAACCCGGTGGGCGGCGAGAGTCGCAAACGGCTTCGCAAGCTTCGCGGCCGGGCCCAGCGCCTCCTCGATGCGGAGCGCCTCGTTCCATTTGGCCATGCGCTCGGAGCGGGCGAAGGCGCCGACCTTGAGCTGCGGCACGCCCCAGGCGAGCGCGAGGTGGACGATCGTGACGTCCTCGGTCTCGCCGGAGCGCGCCGAGACGATGCCGCCCCAGCCGGCGCCGCGCGCCGCGTCCCATGCCGCCTTGGTCTCGGTGAGCGTGCCGCGCTGGTTGGGCTTGATCAAAAGCGTGTTGGCGGCGCCAAGCTCGGCCATCCGGCGCACCCGCCCGGCATCGGTGACCGTGAGGTCGTCCGCCACCACCTGGCAGCGGGCGCCGGCCGCGGCCGTGAACGCGGTGAAGCCGTCGAGATCGTCCTCGGCCAGCGGATCCTCGATCGAGACGATCGGATAGCGTTCCAGCCAGCCCGTGAGCAGGACGATCATGCCCTCGGAATCCAGCTCGCGCCCCTCGAGGCCGAGCGTGTAGCGACCGTTCCTGCCGAACTCGGACGCGGCGACGTCGAGCGCGATCGCGACCTGCTCGCGCGGCGCGAAGCCCGCCCGCTCGATCGCCCGGACGAGGATCTCGAGCGCTTCCTCGTTGGTCGCGAAATCGGGCCAGTAGCCACCCTCGTCGGCCACGCCGTGGCGCTTTCCGGCCTCAGCCATGAGCAAGCCGGCGGCGCGATAGACCTCGGCGGTCCACTCGAGCGCCTCGGCGAAGGTCGACGCTCCCGGGCAGACCACCATGAAGTCCTGGATGTCGACCCGCCGCGCGGCGTGCGCCCCGCCGCCGAAAATCTGGATCTCCGGCAGCGGCAGGGCAGCGCCCGCGGGCCCGAGATCGGGCCGAAGCCAGCGCCACAGAGGCTCCCTTGCGGCCGCGGCGGCGGCGTGCGCCACGGCCATCGACACCGCGATGGTGGCGTTGGCGCCGAGCCGGGTCTTGGCCGGCGTGCGGTCCAGCTCGATCAGCCGGCGGTCGATCGCTGCCTGATCGGCGGCATCGAGCCCGGAGAGACCACGCGCGATCTCGTCGTTGACGGCCGCGACCGCTGCGCGCACGTCGTAGCCGCCGAAGCGCGCGCCGCCGTCCCGCCGGTCCAGGGCCTCGTGCGAGCCGGTCG
>JBOHKK010000265.1:0-8971 GCA_050729115.1 Geminicoccaceae bacterium | reverse complement strand
CGATGCCGCCCTCGGCGAACACCCCGACCAGGTCGAGGTTGTCGACCGCGAACCCGGCATCGCTCCTGATCGCCGTGCGCTCGAAGCCGGCATCGGCGCGGTAGGTGTCGCCGCCGAACACGATGTCCCGGTCATGATCGGTGAAGAAGAACTGCGCGCCGTCCTTCCTCGTGATCCGCCAGATCGCCGCGAGCCGCGTCGTCTCCTCGTCGAGATGCGCCCGCATGGCGGGGGTCAGGTTCTTGGGCATGGGAGGTCGCGCTCGAGGCTGGAGCGAAGAGGCTGGCGGGAGGCGTCAGGTCCTGAGCTCGACGATGGGGATCTGCTGCCACGTGTGCAGCCGGTAGCTCTCGATGGTCACCGCCATGTGGTCGGTATCGAACCGCACCGGCACGTCGAACTCGAAGTCGGCGGTGACCTCGACGCCGACCGCCGGCGCCGTGCCGAAGGTCACGAGCCCGGTGGTGGTGTCGACCGACCAGCCCGAGAGCTGCTCAAGATCGTCGAAGTACACCTTCACCGTGCCGGCGACCGGCTTGGTGATGGTACGGACCTCGATCACGCTCCCCGACGGGTAGTGCTTGACCAGCTGGAACTGGGTCTGGACGCTATCACCCGTGCCGAGGAGCTGTCCGGTGGCCTTGTAGTCGGTCCAGTCCTTGAACCGGAACCCGTAGGCCTTGCCCCTGCGCGCCCGGAAGAACGCGATCAGCTCGTCGATCTGCACCTGCTTCTTGAGGCCGCTCGCGACGTCCCAGCGGCCGCGCGCCTCGGCCCAGTTGACGTTCCGCTTCTCATGGCCGCTTCCGGTCGCCACCACCGTAGTCGCGAACTCGGGCCCGCCCGTCGCGCCATAGGCGATGTTGTCCGGGAACCGGACCTCGTGAAAGCCGCTCATCGCCCCCGCCTGTCACTATCCAACCACAGCCGGCGCAGGCCGCTCTTGCTCGAAGGCCCGGTCTGGCATAGCTCTGCTGGGGTGGAACAAAACGAGAACATACCGCCACGTTATGCCATCCGGCTCGACGACCTGCGCGCCTGGCATGTGGTCTTTGCGACCTGTGCGGCTTGCGGAAAGCGGACCCATATCGACGCCAGGCTGCTGCAGCACGGCCGGCCGCCGTACACCAGGCTGCTCGACCTCGAACGGAAGCTTCGCTGCAGCGGCTGCGGCAATCACCACGGCAACACCTTGAGCGTCTCCATGGCGCCGCGGAACTGAACACTGCTCATCGGTTCCGGCTCGCCCGATCGACCGCGCGCGCCATGTCGGCTGCGATCTGGCCCTGGCTGGCACGAAAGGAGCTCGCATCCGCTGCGGTGACGTTGACCACCACGGTGATCGGCCGCTGCTCGCGGGCCGTCTTCTCCTCGCGCACCACGCGCTCGGGCGGTACGACCAGCTCGCCGCGCCGCGCGATGATCGGGACTTCGTCGGGCAGGAGGCCCGAGCCGGCGAAGCCGCCACTGTGGTATCGGGACGCGCGCTCGAAGATGCCGGAGTCGCCGTAGCGCATAGCGGGCGGCCGCTGCCCAGCGATGCCACCCTCGTGGAACAGGCCGAACAGGCCGCCGCCGGCGAATGCACCCTGCAGAGCGCCTGCAAGCGGAGCCGTGATCGTCTGGCGCACCGTCGTGCGGGCGAGGTCGGCGAGGATGCTGTCGGCCAGGGTCTGGAACTCGAGCTTGCCAGTAGCGATGAAGCCGACCAGCGCATCCTCTGCACCACTGAAAGCATTCGCGAACGCCTGCTCTGTAGCGTTCGCCGCGTCCTCGCTTTCGGCCACGTAGTCCTTGAGGAACCTCGTGGCGCCATCGGTCCACGCCTGGCTCGAGCGGAGCGCGCGGTCGTTCGCGTCTTCCACCGCGCGAGCATAGGTCGCTTGGTCGATCGCGCCTGCCGCCAGCAGGTCGTTCAGCTTCGCGATCTCGGCCGCGTGCTGCTCGGTCGCCGTCCGGGTCCGGTCGATGATCGAGCGGCCCTCGTCCAGGAGCCGTTGGCGCGCCTGGAGCGCCTGCTGCTCGTCGAACAGCGCGCCGGCGAGCCGCTCGACCTCGCGCCGCTGCTCGGCCGTCGCTTCGGCGGAGAGCCGGCTCAGCGCCTGGGCGACGAACCGCTCCCGCTCGGTCTGCACCAGCGCCTGGCGCTCCAGTTCGAGGCTCTCCACGACGCGCTCGTTGGCGGCACGGACCTTCTCGGCGGCCTCGACCTCCTTGGCACGCAGCTGCGAGAGCTGCGCATCCCGCACCGCTGCCGACTGCGCGATCAGCTGGTCGACCTGCTCGGCGTTGCTGCCGTCCCTGGCCCGCAGCGCCTCGATCTCGGCAATCCGCCGCTCGTGCTCGGCGATGATCCGCGCGCTGCCCTCGTGCGTGATGTTGAACAGGTTGCCCTCGAGCTCGCGCGCGATCCGCTCCAAACTCTTCGCCCGGTCCTGCACACCCGCGGTGTCGCCAGGCGCGGGCGCTGAACCCGGGGACGGCGCACCGCTGTCGGGCGGCCCTTCTAGGAACGCGATGCGGGCCTGGGTCTGATCGCGGGCGCGGCGCAGCTCGTCGAGCTTGGTCTCCAGTGCGCTGATCTGGGAAGTGTCGAGGAAGGTGGTAAAGCCGAGCGTCGGCGATTCGCGCAGCTCCCGGATTCGACCTTCCAGCTTCTCGATGGTCGAGCTGGCGAGGGCGAGCTCGTAGCGCAGCGTCCGCAGGCTCTTCTCCTCGGGCGCATCGAACAGACGCTCCCAGGCGATCCCGGCCTTACCGGCGACATCGGCAAGCCAGCTCGACAGATCGGCAATCACCGGCGCCGCCTCGAGCGCCGCCCGCGTGAGGTTGGCCGAGATCACCTGAGAGAGCGTGTCGAGCTCAGTCCGGGCCCGCTCGGCATCGCGCACCAGGTGCTCGTCCAGCACGATGCCGAGATCGCGTGCGCGCTCGCGCATCTCCTCCAGCGCGCTGCTACCACCGCGGAGCAGGTTGACGAGCGCGACACCCTCGGAATCGAACAGCTTGAACGCAAGCCGCACCCGTTCGGCCGGGTCCTCGATCCGGGCGAAGGCATCGGCGACGTCGCCCAGCAGGTCCTCGCTCCGGCGCAGGTTGCCGCTCTGGTCGCGCAGCGCGATGCCCATCTGCGCCAGCGCGTCCTTGGCCTCGCCCGTGCCTTGCGCGGCCTCGGCGGCACGACGGGTGAAACGCTGCAGCGCCATGTCGAGCGTCTGCTGCTCGACGCCCGAAGCCTTCGCCGCGAAGCGCAGCTCCTGCAGTGCCTCGACGCCGACACCGATCTTGTCCGCGGTCTTGCCGATCGCATCGGCCGCCGAGATCGAGCGATCGATCAGCGCGCCGAGACCGCCCACCGTCGCGGCGCCGATGAGCGCGCCGCCGAGCGTACGAATGCCGGTGCGCAGCAGCTCCGCCTGGCGGCCCAGGCCTTTCAGCCCGCCCGAGGCGCGCTCGCCCGCGCTCTCGATGCGCTTCAGGCTCTGCTCGCCGCTCTGGCCCACCGAGACCAGCTCGGCCTTGACCTGGCCGCCGCCCTCGACCGCCAGGCGGATGGCGTAGGTTTGGGTTCGTCGGGCCATGGTTCAGTCCAGTTGCTGCAATCCGGCCCCGCCAAGGCGGATGGTAATATGAGACGGTCTCGGAGCTAGGCTGCAGCGAACGATGTCAGCCTCACTACGGACCAGCAGTGGGTGAGAACTGAAGGCAGCGCTTTGGATCACCATCGGATATTGAGAGCTGGATGTCGGTGTTGACGGCGCAGGTCCCTGGCGGCGACTACGATCCAGGTGCGCTCTCCAATTTTCTACGGGCCGATTCCGGCATAGAAACTGCATCGCAGATTAGTCTGAAAGTATCCCAAGCATAAAGCTGCGCGTGTATCTGGAGAATCATCGCTGTCTCGTTTGAAGCGGCATTCTTGTAGTCGTTGATGAGATATGAACTGAGATGGATCAACTTTGAAAATAGTTTGAACAGCGCACTGTGTTCTTTAGCTAATCCGGCCGATTTGGCAATCTCTCCGGCACCAGACGGTCTCGCATCCGGAAGCCCATATTTCTTGCGTAGTGACAACAACCGATCAACTTCAGTGAGAAGCACCTTACGCTGTTCCGGCATAGCACTGGAGGTCTCCAGGCCCAAGATGCCCTCAAGCACCTGTATCTTGTCGGTCACAGCTTCCCCTTGCCACCGAAGCAAACTATCAGACGAGCGGGGGATATCACGCGCTTGCAGGTTGATTTCGTAGAGGCTGCGTGTGGCTAAGGCAATTGCGGAGATATGTTCTTCAATGTTTTTTGCAGCCATATCCAGATAGTTTACGGATGCTGCGAGCAAGTTGAACAACGTGAGAGTCTTGTCATTGCGTTCGACGTTTGCCGATGTCCATCCACCTGCCGACCTGAAGTTCTCAGCCATTTGCAGAAACGTTTTGGCACATTCGGCCGTTGTTCCCACGCGAACCTTATCGCCAAGCCTATTGTTACCAGCCATGCCTACCTCGACCATGCTCTCAGCCAAGCAACGTCCATAAGGGCTACTGAGTTAGAGCACATATGTCGGGTTGGTCAACTTCTGAAAGGCGAACGCTGGATCGCTTCGGGACCGGTTTTCAAATCAAGGCCCGTCATCCCGAACTCGATCGCTACACACCGCCTCGACCAGACCCGCCTCGGCCGCTGGCAGCAGCTCGGAGAGCACGGAAAGCTCGCATCCGCGAGCGGCAGCCAATCCGACCGCTGCCCCCATGTCGATGCCGATCACATGCCCGCTCGGCGCGAGCCGCATCTGGCCCTGGCAGGCAAGTAGCACGTCCCACGCCTCGTGCTCCTGAGCACTGATCAAGGCGTGCTCGCGGTAGGGACAGCGCCGTCCGTCGGCTCCCGGTTCACCTCGGGCGCAGGGCAGGTCGTCGTCGCGACAGGCGTGGCAGTACCCGGGCCCTCCGCCCTGCTGGAAATGCCAGCGGCAGAGGGCCCGCAGCCGTTTTTTGCTGCGTTGAGCAGCACCTGGCGGAGCGTGAACTCCTGGAAGAACCGCTCGCCCACCGGGTAGAGTTCCATCACCGCGGCAATGTTCTCGGGCGTCGGTGGGGCCGGGCCGCCTCCCAGCTCGACGTCGGTCCAGCTCGTGACGTGCCGGACTGCCAGCTCTCGGATTAGCTGTCCCTGGTAGAAGCCATCCCGCTCCCCCTCGGCCGAGAGGTCGGGCAGCCCGTTCAGCGCCAATCCTGCTTCCGTGCGCTCGCTGGCCTGCCGCTCGATAGCCTCGACCGCCCGGCGAGCCACCGACTGCGCTGCGGCCATACCGGTCGTGGTCAGCGGCTTTACCGTCACCGAGAGACCGTAAGGCAGTGCTACCTCGTAAGGTTCGGACCGCTGCGCGAGATCGATCATGATTGTCCTCTTCCGATCCGCGAGAGAGCCCTCCAGTCTGGACGGCGCCCGCCATCTGCGGCAGTTTCAGTTGCATGGGGAGGCCAACAACAGGCGTCTACGAAGTATCGGCTCCGGACGGTGAGGTCCTGGGGTTGGCAAGGGCGTCGTCTGCTGGACAGGCGCTGCGGCGGGTCAACCAGCTGTGCGGTGTGCCCTGCACCGTGCTGGGTCGGCGGGTATTCTTCGCCGAGCAGCACCGGCACGCTTGCGCCGGGCGATGGCAGGTCCGGAGCGTGCGGCTGTCGGTGAAGGCGGCGACCCTGCTGACCCGGAACTACGTTCCGGACGGACCGACTGCGGTGTTCGTCGCTCCCTCTCCGCGCCGAACGAACCCCGGTCTTCTCCCGGGACTCCGAGCGAGAGCGCGAACGTCATGCGACCGTCACATTCATCCACCGATCCCGGGATAAACCTGAGCAAGATCTGTGGATGAGCCTGCTATGCCCCACGCCAAACCCCGGCAGCATCATGCATAGACGGTCCCGTCGAGATCATTGGTGAGCGTCACCGTCAGCATCCTGCCCGCAACATCGTTCTTCGCGCCGCGGAAATCGAAGCTCGCTTGCACGCCGCCCGGGCCTTCGACCGCTAGCTTGGGCTTCGGGAGATAGACCTCGTGCGCGGTGAGAACGAGCTTCGCCTGCGCCGAGAGCGTGTAGGCGAACTCGAGGTCGATCGGTGTGCCGTCAGCCGCCAGGTCGATAAGCGTCGTATCGGCGAAGCGCACGTCGATCCGCCCGGTGAGCGCGGCGATGGTCGGATCGGCGCCCTCGATCAGGCCGTCGTCGCGGATGGTCTCGATCTTTTCGAGGTTGTTGGAGTAGGTGACCGAGCCACCGGTGAGGTTCCCGACCGGGCTGCCGGCGCGCTTGATCGAGCCCTGGAACTGGCTGATCCGGCTGAAGGTGAGGCTGGTCGGCGTGCCGCCCTGGGTCGTGCCGAACCGCGTCTCGCCCTGGGCGATGGCGTTGATCGTCGCGGCCGCCGGACCGGACCGGGCGAACTCCAGCGCGATCGAGTTGAGCTTGACACCGGCATGCAGGAAGAACGCCGGCACCTTCGGCATGCCGACCTCGACCGTATAGCTCGGCAGGTCGTCGCCGCCTGAGGCGAACTCATGGGCCCAGCTGCCATCGAGGTTGTCGGTGGTGTCGGGATCGCCGAACAGGCCGGTGAGCCACAAGCCGAGATACCGCGGGTCGACGGGGACGACGATGTCGCCCTCGTCGTTGATGACGTCCTGAAGCGGCGCCAGGGGATCGCGGCCCTGACCCAGAACCGGGTCGTCGATCAGACCCTGCTCGCTGCCGAGATTGCAGCGGTTGAACGGCATGCGGAGGTAGTTGCCGGTCGCCGCCTGGCCATACGCGGTCTCGCGCTTCATGAGCAGGTGCGCGCTCGAACCATAGGCTCGCGCCATCGGGGTCTCCTTGCCGGGGAAGAAGCAGGAATCAGGAGAAAGGAGCGCTGGTCTCGTAGTTGACGGTCACGGTGAGCGTCGCGGTCTTGATCGCCGGAGCGCCCGCGACCGCCTCGATGCTCGGTTCGGGTCGGCCGTAGGTGAGGCCGAAGGCGAGGCCGTCGAGGGTTGCGTCGGGTTCGAGCGCCGCCCCGATCTGCTGGAGGAGAGCGTCGAAGGCAGCGTCGCGCGCCCCCGCATCGCCGTCCTCGACGTAGACCTCGACCTCGACCGCATGCTGGTAGTACGTGCTCCCGAAGCCGCCGAGCGCCTGCTCGGGCTCGCCCGGGTCGCCGTCGCGCAGGATGATCAGTCCGCCGGCAGGAACCTTCTCGGGCAGCACGCTATTGCGCTGGATGACGGCATCGGGGACCGTCTCGAGCAGCGCCTTGAGCGCGTCCAGCACCTGCTCCGCCTTACTTGCCGGCATCGATCACTCTGCCTGCAGTTGCTGCTCGATCAGCGCCGGGAGCTGGGCCGACCAATGCTCCGCCGCCCGCGCCACGTCGAGCCGCTTCGACAGCTTCACCTGCGGCACGAGCAGGAACATCACGACCGTGGTCAGACCATCACTCCGTGTTCGGGCCCGATCGGTGGCGCGCCGGAAGCCACGCAGTCCGCCGGTCTTGCGGCTGAACGAAGCCCTGAGCCCGTCCACAACCAGGAGCGGCGGTCCGCTGGAACGAGGCACGAACCGGAGCGGCCCAAACCGGTGCTCTGGAAAGGTGCTCGGGCTGATCCGCCTGCCGTCGGTTCCCTTCCTCGGGGCGTTCTCGGTCGGGATCGCGAGAAAGCGCCCGCGTCGGCTCCGGATCACCGCGCCCTCGTCGAACGCGCGGATGATCTGCGGCGCTTTGGTGTAGACCAGGCTCGCGGCGTCCAAGCGCTGATTCGGGTAGTGCTTGTCGCGCCAGCTGTTGGCGAGCCGCTGGCCGAGCCCGGCCCTCGCGACCTGCCGGCGTAGGTCGGTCTTGAGGCCGCGGCCTGCGTCGCGAGTGCCGCTGCTCACTGCGCGTTCGATATTGCGCCGCTCCGCCTGCAGGTCGGCCTGAAGCGAACGGGCGATGGTGGCAGCGAGCTTCATGCCGCTCTCACGTCGAGGCTCCACACCAACCGGTCGGGATCGCGTCGCTCGGGCTCGCCCTGGATGACCAAGGTCTGGCCATCGACGATGAGCTGATCGTCGGGACGCGGGTCGGCGACCTCGCTCCCCCGGATCTCGAAAGTCGAGGTTTCCGCGTGGATGCGGGTCTCGCCGAAGCCGACGATCGCGTCCGGACGACGGGCGATGACCCGCACAGGGATCGGGTCTCCACCGGCCGGCGTATAGCTGGCGGAGATCCCGAATGCGGCGAATGTCGCATCCACCGCGCCCTCGAACACCGTCATCAGGTGCGCTTGCCCTTGATCAGCACCCGCGGCCGCGTGCAGATCGGCAGCGGGTTCGACTGCACATGCAGCATCACCCAGCGGGCGAACTGCTGGTCCGCCGCCTGCTTGGCATAGCGCGGCAGGCCGATCGTGTTCGCGGTCTCGACGAAGTCGGCGGGGGCGTTGTACTGCCGGAACAGTCCTGGCACGCCGACCGGGAAGAAGTAGGCCTTGCTCGCGTCCGTGAAGTCCACCGTACCGACCCGGCCGCGGTACTCTTCGAACACGATGCCCGAGTACTCGAACGAACCCCGCGCCTGACCCTGGCGCAGGAAGGCGCCGTCCAGGTAGCGGTCGTAGGCCTTCGTGACCTCCGAGTGCGTGATCAAGTCGTCGAAGAAGTCGGCGCCGCAGATCGCATGGATGTGGTCGTAGGGCGCCGCCCCCAGCTCGTCCTCGATCTTGCGCCGGACGTCGTGGCACTTCTTCTTGACCGCGCCCGCCGCCGGGCTGGCGTTGTCGAGGTCGAAGTCGATCTCGGTGTGCGCCGTTACCCCGAACTCGGTGAACAGGTCATAGATCACCGCCGAGCCGTCGGCGTCCAGGATCTGGCCCTTGATCGCGCCGATCCTGAGATGCTCGAGCGTGGCGTCCATCTTGGTCGCCATCTCGGACATGCGCTGGTTGACCACCGCCTGCACGC
>JBOHKK010000264.1:0-8977 GCA_050729115.1 Geminicoccaceae bacterium | reverse complement strand
TCGGCGCATTCGCCCAAGGGCGAGATGGGCCAGACCTATCTGGCGTCGGGCAAGCGCGTCTCGATGCGGCTGTGGGAAGCCGAGCCGACCGCGCAGGAGAAGGCGCGGAGGGTCCGCGACTACGAGACCGTCGGCTATGTCATCCGTGGCCGGGCGGAGCTGCATCTCGAGGGGCAGACGGTGATGCTGGAGCCGGGCGATTCCTGGCTGGTGCCGCCGGGCGCCGAGCACAGCTACGTGATCCGCGAGCCCTTCACCGCGATCGAGGCGACGACGCCGCCGGCGCAGGTCCACGGCCGCGACGAGACGCGCTGAGCCCGGAAGAGGACGATGACCGAGCCGCGTCCGCGCTCCGTGGCGGATCAGCCGAGGCACGCAAACGGCGATTCACGCCCCACGGGGCCGGCGGCGGCGCCGGGGCGCCGTCCTGGAACGTCATCAATCCCGGTCGCGACCAGCGGATCATCCCGGTCCTCACCACCGAGCCGGTGACGATGCACAAGGGCGACGTGTGCCGCCACGTCACCGCCGGCAGCGGCGGATACGGGCCGGCGACCGAGCGCGACCCCGATGCCGTGCGCAAGGACGTGATCGCCGAGAAGCTGACGCCGGCGCACGCCCGGACGGCCTATGGGGTCGCGATCACGGCCGATCACGACGTCGACTGGGAAGAGACCCGTCGCCTTCGCGCCGACATGGCGGTGCGATCGTCGCGCTGGCCGACTGCATCGCCGCGCGGGCACCCGGGTCGGTCGGTTACGCGGATTTGATCTCGGCGACCAGCGCCGCGAAGCGCCCGCCGGGGTCGTCCGCCGGGATCGGCGCGTACGGGTAGACGCGCTGGACCAGATCGCCAGCGTAGCGTGCGCGAGTGGCCGCGCCCACACCGGCGGGCTCGGCGCTCACGGCGACGGCATCGAGCAGCGCGTCGGGGACACGCGCCGGCATGTCGGCGAAGCGGCCGGCGCGGGCGAGCCCGCTCAGCTCTTTACCGAGCGCCTCGAAGCCGTGGTAGGCCAGAAACGGCCGGTAGGTCGGGGTCGAGGCGTAGAGGCGATCTGCTGGCGCGCGTAGCGCTCGGCCGCCGCGCGTTCGCCATCGGTGTCGCCGGCGACGATGAACACCGAGGCGATGAGGTCTATCGCCGCCGGGTCGCGCCCCGTGGCGCGGGCACCAGCGGCGATGGCGGGCCGCACCACGTCGCGCAGATACCCCGGGCTGTGCAGCGGGTGGACGTGAAAGCCATCGGCCGCCTCGCCGGCGGCGCGCGCCATGCGTTCGCCGACCCCGGCGAGCGAGATCGGGATGTCCGGGTGCTCGATCGGGCCAGGGTTGAAGAAATCGCTGATCAGCGTGAAGCGGTAGAAGCGGCCCTCGTACGCCGGCCGCGCGCCGTTCTGGAAGGTATCCCAGATCGCCCTGATGCAGCGGATGTAGTCGACGATCCGCGCCGCCGGGTGCTCGAACGCGGCGGCGAACCGGCGCTCGATGTGGGCCCGCACCTGGGTGCCGAGCCCGAGCAGCAGGCGCCCGCCGCTCACGCGCTGCAGGTCCCAGGCGGTCTGCGCCATGGCGAACGGGGTGCGCCCGAAGGCGACCGCAATCCCCGTTCCCAGGCTCACGCGCTCGGTCGCGAGTGCCGCGACGACCAGCGGCAGGAAGGGATCGTGGGCGGTCTCGTAGCTCCACAGGCCGTCGACCCCCAGCCGCTCGTAGGCGGCTGCCTCGCCGCCTAGTTCGTGCAGGTCATGGCTGCGCAAGCCCACGTCGATCTTCATGTCAGCCCCCTCGCTGATCACGGACGGCAAGCGTAACACGGCGGCGCCCGCGAGCTGGGGCCGCGGATCAGAGCCGGCCTCGCTGCGCCCGGTGTATCGTGGCCGTCCCTCCGCGCGGGACTGGAGGGCTTGGAGAGGCAGTCGAGCAACGGCAATCGCGCCGAGGCGTGTGGCCCCGGGCGGGCGGGCCGGATCGCTGTAGGTGCAGCGCGGGTCAGGCCGCTTTGGCGTCCCTGCGGCCGGCTTCCTGGTCAGCGCGCGCCGCCGCCTCAGTGGGGAACCGTACCACCTCCCCTTCCTCCAGCTTCGACCGGCGTGGCCACCACAGCTCGCGCAGCCACCCGAACAGAGAGCGTCCCGGCCCTAAGCTCGTGCGCCTGTAGAGATCGTGTTGAGGCGAAGACAGCCTGCACATCGCTCGCTCCCAATCTGCGATGACAGATGGATGATCATCGCGCGAACAGGCGCGCGAAGCAACGCCGATCCAGAGGGCCGGGCCAGCTTCACAATCGGCCGCTCCGCCTCGGGTTCAAAGGCACGCGGGCGCTCCATGATCGCGGTATTCCGAAAACCCCCTCGGCGCTCGATTTCTCAAAGCCGCAGGAACCCCTTGGTCGGCAACCGCCGGTCCGGGCACTCCTCCCCCGGCAGGCCCTGCGGCCGGCACGCCCGGCGGGGCTGACGCAGATCCGCGGCGCCGGTCTCTCACCGCAGCGTCCTCAAGGGTGATCGGCGATCGCCTGAGCGATCTCGACGCTCATCGCACCGAGGGCGCGGCTGAGCGCGCCCGCGGCGGCCGTATAGTCGCCCACCTGGGTCGGCTCGGTAATGGTCGATCGACCGCTCCGCAGGAGGCTCTCGCCATCCTGGCCGAGCACCCACCACCGGGCGTCGAGGACGGCGTTGCCGCTGGTATCGACATCGAAGCGCGTGACATCGACCTCGACCTGGTAGTCGAGGGCGAGCCGACGGCGCTGGGGCAGCATCAGCACGTCGTCGGTCCCCAAGAGGAGCGCCAGATTCTCCGCGAGAACCCGCGCGAACATGCCTTGCAGGGGCTCGACCCAGCTGTCGAACTCGGCCAGGACCGCCCGATTGCTGCCGGCGCGCGTGACCAGCTGCGGGCGATCGAGGTAGGGTGGCAGGGTGACCGGCCCGATGCCGACCGTGAGATCGGGCGGCAGCGCCGGCATCGCCTCGCTGGGCGCGTCCGGCGCCGCGGCAAGGGTATAGAATCGGGTCGGCTGGCTGTCCGCGCAGCCGACCACCGCCAGGCACGCCGCGAATGCGGCAACGGCCACGCACCCAATCGGTCGTCTCATGGCGCACCTGCCTTGCCGCGGAGCAGCGCCTCGGGATGGCGCTCCAGGTAATCGGCGAACACCCGGATCGAACGGGCGGCGCCGGTCAGCTCCTTGAGCACCGCATTCAGGTCGTACCGCACCTGCGAGTTCGCCCCGACCATCCCGTCCGCCGCGGCGAGGGTCGACTGCGCCTGGACGAAGAGTGGCCCGACCCGCTGATCGAGCGTGCCAATCAAGGCCTCCAGGCGCACCGCCGCCTGGTTCAAGGCCGCGACCGCGCTCTTGGTGTCGGGCGAGGCGACCAGAGCGTCGATGCCCTGGACCGTGCGGCGCAGATCGTCGATCAGCTCGGGCAGCGGCAGCGCCGCGAGCTTGCTCAGGACCGTGGTCACCGATGCCGTCAGCGCCTCCAGCTGAGCGGGCACCGCCGGAATCGCCGGATAGGTGCCGCTGCGATCGAGCTGCGCCGCCGGGCTCTGGGGGTGGAAATCGAGATCGACCAGCAGCTCCCCGGTCAGCAGGTTGCCGGACTTCAGTTGCGCCCGCAGCCCGCGTTCGACCAGGGCGGCCATGACGGCATAACGTTGCTCCCCCGCGCCACGCTCGACGCCGATTCGTTGCGGCTCGATCTCGAGGGTCACCGGAATGCGCACCGTATCCTGCTCGGGGTCGATCTCGAGCCGGACGTCGGTCACCGATCCGACCCGAATTCCGCGGAACTCGACCGGGGCCCCGGCTCGCAGGCCGCGGACCGAGCCGTCGAACTGGACCAGGTAGGGGATCCGTTCGGTATAGCCCGCCTCGGTCACGTCGCGCAGGCTGGCGAACAGCGGAAAGGCCGTGGCGGCGGCGGCCGGCTCGCCTGGCTGATCGATGTCCGGGGTATCGAAGGCGATGCCGCCGGCGAGCAACGCCTGGAGCGATTCCATCGAGACCTCGACGCCGTCGGCGCCGAGCGACACATCCACGCCGCTCGCGTTCCAGAACCGGCTGCCCGGCCGCACCAGCTGATCGTTCGGCGCGTCGACGAAGATGTTCACGACCAGATCCTGCTTGTCCTCCGCCAGCTCGTAGCCGAGCACCTGACCGACCGCGATGTTGTGATAGTACACCGGCGAGCCGCGGCCGATCGAGCCCAGGCGGTCGGTGCGCAGGACGAACTGGGTGCCGGGCACCCGCGAGGTGATCGGCGGCGGCTCCGCCAGCCCGACGAACTCGTGCGCCGGCTGGCCGTCGCCCGGATCGAACTCGATGAAGACGCCGGACAGCAAGGTGCCGAGCCCCGAGATGCCGCCCAAGCCGATCCGCGGCCGCACGATCCAGAACCGCGTGCCCGCCTTCATGTGGGTTGCCACGCTCTTGTCGAGGCTGGCGGTGACCACGATGTGCGACAGGTCCTCGCTCAAGGCGACCTGGTCGACCAGGCCGACCTCGACGTCGCGGTACTTGACCCGGGTCTTGCCGGCCTCGAGGCCCTCGGCGTCGTCGAACACCACCGTGATGGTCGGGCCCTTCTCCTGCAGCGTGGTGTAGCCGAGCCAGATCGCGATCGCGCCGGCGACCAGCGGGATCAGCCAGACCAGCGAGATGCCGCGGCGCTTCTCGACCGCGACCTCGGGCAGCTCGTCCCGCTCAAGCGCGGACGGGTTTTCCTTGAGCATCGCCGCTCTCCTTGGCATCCCAGAGCAACCTCGGGTCGAACGACATCGAGGCGAACATCGTAACGATCACCACGGCAGCGAAGCAGATGGCGCCGACGCCCGGCTCGATCGTCGCGATCGCCCCGAGGTTCACCAGCGCCACCAGGATCGAGATCATGAAGATGTCGACCATCGACCAGCGGCCGACCTGCTCGATGATCCGGTACATCAGACCCCGGTCGCGCAACCGCCAAGTCGAGCGGCGCTGCGCCGTGATCAGGAGGAAGGTGAGCCCGATCAGCTTCAGCACCGGCACGGTGATGCTCGCGAAGAACACCAGAAGCGCCACCGGCCACATCCCCGCCTGGATCAGCGCCTTGACGCCCGAGAGAATGGTGTCCGGCTCGCCGCGGCCGAAATAGACGACGGTCATGACCGGCAGCACATTCGCCGGAATGTACAGGAGGGCCGCGGTCACCACCAGCGCCCAGGTGCGGGCGAGACTGTTCGGCTTGCGCCGGTGCATGGTGGCGCCGCAGCGCGGACAGTGCGCGCTCGCCCGCGCCGGCAGCGGCGGCATCACCGAGAGCTGATCGCAGTTGTGGCAGCTGACCAGCGCCCGCCCGGGCTGCCGTCCGAGCCACCGGGCCGAGGCCTGCGGCCCGAGCCGCCGCCAGATCTCGTGCGGCTCGAGCGCCGCCTCGGCGGCGATCATCACCACGATCAGGCCGCCGAACGCGAACAGCGCGGTGTCCAGCTCGAGGCGCGCGAGGTCGGACAGCTTGACGTAGGCGACGAGCACGCCGAGCAGGTAGACCTCCATCATCGCCCAGGGCCGGAGCAGCTCGGTGATCCGGAACACCCGGGCGACGCCCCAGGGCACCCGGCCGAGCCGCAGCGGCAGAGAGACGTAGGTCACGCTCAGCAGCCAGGCGAGCGGCACCACGGTCGCGGTCAGGAGGACCAGCGCCGCGAGCGGCCACATGCCCTGCCGGTACAGGCTCCCGACGCCGGAGAGCAGCGTGCTGGTCTGCGCCCGCCCCTCCAGCTCGAAGGTCATGAACGGGAAGGTGTTGGCGATCACGAACAGGATCAGCGCCGCCAGCGCCAACAGCAACGTGTGCTCGACGCTGTCCCGCCGTTGCCGGTAGAGCACAGCACCACAGCGGGCGCACCGCGCGGCACCGCCCTCGGGCAGCGCGCGCATGCGCTGCACCGTACCGCACTCGTGACAGGCGATCAGCGGCACTGGACCGGAGGCGTTGTCGTTCACCTGCGTTGCCCGTACAGCGGGGTTCCGGGGACCGCCTATTGGTCGCCCCCGCACGCGATCGGTCAAGTCGGCACGCGTGCCGTTGGCGATCGGGGGCTGCGACGCCGCGATCAGGTTGGGCAGGCGCCGAAATCGGCGAGCCGCGTGGTGAACTGCTCACCCCAGGCCTTATCCACGTCGTTCCACGAATTGAACGTGTTGGTGCCGAGCGCGTTGCCGCCGCCACGCTCGTCGACGCCTTGCCAGAGGAGTTGTCCGTTCGTCGCATCCGTGGCGTAACCCTCGATGCTTGCCGTGTCGGCGAACAAGCCCACGCCATCGTTGAATGCGGCTCCGGTGATTGCTGACAGCACGTGCGCCTGGGGCACGTAGGTCGAGATGGTGTTGAGGACAGCGTTGGATGGTTCGGCGCCGACCAGCGCGACCCGGATGCGGAGCGTGTCCGGCGAAGGCTCGGTGACCATCTGGCAACGCTGCGCGGCGGCATCGTGGAGATGAGTGTAGAGACTGTCGGCGAGCGCCTTTCTCTGCTCGGTCGGGACGCTGCTCAGATTGGACCCGGGCCCCGTCCAGATCGTCACCGGGTCCAGGATCACCTTCCGGTAAGAGGCCCAGTTCGCGTTCGGATCACGATAGACGAGCGCCGCCTCGCCGCTCTTGCCCGGCTCGAGCAGGGCCGGCTGCGGCAGGAAGCCGCCGACCGGGCTTGACGCCCGACATCTGCTCGGTCTGGGCGCAGGCACCGAGCAGAACCGTCGTCGACAGCGCAAGGGCCGCAAGCGCCATCTCAGGTGTGACCTTGGTCATCATGGGTAGCCTCTCCTGTCAGGATGTCGACTGCCGACCCACGGCAGCCCCGCCCGCCGGCACTTGCCGAGCCAAGCGGCTGATGTCGATTACCTCCCAGCCTCAGGTTCCACTTGCCGGCCATGTCGCCTCTGTCGGCGCTCAAAATGGTGGCTCCTCGGGTTCCTGCTGATCCGGCCAGAACCAGATCAGGACCACCAGAACGAGCGCACCGGCGAGGCCGACGAACTGCACCCGACCGATCTCCAAGATCGACGGCGAGCGTCCAGCCGATCACCACCCCGGCCAGGATCAAGAGCGTCCAGAGCAGCTTGCGATCGGTCGACACCACGGCCTCCCACGCGATCGCCTCGCTTGCCCGGTCGGATCCGGCGCATCGCGTTGGCATCCTCGCCGGCCGTCAATTCTCACTGCGCCTGCAGGAACGATGGCCCTTGCGCCTTCGTCACCGGCGGCGGGTTCCATTTGCCCGTCAGCGCCTCGCTTTTCGGAGCGTAGAGCCGCATGGTCAGGTTGAACGGCCCGTTCGACGCCGGCAGCCAGTTCGCTTCCTTGTCGGCGCCCGGGCTCTGGTTCTGGACGTAAAGGTCGAGGGAACCATCCGGGTTGTACCCAAATGGCATCCAGCTGCTGAGCGCGAAGCGATTCAGGCTGTTGCCGACCTGGAAGCCCTCCTGGTCGTAGAGCGTGATCGACCAGAAGGCATTCACAGGGGGCAATTCCTCCTTGGCGAAGTGGATCGTGTACTTGCTGGCGCCATCGAGCGGCCTGCCGGTCTCGTCGCCGATATTGAGCGGGTAGATCGCGTCCTCGGGCAGGTTCGCGCCAAGGCCGAGCTGGGCGACAATGGCGCGCTTGAGATAGTAGTTGCCGTAGACGCCCATGGTGTCGGTATTCATGGACCAGCCGTTCGCGACCCTGGCGAGCGTTGGGACTTTCCACGCCATCAGTTTCTGCGCCGCGGCCGGTACGCTCTCGAGCGCCTGCTTCATGATCGGATCGGCCTTGTCGAGGTCGAAGCCCTCGCCGGGCACGATGCCCATCCGTTGCAGCCGGTAGGCACCACATGTAGGCAGCCAGATCGGCGTCCCCGGCAAGGCAGCGCGACACGTAGGCGCCGTCCTCGTCCTCGTCGAGCACGACGCAGTGCAGCGCGTGTCCCTGAACCCGGCCCGCCAGCGCGGCCTTGGCCGCCACCCCACAGCGCCATGGCCGGCCGCGGGCATCGGCACGTCTGGCGCAGCTCGAAGGCGTCGATGCCGTAGAGCCGGGCGCGCTGGCCTTCGATCTCGATGCTGTCGCCGTCGTAGATCTCGCCGGCCGAGGCGACCGGCGCCGACCCCGCCACGACGGCGCCGACGAGACCGATCAGAACCGTGCGCACGGCGTCATCCCAACCAGGGCGATCCCGTGGCCGATACCGCCGCCGTTGGCGATGACGCTTGGTGCATGGGGTCCCGGCTCGCAAAGATGCGTGTTCTCCTGCACCATTTGATGGCGGGCGGCAGCGGGCGACGCCGACCATCGCTTGCCGCTCGCGACCTGCTTGGCGCGGTGCGCCTCAGACCAGCGTGCGATAGCGCTCGGCCATGACCTCGAGCACCTCGTCCGGATCGCGTCGCCACCAGTCGCGCGAGAAGATCTCGACCTCGATGAAGCCGGCGTAGCCGGCGGCCTCGACCAGGCCGCGGATCCTCGGGATGTCGATCACGCCGTCGCCCATCATGCCGCGATCGAGCAGCAGGTCCCTGGTCGGCACCAGCCAGTCGCAGACGTGGAAGGCGAGGATGCGGCCGGCGGCGCCGGCGCGCGCGATCTCGCGCTCCAGCTCGGGGTCCCAGAACACGTGATAGACGTCGATCGCGACGCCGAGATGGCTCTCACCCTCCGGGTCGAGCTCGGCGCACAGGTCGTTCGCCTGCTGAAGTGTGCTGATGCAGCAGCGATCGGCGGCGTACATCGGGTGCAGCGGCTCGATCGCGAGCGGGACGCCGGCGGCGCGCGCATGCGGCAGCACGGCGGCGATGCCGTCGCGGGCCTGCGCCCGGGCGCCGGCGAGATGCTTGGAGCCCGCAGGCATGCCGCCGGCGAGGATCACCAGGCACCGGGCGCCGATCGCCGCCGCCTCGTCGATCGCGCGCCGGACCTCGTCGATCGCGGCCTGGCGGCCGGCCG
>JBOHKK010000263.1:0-9056 GCA_050729115.1 Geminicoccaceae bacterium | reverse complement strand
CTGCTCGGGCGTCAGCGCCGGGTCCCACAGCCCGGCGACGAAGCGGCGCCCGGTCACCCCGTCCGACGCCGGCGAGGCGAGCCAGCAGGCAGGCGGCGCCATGGCTGCGGGCGGAATCATCTCGCGGCGCGCAAACGGCGCCGATGCCGGGACCATCCGGGTGTCGGTCGGACCGCCGGGGATGAGCACGTTCACGGTGACGCCGGTGTCCCGGAACTCCTTGGCCCAGATCGCTGACGCCGCCTCGAGCGCCGCCTTGGCCGGACCGTACGGCGCGAAACCCTCGTTCAGCATGGTGAAGAAGCTGGTGGTGACGTTGACCACGCGGCCCCAGCCCTGCTCGACCATGAAGGGCACGGCCGCCCGCATCATGAGAAACGCGCCCATGCCATTGATCTCGAAGAAGCGGCGCCAGTGGTCGGGCTCGATCTCGGCGAGCCGGACCGGCCGATCGAAATGATCGTCGCGGATCGTGCCCATGCCGATGCCGGCGTTGTTGATCAGCACGTCGAGGCCGCCGCACGCGGCGCGCACCTGGAGCACCGCCGTCTCGCAGTCCTCGTGCCGGGCGACGTTGGCCTGGATCTTGAGCACGTCGAGGGGACATGATTGGAGGGCGTCGGCATCCAGGTCCAGGATGGCCACCCTGGCGCCGCTCTCGATCAGGCCCGCGGCGATCGCCGCGCCGATGCCGCGGGCGCCGCCGGTGACCAGCGCCACCTTGCCCGCCGCCGAGGCCGACGGCGCGGTCACGATCCGAGCCGGAGCGCTCGACTGTCCGTCAGCAACGTCGCCCCTCCCGCTTGCCTGCGCTTGGGAGAAGAGTAGGCCCATCGGAGCGTCGCGTGAAGTCGACTGGAGCGGGATCTGGCTGATGGCGAAGAGACAAGACGCTTGGTCGGCCTGTGAGAGAGATCGTTTGACCTGTCCGCGACGCCGTGCTCGCGCTATGACCTCCAGAACGTCCCGCCGTGCTGCCGTGAGAACGCCGTGGAGCTCGCCAACAATCTGATCCTGCTGGGTGGGTTCCTCCTGCTCCTCAGCATCTTCGTCGGTCTGGTCTCGTCGCGGGTCGGGGCGCCGCTGCTGCTCGCCTTCCTGGGCCTCGGCATCTTCTTCGGCGAGGACGGCCCGGGCGGCATCTTCTTCGACAATTATTTCGCCGCCTACACCATCGGCAGCATCGCGCTCGCCATCATCCTGTTCGACGGCGGCCTGCGCACCGAGTTCGGCAACTTCCGGGCGGCGGCCTGGCCGTCCTTCCTGCTCGCGACCGTCGGCGTTGCCCTGACGGCGGCGCTCACCGCGGTCGCGGCGCAGCTGCTCCTCGGACTGGGCT
The DNA here is from genome assembly GCA_050729115.1 of Geminicoccaceae bacterium. Taxonomy (GTDB): domain Bacteria; phylum Pseudomonadota; class Alphaproteobacteria; order Geminicoccales; family Geminicoccaceae; genus JBKPNX01. The sequence continues at coordinate 7,717 of JBOHKK010000263.1, read as the reverse complement.
GGATCGAAAGCCTGCTGATCGGCTCGATCGTCGGCTCGACCGACGCGGCGGCGGTGTTCTTCCTGCTGCACCTGCACGGGCTCGAGATCAAGCCGCGGGTGCGCAGCCTGCTCGAGGTCGAATCCGCGATCAACGATCCGATGGCGATCTTTCTGACCATCGGCTGCGTCGAGCTGCTTCTGGCCGACGGCCGGGAGCTGTCCTGGCTGCTGCTGCTCAACTTCGCCAACCAGATCATCGGCGGCGCCGCGCTCGGCGCCGCCGCGGGCTTTCTGCTGGTCTGGCTGATCAACCGGCTCGAGCTCGCCGCCGGCCTCTACCCGGTCCTTGCCATGGCGTTCGCGCTGTTCACCTTCGGCGGCGCGCAAACCATCGGCGCCAGCGGATTCATGGCCGTCTACTTCGCCGGCCTGGTGGTCGGCAACCGGCGGCACCGGGCAGCGCAGCTGATCGACCGCTTCCACGACGGCCTCGCCTGGCTCGCGCAGATGGTCATGTTCGTGATGCTCGGCCTCCTGGTCACCCCGTCGGATCTTCTGCCGACTCTGATCCCTGCGGTGCTGATCGCGACCTTCCTGGTGGTGATCGCCCGGCCGGTGGCGGTGGTGCTGTGTCTGCTGCCCTTCCGCTTCGCCTGGAACGAGCAGGCCTTCGTCGCCTGGGTCGGCCTGCGCGGCGCGGTCGCGATCTTTCTGGGCACCATCCCGGTGCTGTCCGGCCTGGAGAACGCGTCGCTCTATTTCGAGGTGGCCTTCGTGGTCGTGCTCGTCTCTCTGCTCGCCCAGGGGTGGACGCTGGCGCCCGCCGCGCGCCTGCTCGATCTCGAGCTGCCGCCGCTGCCAAGGACGCCGGAGCGGATCGACGTCGACCTGCCCGCGTCGGCCGAGCGCGACCTCCTGATCTACACGGTCGGCCCCGGCAGCCGCATCTCGCTGCGCGGCGTGCGCCGGCTGCTGCAGCTCGAGAATACCAGCCTGGTCGGCGTGGTCCGGGACGGCCGGCTGCTGCGGCCGCGCGACCTCGATCGCCTGGACCCTGGCGACTCGGTCCTGGTGATCGCGCCACCGGCGCAATCCGCTGCGCTGGACGAGATGTTCGCGGAGCGCCCCACAGCCACGGACGACAGCGGCACCTTCGGCGAGTTCACCTTCGATGGCGCCCTGGCGGTCGGCAAGATTGCGGAGTTCTACGATCTGCCGGTCCCCGAAGAGGAGAAGCCGGCGGCGCTCGCCGAATTCATTCAAGCGCGCCTGCGCCGCAAGGCGCTGGTCGGGGACCGCATCCGGCTCGCCGACATCGAGCTGGTGGTGCGGGCGGTGCGGGACGAGCGGACCACCGAGGTCGGGATCGAGCTCGAGCCACGGCCCCTCGCCCGGCCGTCGGTGGCGGGGCTGCGGGCCTGGCTGCGGCGCGCCCTGGCGAGGCGGCGGGCCTGGCTGCGGCGCACCCTGGCGAGGCTGCGCCGCCGGGAGCCGGCGCGGCCCGGCTGATGGCGCCGCGGCCGCGTCGCTCAGATGCCAGCATGGCCTATGAGCGCGAGCCAGGCCAGCGCCAGCAGGAGCGACAGCAGGGTCATCGGCACGCCGCACCTGGCGTGCTCGGCAAAGGTCAAGACGACGCCGGCATCGCGGGCGCGCTCGAGGGCGATGATGTTGGCGAGCCTGCCGACCACCAACAGGTTGCCGGCGAGCGTCGAGAGGACGGCCAGCGCGTAGAGCGCGCCCTTGCTCAGCGCCGGCGCGACCGAGTGCAGGAGCACGACCAGCGGCACGTTGCCGATGGTGTTCGCGCCGGCAGGGACGTCTTGCCCGGGCCGCTAATCCGATCCTGCGAAGTCGGTGATCTTCGCGGTCGGTATCGCGCGGGGTTGGCTGGTCGGCCGCGCGCCCAAGAAGGAGGATGATGCCGGGCGAACGAGCTTCGTAAGCCCGGGATCAGTGGGGCTGCCCGCCATCGAGGATGCTTGCAAGCGCGGCTCGACAACCGTGCATGTCCCGGTCTCCCAGATGGCCGATGCGCCGCTGCAGCGCTCGGTTGTCCAGCGTGAAGAGCTTCCAGCGCACCACGCAGGCGACCCGCAACCCGGTGAGCTGCAGATCCCGAATCGGGTAGTCGCTCAGCCAGCGCGTGTGCTCGGCGGTCGTGATCATGGCGAGCAGCGTGTGGCCATTTCGCCGATTGAAGGTGCTCACCGAGAGGACGAGGGCCGGCCTTGGCTTCGTCCTCGGCGCGTCGACGAATGGAAAGGGCACGACCGCGATCTCGAACTGCTCAAAGATCGTCGAAGGCTGCCGCATCCTCGAGAGAATCCCACTCGCTCAACGTCGTCTGCACGGCTCGAAGGTACGCGACGTCGAGCGGGACCTGCTTACGCAACCGCACCTCGCCGCCGTCGAGCTCGTACACGACCACGTCGCCCGGCTGCAAAGACAGCTTCTCCCGCACCTCGCGGGGAATGGTCGTCTGACCTTTGGACGTGATGCGACTGGTCGGCTGCATCGCCTCTCCTTGCGTCCTTACAGTAAGGAAGCAAGGCGCTTGTGTCAATCGAGAGCGAATCGCTCAAGGTGCGATCTCGGCGAAGGTCGCGGCGATGCGGTTCGTGGTCCCCGGCGCCGAGAGCAGCACCATCAGGAGCAGGCGCGCCTTCGGCCCCTTGAGGTCGCCGGCGAAGATCGCGCCGGCATCCGCGAGATCCTTCCCGCCGCCCTTGCCGTAGATCGGCTCGACCCGGCCGGTCGGGCAACGCGAGGTCACCACCACGGGCACGCCCGCCGCGACCGCCTCGCGCACCACCGGGACCAGCGCCGCCGGGCCGTTGCCCCGGCCGAAGGCCTCGATCACCAAGCCCTTGGCGCCGCGCTCGAGAGCGGCCCGGACCAGCTCGACGTCGAAGCCCAGGCACAGCCGAAGCAGCGCGACGCGCGTCTCGAGCCGGTCGACGGCGAAGGTGCGGCGTCGCTCGGGCCGGCGGTGGATCACCACCCGACCGGCATCGACCTCGCCGAGCGCGCCCTTGTCGTACGACTGGAACGTGGCGAGCGCGCTCGCGCTCACCTTGGTGACGTCGCGCGCGGCATGGATCTGATCGGCAAAGCAGATCACCGCCCCGAGCGCCCGCGCCTCGGGCGCGGCGGCGGTGCGGACCGCGCCCAGGATGTTGCCGGGGCCGTCCGGATTGGGAGCGTCGTGGGCCCGCTGCGCGCCGGTGAACACCGCCGGCTTGTCGGACCGGAGCAGGAGGTCGGCAAGATAGCAGCTCTCCTCCATGGTGTCGGTGCCATGCGTCACTACCACGCCGGCGACGTCGTCGCGCGCCAGCTGGTGGTCGATCCGCCCGGCGAGGCGATGGGCGAATTCGGCGGACATGTCGAAGCTCGGGATCGTGGCGAAGTCGTCGACCTCGAGCGCCGCGATCTCACTCAGCTGCGGCACCTGGGCGAGCAGGTCCTCGCCGCGCTGCGATGCCACGGTGCGGCCGAGGTCGGGGTCGTGGCGCGAGGCGATCGTGCCGCCGGTCCCGATCAGGACGACTTTGGGGCGCATCGCAAGAACTCCTCGGCCTCAGAGCGCGGGCGCCGTTCGCGCCGCCTGTCGGTTGAACGCCGCGAGCGACGCCTCGATCACCGCCGGGTCCAGGTCGCGCACGATGAACACGATGCGCGAGCGCCGATCGGCATCCGGCCAGCGCTCCAGGTGCGCGGGGGGATGGATCAGGTGCTGCACGCCGTGAATCACCACCGGCGCCGGCAGGTCGCGGACGTGCAACAGCCCCTTGATGCGCAGCACGCGGGCGCCGTGGGCGTGGAGCAGCATGGTCAGCCACACGCCGAACGCCGTCCAGTCGAGCGGCTGATCGAAGGTGAGGCAGAACGCCCGGATGCCGCGCTCGTGGCGGTTCGGGTCGTGGCCGTGGCCGTCGGCTGCCGCCCGATGCGCCTCTTCGTCGAGCCAGCGCCGCACCTCGGCGCTCTTTTTGGTCGGATCGTAGATGTCGCTCGCCACCAGATCGTCCGGCGCGAGCGGGTCGGTCGCGGCATCGAGGAGCGGCGCCGTCGGATTGAGGCCGCGCAGCGCCGCCTTCAGATGGTCGATCTGGGCCTTTTCGGCGAGATCGGTCTTGGTCAGGACGATCCGGTCGGCGATCGCCGCCTGCTTGACCGACTCGGGGTTCTCGGCGAGGTGCTGCGCGCCGTTGATCGCATCCACCGTGGCGATGACGTTGCCGAGGCGAAAGTGATGTCGGATCACCGGCTCGGCCAGAAGCGTCGAGACGATCGGCGCCGGGTCGGCGAGCCCGGTGGTCTCGATCGCCAGACGCTCGAAGCTGGGGATGACGCCCCGCTCGCGCTTGCCGAACAGCCCGCGCATGGCGTCGGCGAGATCGCCCCGGATGGTGCAGCACACGCAGCCGCTTTGCAGGATCACGGTCTCGGCGTCGACCGTCTCGAGCAGGAGGTGGTCGAGCCCGACCTCGCCGAACTCGTTGACCAGCACCGCGGTATTCGCGAGTTGCGGCGATTGGAGGAGCCGGTTGAGCAGGGTGGTCTTGCCGCTGCCCAGAAACCCGGTGACGACGTTGACCGGGATCAGCGTCTCGTACGCGGCCATCAGGATCGCACCAGTGCGAGGGCTTGCCTCCTGTCACCCTCGGGCTTGACCCGAGGGTCCAGTGGCTCTGGATGCCCGGGTCGAGCCCGGGCATGACAACCACAATCACCTGCACGAAGAAACGTCTTCATTCCAGGTGGTCTTCGAGGGCCGCGATCAGATCGGGATCGAGCGGATCGCAGGAGCGCCCCGCGAGCTTCTCCGCGGCGCGCCACAGCCCGACCAGATCCGGCACCAGCTCCTGGCGCCCGGTCGCCGAGCGGAGCACGTAGCTCTGGCCCTCGAAGTCACCGAGCGCGAGGCGGTAGTGCCAAAGGATGCGATTGGCGAGCGCGATCCGCTCGAACCGCTCCTGTCGCCGGGTCCTCCGGGCGGGCGTGCCCCCGAACGTCTGCGGCCGCGCCGAGGCGTCGGTCCAGTGGTCCTCCGCTCCCAGCACCCCGCACAGGCTGCACATGCTCGTCGCCACCGTTCCCCAGGCCAACATAGGCGCAGGCGGGGCCGCTCGCCAGCCGTCAGCCCGCCCTCTGATTCTCGGCCAGTGAACCTACGCGCGCCGCTCCAGGGCGTCGATCACCAGACGCAGAAGCTCGTCGGGGCGGTTGGTGAGACCGAACGCGCCCGGCGGGAGCGGTTTGTCCACGTCGAGCTGGCTCACGTAGAAGATCACCGGCAGGCGGCCGCCGCTTTGGTGGTAGGCGGTGAGGAAGGCGAGGCCGTCGGGCTCGGTCGCGACGTCCCGCGCGATGTCCGAGACGATCAGGTCGTAGCCGCTGCGGTCCGGGCCGAGCGCGGCCAGCGCGGCCTGGTTGCTCGATCTTCACACCGAAGGCCTCGAGCATCTCCCGCTCGAGCCGGTTGTTGGCGACCAGGTCGTCCAGCCAGAGCACGCGCTTGCCCTTCAGGATCTCCGCCGAGCGGTCGGCGCGCTCGAGCACCCGCTCGCGATCGCGCCGGGTGACCGCGACGTGGCCCTTGGGCACGGTGCTCGCCACGATCTGGTTGTTGCGATTGGCCTGGGCCGCGGCCTGCGCCATCGAGCGCTCGACGAAGCTCATCTCGACGCCGGCCGCCTTGAAGCCGCGCAGGCGCGGGAACGGGCCAGCGATCGGGGTGCGAAACGGATAGACCGTCCAAAAGGCGAGGCCGCCCCAGACGAACGACGGCGCGTGCTTGGCCAGTTCCTCGAGGACCCCCACGGACGCGCTCGGAAATAGCCGACGGCTGGCTGGCGATGTCGATCGCTCAAAGCACCACTCCAACCGACGATAGCGGCGTGTCAAGCCCCCGAGGCGCGCTCCGGCGGGAGCCAGGGTCGCCATGGGGCCGCCGATGCGAGCCGCCGACGAGCTGCCGGGCGTCGCGAACGGTGTTGCGCTTGCGCCGACGAAACCTTAAGGAGATATCGTTGGCAAATTCCACGATCGATCCGATGGTTGCTCCCAATGGCGCCCTGACCGCCGACCTGGTTCGTCGCGGCAGGAAGCTGGCGCGGCTGCTGGCCGACGCCCGCTTTCGCGCCGGCCTGCGTCATGGGGTGGCCGCAACCATCGAGCACGAGGCGGCTCTGGCCGGTCGCGACTTCGCGAGCGTGGTCGACATCGGCGCGAGCCGCGGCCAGTTCACCCTGCTCTCGGCCGGACTGTATCCCGAGGCCCGGATCTTCGCGTTCGAGCCGCTGCCCCTCCCGTACGCGGTTCTCGCTCGGGTCACCGCGCGCAATTCGCGCATCCGCACGCATCGGGTGGCGATCGGGCCGCAGGCCGGTCCGGCGCGCATGCACGTGATGCGCCCCGATGACTGCTCTTCGCTGCTCGCCCCGACCGAGCGCCAGACCACGATCTTTCGAGGAAGCGGCCGGAACGGCGTGGCGACGGTCACGGTCGGCCCGCTCGATGTCTTCGTGGCCGCCCGAGAGCTCGCGCCCCCGTCGCTCTTGAAGCTCGACGTCCAGGGTTTCGAGCGCGCAGCCCTCGAGGGCTGCGCCGCGTTGCTGGACCGGTTCGCTGCGGTCTACGTCGAGTGCTCGTTCGAGCGCCTGTACGAGGGTCAGGCATTGGCCGACGAGGTTCTCGCGCACCTGGGCGCGCACGGCTTCGGGCTGAAGGGCGTGTACAATGCCGTGTATGACGGCCGCGGCCGCGCCGTGCAGGCGGATTTCCTGTGCGCGCGCCGGTGAGCCTGGGGCGAGCGGGGGCCGGCGCGCCGTGGTCCTCGACCGCTAAGGAGAGCCATTTCCCCCGCTCGCCGGATGGTGTAAATTCGGGGGCCTTTCAGGGATGCTTTGGCATGGACACCAGGCACATCGGCTGGCACCTTGGCGCCGTCGCTCTTTTGATCCTGATCGCGGCCTGCGCCGGCCACCCGGAGCTCGCGCCGGCGTCGACGGCGGCGCGGGGGCCGACCGAGCTCTATCGCATCGGCCCCGGCGATACCATCAAGGTCTTCGTCTGGGGCAATCCTGGGCTGTCCGACGAGGTCCCGGTGCGGCCCGACGGCCGGGTGTCGATCCCGCTGCTCGAGGACATCGAGGCCGCGGACAAGACGCCGAGCGAGCTTGGCCGCGAGATCGAGGAGCAGTTGAGCGCGTTCGTCGCCGACCCGCTGGTCACCGTGATCGTCACCGAGTTCGTCGGCCCGTTCAGCGAGCAGGTCCGGGTGGTCGGGGAGGCGCTCGAGCCCCGGGCCATTCCGTATCGCGACGACATGACCATGCTCGACGTGATGATCGAGGTCGGCGGCCTGACCGAGTTCGCCGCGGGCAACCGGTCGACCCTGGTGCGGAGCGCCGAGGGACAGGAGCAGCAGTACCGGGTGCGTCTCGACGACCTGGTGCGCGATGGCGACATCACCGCCAACGTCGCCATGCGCCCGGGCGACGTGGTGATCATCCCCGAGACCTTCTTCTAGAGCAGCATCCGAATGGACGAGATCGCCACCGGCGATCTGGTCTGGATAAAGCTGCTCTCATCATTTGAAAGGTCGTGTCGCGAGGTTGGTGGAAATTGGCTGAGGTGGCGTAGGTTCCGATCGGCAAGATCGAGAAGGAACCCACGCCATGAAGGAAGTTACGCCAGGCTTGGCATCTGCGCCATCGCCGTTCGCC
>JBOHKK010000262.1:0-9154 GCA_050729115.1 Geminicoccaceae bacterium | reverse complement strand
TGCCCGACGGCGCCCACCCGCACGATGTCTCGCCGGCGCCGGATGGCAAGGTGTGGTACACCGCCCAGCGTCAGGGCGCGCTCGGCATCCTCGATCCCGCGACCGGCGCGGTCGAGCAGGTGCCGCTCGGCGACGGTTCGGCGCCGCACGGCGTGATCACCGGGCCCGACGGCAAGGCCTGGATTACCGACGGCGGCCAGAACGCGATCGTCAGCTTCGATCCGGACACCCGCGAGGTCGCGGTCCATCCGCTGCCCGAGGCCATCGGCTACGCCAACCTCAACACCGCCGCGTTCGCTCCCGACGGCATCTTGTGGTTCACCGGACAGAACGGCATCTATGGCCGCCTCGATCCGCAGAGCGGCGAGATGCGGGTGTTCGATGCCCCCAAGGGACGGGGCCCCTACGGCATCACGTCGACGCCGGGTGGCGACGTCTACTACGCCTCGCTCGCCGGCAGCTACGTCGGCCGCATCGATACCGAGACCGGCCAGGCGACGGTGATCGAGCCGCCGACCCCCGACCAGGGGGCGCGCCGCGTCTGGTCGGACTCGCAGGGCAGCATCTGGGTGAGCGAGTGGAACAGCGGCCAGGTCAGCCGCTACACGCCCGCGACCGACGCCTGGCAGACGTGGCGGCTTCCGGGCGACGACCCGAAGACCTATGCGGTCTACGTCGACGAGGAGGACATCGTCTGGCTGAGCGACTTCGGCGCCAACGCCGTGGTCCGCTTCGATCCGAACACCGAGACCTTCACCCGGTTCGAGGGTAGCGCGCCGGGCGCCAACGTGCGCCAGATCCTCGGTCGCCCGGGGGAGGTCTGGGCGCCGGAATCCGGCACCGATCGGCTGATGGTGATTCGCACCGCTGCCGACTAGAATGAGACCCGAGTGGCTGCCGGCCGGCGTCGCCCTGTTGAGCCTGTGCGGCGCGGCCGGTACGCTTGCCGCCGGCGATGCCGAACGAGGTGAGGTGATCTTTAAGAGATGCTATGCTTGTCATTCGGTGGTGCCCGGCGAGACCGGGCTCACCGGGCCCAATCTGTTCGGCGTGCTCGGGCGCGCCGTGGGCGAGCGCGCCGGATTTCGACTTTTCCGATGCGCTCGAGGAGCTGCCGGCGCGGGGTGACGACACATGGACCAGAGCTACCCTCGACGCCTTCATCACGGCGCCGGAGGACTTCGCGCCTGGCACCACGATGACCTTCGTCGGCATGCCCGATCCCAAGGAGCGGGCCGCCGTGATCGCCTGTCTTGCGCAGACCGGCGCCGGCCCCGGCGGGGAGTAAGGCGGTGCGCCTAGGCACGCAGGTCGCGATCGCCGGGCTTCTCATGGTGGTGCTCGGCGCCGGCGGATTCGTCTACCACCGAAGCCAGGCGGATAGTGAGGCCGAGGCGGCGATCGGCCGGGGGTCGAGCGCGGTTCCGGTCGAGATCGCCGCGGCCGCGGCGGGCATCATGCGCGAGCGCATCGAGGCGGTCGGCACGACCATTGCCCGCCAGGCCGTGAATATCGTTTCCCTGACCTCGGGCCGGGTCGTCGAGATCGCGTTCAGCCCGGGCGCGCGGGTCGAGACCGGCGCGGTCCTGGTGCGTCTCGACGATGCCGCCGAGCGGGCGGCGGTCGCGGAGGCGCAGGCGGCGCAGCGCGAGGCCGAGCTGACCCTGGACCGGGCGAAGAAGCTCAGAGCCAACAACACCGTCGCGCAGGCGACCGTGGACGAGCTCCAGGCAGCCTATCTCGGCGCCAGCGCCCGGGTCGACGGCGCCAGGAAGCAGCTGACGGATCGCACCGTCAGGGCGCCGTTTCCCGGAGTGGTCGGGATCCGCGAGGTCGATGTCGGGGCCCGGGTCGACGACGAGACCGTGCTCACCACGCTCGACGACCTCACGGAGGTCGAGATCGAGTTCAGCGTGCCCGAGATCTACTTTGGTCGCGTGCGCGAAGGCCAGACCGTGAGCGCGACGAGCTCCGCCTTTCCCGGCCGGACGTTCACCGGCCGGATCGCCACGATCGACACCCGAATCGAGCAGGTGTCGCGGGCGTTCCGGGTGCGTGCGGTCATCCCCAATCCCGACCTGGCTCTGCCCGCAGGCATGTTCATGCACGTCGAGGTCGTGCTCGAGGAACGGCCGGCGGTGCTGATCCCGGAAGAGGCGGTGATCGCGGAGGGCGACGGCGCCTTCGTGTTCACGGTGGAGGACGAGCGCGCCCGGCGCCGCCCGGTGCGGCTCGGCCAGCGCACCGCCGGCACGGTCGAGGTGCTCGAAGGACTCGAAGCCGGCGAGCCCGTGGTCCGGGAAGGGATGCAGCGCCTCCGGGACGGCATCGGCGTCCTCCTTCCCGAGCAGCCGACGGACGGCGCGGGGTCGGAGCCGCAAGGGCAGGGCGCATGATCTCCGATTTCTGCATCAAGCGCCCCGTGTTCGCCACGGTGCTCAGCCTGCTGATCATCGTGCTCGGCGTGGCCTCGCTCCTGCGCCTGCCGATCCGCGAGCTGCCGGACGTCGATTCCGCGGTGGTCAGCGTGAGCACCACGTACACCGGGGCCGCCCCCGAGATCGTCGACACCGACATCACGGAGGTGATCGAGGCCGCGGTCGCCGGGGTTGCCGGGGTCAAGAACATCCGGTCCACGAGCCGGCGCGGCCGTGGCTGGACCGCGATCGAGTTCGAGCCCGGGCGCAACATCGACGAGGCGGCCAACGACGTGCGCGACGCCGTCGCGCGGGTGCGGGCCGATCTGCCCGACGAGGTCGACGAGCCCCAGATCACCAAGAGCGACGACGACGACGACCCGGTGATTCGGATCGGCATCACCAGCGAGCGGATGAGCCCCGCCGAGATCACGGACTATGTCGAGCGCTTCGTCGTCGATCGCCTGTCGACCCTGGAAGGCGTCTCCCAGGTCGAGATCTTCGGCGAGCGGCGCTATGCGATCCGGATCTGGCTGGACCGCCGGGCGATGGCGGCGCGCCAGCTCACGGTCGACGATGTCGAGGAGGCGCTCCGGCGCAACAACGTCGAGCTGCCGGCCGGCGAGCTGAAGTCGACCACGCGTCAGTTCACCGTGCGCGCCCAGAGCCGGCTGGCCGAGGTCGAGCAGTTCGAGAACATCGTGATCGAGCAGATCGATGGTTATCCCGTCCGGCTGGCCGACATCGCGGGCATCGAGCGCGGCGTCGAGGACGACGAGACCATCGTCCGCTCCGACGGTCGCGAGGCGATCGGTCTCGGCGTGCAGCGCCAGTCGCAGGCCAACACGATCGCGATCTCGAATCGCGTGCGCGAGCAGCTCGAGCTGATGCGCTCGACCCTGCCCCAGGGCATGGAGATCACGATCAGCTCCAACGATGCGGTCTTCATCGAGGAGTCGATCCAGGAAGTGGTGCGGGCGCTCGGCATCGCGGTCGTGCTGGTGGTGCTGGTGATCTTTGCGTTCCTGGCTTCGGCGCGCGCGACCGCGGTGCCGGCGGTGACCATCCCGGTCGCCGTGATCGGCGCGTTCATCGGCATCTATGCGTTCGGCTTCTCGATCAACGTGCTGACCCTGCTCGCGCTGATCCTCGCGATCGGCATCGTGGTCGACGACGCCATCGTCGTGCTGGAGAACATCCAGCGTCGGATCGAGCTCGACGAGTCGCCGTTGATCGCGGGCGTCCTCGGCACGCGCCAGGTGACCTTCGCGGTGATCGCGACCTCACTCACCCTGATCGCGGTGTTCGTGCCGCTCTCGTTCCTCGAGGGCCAGGTGGGGCGGCTGTTCACCGAGTTCGGCTTCGTGCTCGCGGCGGCGGTGGCGATCTCGACCCTGGTCGCGCTGACCCTGTGCCCGGCGCTCTGCACCAAGCTGCTCAAGGGCAGCCAGCAGCGGGGAGCGGCGGCGCGGCTGCTCGAGCGTGGCCTCCGCGCCGCAACGCGCGGCTATCGCGCGCTGCTCGAGGGCTGCCTGGACGCCCCGCTTCTGGTCCTGCTGGTGGCGCTCGTCGTCGGCGCCGGCTCGTTCGTGCTATACCGGGATCTACCGCAGGAGCTCGTCCCGAGCGAGGATCGCGGCGTCTTCTTCATCCCGATCACCGCGCCGCAGGGCGCGACGGTCGGCTACACCGACCCGCAGGTGCGCGAGGTCGAGGCGATCGTCCGGCCGCTCGTGGACAGAGGCGAGGCGGACCGCATCTTCGCGATCGTGGGCCGCCGCGGCCAGGGGCATCGGGCGTTCGTGGTCGCGCGCCTGGTCGACTGGACTGAGCGCACCCGCGACCAGCAGGACATCGTCCAGTCGCTCGTTCCCGAACTGTCCGCCTTGTCTGGAGTGCGCGCGTTTCCGGTCAGCCCCGCCGGGCTCAATCTGCGCGGCAGCACCGCGCCGCTCCGGGTGGTGGTCGGCGGCCCCGACTACGAGAGCATCAAGGGATGGAGCGATGCGATCGTGCGGCGGGCCGAGCAGAACCCGGGCCTGCTCAACCTCGAGACCGACTTCGAGGTGAACCAGCCGCAGCTCGACGTCCTGATCGATCGGCCCAAGGCGGACGACCTCGGGATCGGCGTCGAGACCATCGGCCGGACCCTGCAGACCATGCTCGCCTCGCGCGAGATCACGACCTACGTCGACCGCGGGCGCGAATATCCGGTGATCGTGCAGGCGCGGGCGGAGGACCGACGCACGCCGACCGATCTCGCCAACATCTTCGTGCGCTCGGGCAACGGCGATGCGCTCGTGCCGCTCGCCGCGCTGGTCCGGCTCGAGGAGGGCGCGGCGGCGCCGGAGCTCAGGCGCTACGACCGCCTGCCCTCGATCACCATCTCCGCGGCGCTGGCCGACGGCTACGACCTCGGCTCGGCGATCCGGTTCATGCAGGAGATCGCGGCCGAGACCCTGCCGCCCGAGGCGAAGCTCGGCTTCTCCGGCCAGTCGAAGGAGTTCCTCGAGACCTCCGGGGGCGTCGCGGTCACCTTCGCGCTCGCGCTGCTGATCGTGTTTCTGGTGCTGGCGGCGCAGTTCGAGAGCTTCATCCACCCCCTGATCATCATGCTCACTGTGCCGCTCGGCCTCACCGGCGCGCTGCTCTCGCTGTGGCTGACCGGGAACTCGCTCAACATCTACAGCCAGGTGGGCATCATCCTGCTGATCGGCCTGATGGCCAAGAACGGCATCCTGATCGTCGAGTTCGCCAATCAGCTGCGCGACCAGGGCCGCACGATCCGCGACGCGGTGCTCGAGGCCTCCGCCGTGCGCCTGCGTCCGATCGTGATGACCGTGGTCTCGACCATCCTGGGCGCGGTGCCGCTGGTCGTCTCGAGCGGCGCCGGGGCCGAGAGCCGCGCCGCGATCGGCATCGTGGTCATCGGCGGCCTCGCGCTCGCCTCGCTGCTGACCCTGTTCGTGACGCCGGTCCTCTACCACCTCCTGGCGCCCTTCACCCGGCCGGTGAACGCGATCGAGAAGGAGCTGAACCGGGAGCTTGGCGAGCGCATGCCGGCCGAGTAACCGGGCAGCGAGCACCGGACGACATCGGCGATTACTGGCACTTGCGGGTCACAGGCCTCGGCGCGCTGGGCGAGCCACGTCATACGTTTGGTCGAGGGCGGCGGCGCCGCTGTGGTGCCATTGCAACAGTCGCTGCGCCAGCGATGGCAGTCTTCGATTGCCCGAAACCCGCGGCCAGAGCCAGCTTGCACAAAAAGACATAGACGGCCTGATCCCCAAAAGTGGTTGAAACAGTCATCAGCTATGCTGATGATGCCGTGCCATCGTCAACCGCGCGAAGCCGGATACTCACGATGGCAAACAACGTTCTCGACTTCGTTCAACCCGGCACCGCCGGTATCCTCGACGACCGCCACGTTCTCCTGACGCGCAAGGAAAGCGCGACGTACCGACGCCGGAGCATCCCGACGCTCGAGCGGTGGGCGCGCGAAGGCGATCGGACCCAAGCCCGTCTTCGTTGGCCGCCACCCGGACTACCGGCTCAGTGACCTCCGCGCCCCCTGGCGAGGATCCGGAGTGAAGAGCCCGCGCGGGGCGGGGCGACGATCGGTGATGCTCATTCCTGTGACATCGTCTTAACGCGCAGGCGCGATGCTGTGCTAAGCTGTCCACTGGCGTTACAGGGAGCCTCGGCATGGCGACCCGGATCAAGGCTAGGACGAGCGACCTCTACGAGCAGGACCTCTACGCCTGGTCCAAGGCGCAGGCGGATCTGTTGCGCGCGGGGCGCCTCGCCGAGCTGGACCTCGAGCACGTGACCCTGGAGATCGAAGACGTGGGCGGCAGCCTGTACCGAGAAGTCCGCTCGCGGGTGCGGACGATCGTCGAGCACCTCCTGAAACTCGAGCATTCGGCAGTCCCCGAACTACGCGCCGGCTGGGAGCGCACGATCCGCACACAGCGCGCCGATGTCGCCGAGGATCTCACGCCCTCGCTGCGGCCGCGCGTCGAACGCAATCTGGCCCGCTTCTATGAGGTGGCGCGGCTCGAAACCCAAGCGGCGCTGCGTGCGCACGGCGAGCATGCGGCCGCGGACGCGCTGCCGGAGGCCTGCCCCTACAGCCTCGACCAGATCACCTCCGACTGGCTGCCAAAGTAAGCCCTGAAAGTTCGAGTCTCATTCCGGAGCCGCCGTTAACCGGCCGTCAACGCGTCGTCTGTTAACCAAATGTTCGGGTGGTCCATGGGACCGTGGGAATCCGTGCCCGGCTCCCTGGGCGGTAGCGAGTTCGGCGGGTTCGGCCCCGGACGGGCGATCGAAGCCGGCTGGGGACGGGCGGGCGCGACCACGCCAATCGCTGCGAGGATTGCGACACCCCGAGTGTCCAGGCGGCCGTCGAGGCTGCGACCGAGCGGCTTCAGCTTGGTCAGCCCGACGCTTTGCCGGCGTGCGGTGCGCTTGCGCGGGCTCGGCAAGGGGCCGATCGATCGGCCGTTTGGGGCGGAGCCAGCCGTCCTCGCGCAGGCCGTTGTCCCGCCGGAGCAGCGGGGGCCTGGTCGGGCTCGCGGCCCAAGGGCTGCTAGAAAGAAACTTGGACGCCACGCTCGGACCGTCGTTGCGAGGAGCGCACCGACGAAGCCATCCAGACGCCACTCCTGGATCGCCACGGGCGCTCGCGCCCTCGCGATGACGCTGCGACGGCGCGTGGCGCTTGCGCGCCCCGGTTTCATGCGCCGGGGTCGGCCCCGTCGGTGGCAACTCATACCGATCCCACAAAGTTTCGGAATCGGTATCGCGCGCGGGGTTGGCTGGTCGGCGGCGCGCCCCAGCGCGCGGGGTTGGCTGGTCGGCGGCGCGCCCCAGCGCGCGGGGTTGGCGGGTCGGCGGCGCGCCCCAAACGAAGGATGATGCCAAGCGAACAAAGGGTTCAAACGTTGTGAGCCTGGTACGACACGCCGATGTGGTGGGCAGGCACCGTCCCGGCACCTCGAACATCATCATCAGGTGGAGACGGCCGCAGGCGTCGCCGCCTCGGCGAAACGCCATCCGTCGACGTGGTCGAGACGCCCAGGTCTACCTGTCGATCGGACTGTTCGCTCATGGCGTCAGCGGAACACAGTTGCGCCGCAACCAGACGACCAGTTGCGGCTCCGTAAGCTGTCCCGCAGACAGGTTTACGATGACCTGCTCGGATTCTTTTTCCGTCGCGTCGAGATAAATGTCGTTGAGCAATAGGAAGACGCCAAGAGTCACGAAGGCCACTCTTTTGTTACCGTCGACGAACGGGTGATTTTGTGTGATTCCCTGAACATAGGCCGCAGCCAAGACAGAGAGATCGGCTTCCGATCCATAGGCGTGCATCTGCTGCGGCCGAGCCAACGCGGATTCGAGCGCCCCTCGGTCGCGCAGTCCTGGCGCGCCACCGTGCTCGCCCAGCAGTCCCGCGTGCAGATCAATGACGGCCTCGATCGGCACCCGCCGTCACGCATCGGGCGACGTGCCATTTGTGGCAGGCTCGCCGAAACCGGGGATTGCCTGCGACAACGCGCCGGGGCATGATGCGACCCGGAGGACGTTGTTATAGCCAAAGTCGGCAACAAGGAAAACCAAATGAACGTGCTCATCACGGGCGCCGCCGGTTACATCGGAGCGATGTTGGTAGAACAGCTCTTGTACTCTAATGGTATCAAGAGGCTGCACTGCATAGACATGAAGGAATGCCCTGCACGATTCAAAGATCATGCCAAGGTGCGCTGGATACGCGCCGATGTCGCCGGAGACAGGTGGGCGCCAGAGCTTCAGAACGAACGTATCGACGTGGTGATCCACTGTGCGTATCAGATCCGCGAACTGTACGGTCGTGGCGGGGACCAGCAGCGACGCTGGAACATCGAGGGCGCCCGCAAGTTGTTCGAGTTCGCGCTCGGGCGTCCATCGGTTCGGCGGCTGGTGCAACTCTCCTCCATTACGGCGTACGGAGCGCTGCCGACGAATTCGTTGGATCGTGCGTTCACCGAAGAGATGCCGCTTGCCGAGGACACGTACCTCTACGGCGTCCAGAAAAGGCAGGTGGAGGACTTGCTCTGGCAGTCGTATCGACAGTTGCGGCCATCAACGCATGTCGTGGTCTTGCGCTTGGCCTCGGTCAGCGGACCCCGCGGCCGTTTCGGTCTGAACCGCTATGGCCTTCTGTCCACCGTCGCCGGCAGCTTGCCTTCTTTGGTCTGCGGGCGCTCCGACTGGGGCCGGCAGTACCTGCACGAAGACGACCTCGTCGGTGTCCTCAGCATGTACGTGCATCTGCCGCCGACGACCGCATACCAGGTGTTCAACGTCTCCCCGGCAGACTTCCTCGACTCGGCTGCGCTCGGGCGCCTTTTCGACAAGCGCGTCGTGGTGCTGCCTCCTGCACTCATGAGAACCCTGTTCTGCCTCACCTGGCATGGCAGCCGCGGCGCGGTGACGACCCCGAGTGGAGCTTGGAAGTTCCTCACCTACCCGATCCGGGTCGATGGCCGGCGTCTCACGCAGGCCTACGGCTACGAGTACCGCTACAGCTCGCTCCAGGCGCTGATCGCGCAGGAGGGACGCTATGCGGACCGGTCGTGTCGCGAAGTTGGTGGAAATTGGACAGCGTAGGAACCGAAGGGCATGGTTGTTGCGTTCAGGCGGCGAGGTCAAGGTCGCTGGGTGAGCGCTCGAGGGTGGGCCAGCCATCGACCCGG
>JBOHKK010000261.1:0-9158 GCA_050729115.1 Geminicoccaceae bacterium | reverse complement strand
CCTCCCAACCACCCCGAGGGTACCATTGGTGGGTGGTTGGGAGGGGGAGCGGGCCGGGGCGGTGGGTCCACCCAAGTGGAAAATGGTCTAGCGCAATTCCCGATGAGAGCGACCCACTTCGGATCGCGCCATCGTCACGCTCATCGGGTAACAATTGCTCTTGTTCATGGAATTAGAGCAGCTTTATCCGATGAGGATCGCCCTTGGCGATCTCGTCACATCGGATGCCGCTCTAGGTCTAGGGCGTCCACTGGTAGACCCAGGTCTCGGTCAGCGTCTCGTCCGCGAGGCGCAGAACGCAGCGCAGCTCGACCGGGCCGTCGCCGCCCGGGCGCAGGTCGAAGAACGCCCGCCAGCCGCCGGTCACGACGTTCTTGCGCACGATCGGTCCGATCACCTCGCCGCCGCCGACGGTGACCGTCGCCTCGACCGCGGCGTCAGCCGGCGTGTCCTCCAACTGGCCGCCGGCGAAGTCGATCACCACCTTGCGAAGATCACTCTCCTCCCCGGTCTGACCGCCCATCCCGATCCGGGTCGCCACGACGATGCCGAGATCGGCCTGGGTCGGCGGCGCCACACCCCAATGGAGGCGGTAAGTGAAGCGCCATTCCGAGCCCGCCTCGACCGGCTCCTTCGGCACCCAGAACGCCACGATGTTGTCATAGATCTCCTGCGGGCTTGGGATCTCGATCAGGCGCACGTGACCGCTGCCCCACGGTTCCGACGGCTCGACCCACAGGCTCGGGCGCAGGTCGTAGCGAGCCTCCAGATCCTGATAGCCGGCAAAGTCACGCGTGCGCTGCATCAAACCGAACCCCTTGGGGTCGGTGTCGTTGAACAGGGCAAGCCGCAGCTCCTGCGGGTTGACCAGCGGCCGCCACAACCACTCGCCCGATCCGGACCAGATCTGCAGGCCATCGGAGTCGTGCACGCTCGAGCGGAAGTCGTCGACGCCCCGCCGGTCGTTCGGCCCGAACAGGAACATACTGGTGAGCGGGGCGATGCCGAGCAGCTCGATCGGTTCGCGCGGAAACAGCGTCGCCTCGACCTCCATGGTCGTGGTCTTGCCGGGGCGGATGCGGAAGCTGAACGCGCCGGCAAGGCTCGGGCCATCCAGCAAGGCATGCACGATCAGGTGGTCGGCCCCGGGCGCGGGGCGCTCCAGCCAGAAGCGGCGAAACGCCGGGAACTCCTCGTCCTTGGGCAGGCCGGTATCGATCGCGACCCCACGCGCCGAGATGCCATAGCGCTGATTGCGACCGACCGCCCGGAAGTAGCTGGCGCCGAGGAACACCGCGATCTCGTCCAACAGGTCCGGCCGATTGAGCGGGGCGTGCAGGCGAAAGCCGGCGAAGCCGAGGTCCTCCGGCAGGTCGAGCGCGAGCTCGTTGTCACCGAAGTCGAACAGCGAGGCTGTGTACAACACCTCGCGCGCCACGCTGTCGGCGACCTCGTAGATATGGACCGGGGCCCTGAAGCGACCTCCGAGGTGAAAGAACTGCGCCTCGGCGTCGAGGCCCTGCCCGTGCCATAGCGCCATGTCGCGGTTGAAGCGAATATCGCGGTGCTGGTCGTAGTCGAGCCCGGCCAGCACCTCCGGCAGCGCCTGCTCGAGCGCCCCGAACGGCTCGGCCGCCAGGGCGCGGGCCTGATCGCGCACCGACGCAGGCGAGAACGGTGCGGGCTTGCCGAAGCGAAGCCCCGGCGCCTGCTCGGCGGCCACCAGGAAGCGCGGCGCACCTGCGGCGGTCAGGAGGGCAATCAACCCGGACAGGAGATCTCGGCGAGACGCGGTCATGGGCTATCTTCCGTGTGCTGGTTCGAGGCCACAGCATCCTGTAGAGATAGGGCAAGAGATAGGGCATTTGCCCTGATCGGATACGCTGGGGAGGCGACACGATGTCCGAGCCGGTGCTCGTGATGGTCGGCGGGCGCGCGGGCAGCGAAGCCGCATGGCAGGTCGCGCGCGCGGGCCGACCTGAACGCTTGGCTCGCACGTTTCGCCGAGGCAGCATCAAGATCGCTCGCGAACACAGGGACTGAGCGCAGCGATGCCGGCCTCCGATGCACTCCCGAACGCCGATCAGGCCGAGTACTGGAACTCGGATGGGGGCCGCCGCTGGATCGCCTGCCACGACGCGCTCGATCAGCGATTCGCGCCGCTCACCGAGGCGCTGATCGCGCGGGCGCGGGTTCGTTCCGGCGCGTGCGTCGTCGAGGTCGGCTGCGGCACCGGTGCCACCACCTTGCAGCTCGCCGGCGCCGTCGGGGCGCATGGCTCGGTCCTGGCGATCGACCTCTCGGAACCGCTGCTCGCGGTCGCCCGCCGACGCCTCATGCAGGGCGGCCATGCCAACGTGCGCTTGGTTCGCGGCGACGCCCAGGTCCACCGGTTCGAGCGCGCCTGCTACGACCTCGTGGTGTCGCGCTTTGGCGTGATGTTCTTCGACGATCCGGTCGGCGCCTTTCGCAACCTGGCGCGCGCGCTGCAGCCGGGCGGCCGCCTGGCGTTCGTCTGCTGGGGGCCGCTGGAGGACAATCCCTGGTTCGCGCTCCCGCTCCAGGTCGGCATCGAAAGGCTGGGACCGCCCGAGCCGAGGCCCCGGCGCGCGCCGGGTCCGCTCGCGCTCAGCGAGCCGGACTACACCCGCGAGATCCTGAGCGCCGCCGGCTTCACCGACCCCCAGATCGATCAGGTGCGCAGCTGGTTGCCCGGCGCCGCCAGCGCGCGGGAGGAGGCAGCGCTGGCGTGCCAGATCGGCCTGCTCGCCCGACTGCTCAGAGAGCGCGACGCCGACGGGGCCACGCGCCAGCTTCTGGTCGAGGAGCTGGAGGATCGCTTGGCGCCGTATCTCACCGCGGACGGCATTCGCCTACCCGCATTGCTGCATCTGGTCACCGCCGCCGCGCCCGCATGATGCCGGCACGCCAGGCTCAGGGCTCGGCGGATCTCGCCTCGGCCAGACGCCGCAGGGCGTCCGGCTGCAGGCTCAGGGTGAGGAGCCGCTCGTTTTCCGCGCCGATCACGCGGTAGAAGGCCAGACTCGCCCGGTTCCTGGGCAGGGCGTTCCAGAACAGATAGCAGCCGCCGTCGGCGAGACAGGCCCGCGCCACGGCCGCCATCAGCGCCCGCCCGGCGCCCTGGCGGCGCGCCTCCGGCAGGACGTAGAGGTCCTGCAGGTAGAAGCCGCGCGCGGCGTGGTCGGTATCGTAGGCCGGGTAGAACAGCGCGTAGCCGGCCGGCCGACCGTGCCGCTCCGCGATCAGCACCCGAAAGCGCGGACTGGCGCCGAACCCTTCTGCGCGCACGTGCCGGGCCTGCAGCGCCGGTGCTGGATAACCCTCTTCCAGGCTCAGCGCCTGCGCGAAAGCCGCGATCGTCTCAGCGTCGGCCGGCATCGCCTCGCGCACATGCACGGCCATCAGTCGACGAACCGCCCAAGACGCACGGCGGTGAGCCCCGGCGCAAGGCGACGCGACGGCATGATCAGCACGCAATCGTCGTACGGCGTGCGGATCGGCCGCGCGCCGTCGTGGGCGATCACCGTGCCGCCCTCTGGGATCACCTCGAGACCGTGGAACTGGTCGGCGAAGCGAAAGCCCCCGTCGGTGACGGTCACCGCCTCGGTCACCTCGACCATCCGCTGCGGTTGGCGTGCGGGCGCGGCGCCGAGGCGCTCGAGCATCTCGGGCGGCACGACCTCGAGGGCCGCCAGGAACTGCCGGCAGGCGGCGATCGCCACCGCGACGCTGCTCTTGGCCCAGTGCTGCCCGCATTCCACCAGGATCGCGGTACGCGGGCTCTCGGGATCGGCGAAGGCGCCGAAATCCCGCATGCGCGCGCCGTTGCGGTGGCCGGAGTCGGCCACGACGCAGCCCGGAAACCCCATGGCGGCGGCGAGCCGGCGGCCCTTGGCGGTGAGCCCGGTAAGCGCGAGCGGCGGGGCCGTCGTCTGCATCGAGTGAATGTCCAGGAGGTAGTCTGCCCGTTCGATCAACGGTCGGATCTCGCGCGCCCGGTCGAGCTCGGCGGACCGGCGCGGACCGTCCAGCCTGGCGAGCGTCCAGACGCGGTTCAGGTCCTCGTCCAGGTAGCGCGAGGCTTTGGGATCGTTGGGGTCGAACGTGCTGAACGCTGCGGTGTTGACCAGGGCCAGGGAGATCCGGCCGCGGCACGGCCGGATCTCGCGCTCGAGCAGGGTCGAGATCGCCCAGGCGCCGCACAGCTCGTTGCCGTGGACCAGCGCGGTGATCACGACGTGCGGCCCCGCTCGCTCGGCCTCGAAGCTGTTGACGCCTCGGATGTCGGTGTTGCCCTGGCGGTGCTTTCCGAGATCGGGCACCGCGATTTCGACGATCGGATCGGGCATCGCTCAGGCCACGACCGTGGCCTGGATGAGCTGGCGCAGGAAGCGTGCGCAGCGCTCGAGCTGATCCAGCTCGACATGCTCGTCGGCCTTGTGCGCGACATCGATGTCGCCGGGACCACACACCACGGCCGGGATGCCGCGGGCGGCGAAATGGCCGGCCTCGGTCCCGAACGCCAGCTTGATCGGTTGCCCGGTGCCAGTGAGGCGAGCGCACACCTGCTCGATCGGTGCGGTGCCGGTGCCGCCGAGCCCCGGATAGCTCATCAGCTCCTGCCACTCGATCCCCGCCGCGGGCGATACCGCCTGGATCTCCGCAAGCAACGTGGTTTCCGCCCAATCCCGGATCCGCGCGAACAGCGCGTTCGGGTCCTGGCCCGGCAAGGGCCGGAACTCGAACTCGAAGCGGCAGCGATCGGGTACGATGTTGAGCGCGCTGCCGCCTGCGATCACGCCGGTGCTGACGGTGCAATGGGGCGGCTGGAACTCGGCCTGGAGCGGCCCCGCGCGGCGGAACTCGTCGTTCAGGCGCTGCAGCTCGGCGATGATCCTGGCGGCGACCTCGATCGCGTTCACCCCCAGGTGATTGAGCGCCGAATGGCTCGCCAGGCCGCTCACGGTGCACGCATAGCCGGCCTTGCCCTTGTGGCCGTCGGCGAGGCGCATCCCGGTCGGCTCCCCGACCACGCAGCCGAACGGCAGCGCCGGCAGCCGGGCGACCAGATGATCAAGCAGGCGCGGCACGCCCTTGCAGCCGACCTCCTCGTCGAAGCTGAGCGCCAAATGGATCGGCGCCTCGAGCGGCAGGGCCTGGAACTCCGGGACCAGCGCGAGCGTGGTCGCGATGAAGCCCTTCATGTCCGCCGTGCCGCGGCCGTAAAGCCGATCGTCGCGCTCGACGCAGACGAACGGATCGCTGGACCAGTCCTGCCCGTCCACCGGCACCACGTCGGTATGGCCGGACAGCACGAGCCCGGCCACCTCCGGCGGACCGATGGTAGCGAACAGGTTGGCTTTGGCGCCGGTGTCATCGAACACCAGATCCGAGACGATGCCCAGCCGGTCGAGATGGTCGCGCACGAACTCGATCAGGGCGAGGTTGGAGTTGCGGCTCGTGGTATCGAACCCGATCAGGCGATCGAGCATCTGGCGCCGGTCGAGCGCGGTTCCCTTGGTCACGTCGTCCTCGTTACCTGATGGCCGCCGAGGCCACGGCAGGACTATAGGGTCGCGGCGCGCGCCTGTCATGCCTGCCACTGGCGCAAAAACGCCAGTTCACGAAGGCGACAACCCACCTGTTCCGATGGCGAGTTCGTCTCATATTCTGTCTCAGGCCTGCGTTGCCGCGGCGACCAAGGCTCGCCTTTCGGTGGGAGCATTCAGCATGTTGAGGATTGCCGTCCGACGACGCCTGAGGCGATGGCGACCCGTTGCTGTTCTCGGCGCGGCCGCGCCGCTGGTCGTCCTCGCCGTGTTGTTCGCCTCCGAAGCCGGCGCCCAGGCCGACGCCGGTCGTTCCCTGGACGGCGTGGTGCAGGTCACCGCGCACGTTCCGAACGATGCGCGCACCGCCTCCTCCCTCGGGACGACGCGCGCCGGTAGCGGCGTCGTGATCGACAGCAATGGCCTGATTCTCACCATCGGCTATCTCATCGTCGAGGCGAGCGAGGTCGAGGTCAGCGGCGTCGACGCGGAACCGGTACCCGCCCGGATCGTCGCCTACGACCACGAGACCGGCTTCGGTCTGCTGCGCGCGGCGCACCCGCTCGACGTGGTGCCGATCCCTCTTGGCGCTTCGGCAGACGTGCAGCGGCGGCAGCCGATGATGGTGGTGAGCCGCGCCGGCGAGCTCGACGCCGCCGGCGTGTACGTGGTCGACCGGCGGGACTTCGCCGGCTACTGGGAATACCTCCTCGAGGATGCGATCTTCACCTCGCCGCCCCACGGTCAGTTCGGCGGTGCGGCGTTGCTCGACCGCGACGGACGCCTGGTCGGGATCGGGTCGCTGCTGGTCAACGACGCGGCCGTCCACGAGCGCCCGATCCCCGGCAACATGTTCGTGCCCGTCGATCAGCTGAAGCCGATCATGGCGGACCTCTTGACCCGCGGCCGCCGCGCCGACCCGGGCAGGCCTTGGCTCGGGCTGACCCTGGAGGAGCACCGGGGTCGCGTGTTCGTCAGACGCGTGTCGCCCGACGGCCCGGCGGCCGCTGCGGGTCTTGCGCCGAGTGATCTGATCCTGGGGATCGACGGTGTCGCGGTGAACGGCCTCGCCGACTTCTACCGCAAGCTCTGGAGCCGCGGCGAGGCCGGGGTGGAGGTGCCGCTGGACGTGCTGCAGGGGATGGCGATCAGCCCCGTGGTGGTCAAGTCCAGCGATCGCTACCGCCATCTGCACCTGAATCCGACCTACTGAGTCGAGCCGCGAGCCGATGCGTGCGTCCTGGAAGGTCGTCGCCGCCGGTCTCCTGATCACGACACCGACGCTGGCGGAGGAGGTCGGCAGCTTCTCCAACGATTGGTCGGGCAACGACATCGTGGTGGAGGCGATCGAGGACCCCGAGGTCAAAGGCGTGACCTGCCACGTCACCCACTTCGAGCGCGGGCTGATCGATCGCCTGCGCAAGGGCAACTGGTTCGAGGATCCGTCCAACGCCTCGATCGCCTGCCGCCAGACCGGCCCCATCTCGATCGGCGACATCGAGCGCGACGAGGAGGGCGAGGAGGTGTTCAACGAGCGCAAGAGCCTGGTGTTCAAGAACCTGGCGGTGCGCCGGATCTACGACGAGGCGCACGACACCCTGATCTACGTGGTCTACTCGCGCGAGGTGGTGGAAGGGAGCGCCAAGATGAACATCAGCACCGTCGCCCTGCACGGCGCCGACGTCACCTGGGAAAACGGCAAGGATCAGTAGCGGCCAAGGAGGTATTGGCCGAGCAGCCTGAGCGGGGCCGTGCCCGCCGGGCGCGTGGCCACGTGGGCGAACGGGTCGTGGCGTGCCCGAGCGAGCCGCTCGAGGTAGCGGTCCAGCAAGGTCGCGTGCAGCAGCGCTGCGAGCGCCTGCTTGGGGACCTGCCGCCGATACCGGCGTGCGTCGTGCAGATGCGCCCGCGCCCGCGCCGCCAGCTCGGCGATCACCGGCGCCAGAACGCGGCTGTCCCGAGCCTGCCCTGAACCGTCCGGATCGAGATCGCGCCGGTCCAGCATCGAGCTCGGCAAGCGCATCCGCTCGCGGCCCAGGTCGGCCGGCAAGGCTTGAACCAACCTTATCAACCCGAGCGCCAGTCCCAGGTGGCGGGCGGCGGCGTGGGTCGGCTCCCCATGCGCGCCGAGAAGATCCACGGCGGCAAGCGTGATCTCTGCGCAGCCGGCCTCGAGCCGGCGCTCCAGCGCGGCCAGGTCGGCCGGCGCATCGCCGGTCAGCTCCAGCTCGCGCGCGTCGATCGCGGCATCGAGCCGTGGCCGCAGCGGCGCGAAGGGCGCCCGGTGCGCCTGCAACGCCGCGACCACGGGGTGCGCCAGAGGCTTGTCCGCTTCGATACCGTCGAGCGCGTCGCGCCACCACTGGAAGCGGACCAGCCCGGCCATCGGCTCGCTGACGACGTGCCGCACCTTCGCGATCTCGTGATCGAACGCGTAGAGACCGAACAGCGCCTCACGTGCCGCGGGCGGCGCGAACAGCGTGGCGAGGTAGCGATCGGGATCGTGCTCGCGGACCTCGGCGGCGCAGTGGGAGAGCTGGGACTGCGCCTTTTCGATCATCGCAACAGTCGACTGCTGAGCCCGGATCTCACCACAGGCAATCGACTTCGTAGCGTCGCAGTAGCTTGTCGTTGGTCACGATGATCAAGCCTTCAATCCGGCTTTGCGCGATCAGCAAGCGGTCAAAAGGATCAAGATGGTGGGCGTTGAGCGAGCGCACCGCAAATGCATGATCCCATGTTACGGGCAGCTCAACGAAACCAGCCGATGTCATTTCGTCTCTGATGCGGTCCTCAGCGCCTGCTGGTAGCCTCAGCTTGCCCTTTGCCGCCTTGATCGCGATCTCCCAGATGCTGGCGGCACTGACGAATATCGAAGCTGCTGCCTGATCGATCACTTCCAGCGCGCGGCGCGAAAGCCTCGGATCCCCGGTCAGCCACCACAACAGGGTGTGACTGTCCAGAAGTACCCTCATCGTTCCGCGTCCGGGTTCTGCCCGGCGTCATCATCCTCCACGGGTTCGATCGACCCGCTATAGAACGCCTCGAGAATATCGTCGGGCAGGGGCTCGAAGAATTCATCCGTTACCTCGAACAAGCCCTTCAGCGCGCCCGGCTTGCGGGGTTGCCGCGCCTCCTCGACGGGTACCAGGCGCACCGCCGGCTTGCCGCGGCGCGTGATGACGATCTCTTCGCCTCGGAGCGCGCGCTCAATCAGCCGCGAGAACCCGGCACGGGCATTGTAGACGCTGACGGTGGCCATGGAGGTCTCGCTCCTCATCCGATTGGCAAGATGGGAGCATCTGACTAGCTAGACAAGCGGTGCAAGCGCACCAGGTCGAGCGGCCGGTCGACCCCGGCGACGACGCGCTGCGCAAGCGGCTCGTGCGATGCCCGCGGCCGATAGCCCTGGTCTCGCGCCAGCTCGAGAGTATCGGCGGTGCACAGGGCGCCCACGCGCTCCACCTTGGTGTGCTTCTCCAGCTTGGCCGCGAGGTTCACCGGATCCCCGATCACGGTGTACTCGAGCCGGCTCGCATCCCCGATCGTACCGAACATGACGGGCCCGGTCGCGACCGCGGCCCCGAC
>JBOHKK010000260.1:0-9201 GCA_050729115.1 Geminicoccaceae bacterium | reverse complement strand
CGGCAGCACCGGCCCTTATGTCGATCGCCCGGCGTTCGACTTCATCGCGCAGGCGATGAGCGGCTTCATGAGCGTGAGCGGCGCGCCGGGCGAGCCGGTGCGCGCCGGTCCGCCGATCGCCGATCTCGTGGCCGGGCTCTACGCCGCGTTCGGCATCGTCGCCGCCCTCCTCGCCCGCGCTCGCCCCGGACCGGGCGGCCCCGGATCGGGGGGTCCTGCATCGGGTAGGGGCCAGCGGGTCGAGGCCAGCCTGATGGGCGGCCTGATCAGCATGCTCGCCTACTTCTCGGCGCAGTATTTCGCAACCGGCGCCTTGCCGGAGCGCACCGGCAACGATCACCCGGTGGTCTACCCCTACGGCCTGTTCCACGCCGCCGACGGCGAGGTCGCGATCGCGCCCAGCACCCAGGTGCACGTCCGGCGCTTGCTCGAGGCGCTGGAGCTCGCGCACCTGCTCGACGACCCGGCGTTCGCCGACAACGACGCCCGCATGCAAAATCGCGAGCGGCTGCGGGAGCTGATCGACGCGAAGATCGGCGAGGCCACGGTCGAGGCGTGGATCGAGCGCCTCAATCGCGCGGGCGTGCCCTGCGGCCGGGTGATGGACCTGGGCGATGTCTTTGCCGATCCGCAGGTGCTCGCCCAGGAGATGGTGCTCGAGGTCGAGCACCCGGGCCACGGGCCCGTGCGCATGACCGGCTTTCCGGTCAAGCTCAGCGGCACGCCCGCCCGCATCCGCCGCCCGGCGCCCGCGCTCGGCGAACATACCGGGGCGGTCCTTCGCGAGCTCGGCTATTCGCCGGATCGGATCGCCGCGCTGCGGGCGGCGGGAATCGTCTGACGCACCGGGGCCGTGGCCGGGATCCCCTCCAGCGCCCGAGCCCGACCTGGACGTTGGTCCGAGCTTATGCCGACCCCATGAAGTCGCGACCGATGGGTCCGTACGTCTCTTCCGTCATGCCCCGGACTTGACCGGGGCATCCGGACTGGACCCCCGGGTCACGCCCGGGGGTGACAAGACGACCGATCGATGGGTCAGGACTTCCTGGTTCTGGTATTATACGGGTCTATACTCTGGCCCAGGGCGCGAACGCGTTCGGCGCATCCCGGAGCGCCGGCAGGAGCTCCGGATAGTGGCGCAGCAGGACGCTCGTCATGTCGTTGTCGCTGATCCACGCCATGCCCGGAGGCGTGTACACCCGAGCGTGAAGTCGGCGGCAAAGAAACGATCGCTCTTCAGGCGCCGCGAGGCCATCAGGATGAAGATCCGAAACGCCGTCTCGCTGAAGCCGAAGCCCTTCGGCGGCGGCTCGGCGTACATGCCGACCATGGCGTCGAGCCGCTCGATGTCGTCGTCGTAGACCTCGCGCAGCTCCTCGGCCCAGACCCGGTTGGCCGTGAGCGCCTCGAACGACCTGGCGGGCGGCAGCCGGAGCAGCCGCCGGAACTGGTTGTAGCGCGGCACGCCGCGCTCCCGATCGCGCATGAGGTCGATTGCCGCGAGGTCGATGCGGATCTTCTCGCCCGTGTTCCGGTCCTCTTTGGTGAAGTCGCAAAGCGCCTGCGGGAAGTTGTGCAGCACGATCGCGCCGGGATGCGCGATCCCGAACGAGTAGATCACGTCCAGGGCGCCGAGCCGGTCGTCGATGACGTTCGCCGCATTCCGCCCCGCGAGGTCGACGAAGCTCGAAGTTCTCAGAAGCTCGCCGGTGGCGAGCGAGTACAGCTCGTAGTCGTCCGGGATCAAAGGATGCATGCGGTAGACCGACACGAACTCTTCGGTCAAGGCGTAAGGCACGCCGTGGTGGTCGGTGGGCGAGCCCGGGATGCCGCTCAGCACCTCACCCTTGCCGATGCGCCCGAGGATGCGATGGAGGCGCTGCCCGAACAGGCCCCACCAGTTGGCGTCCATGGCGACCCGGAGCGCCGGGTGCGCGAGGATCGCCGGGGTCCATTCGACCGTGTGGATCTTGGCCATCAGGGCGGCGTTGACGAGGCGCGCCGCATCGAACAGCCGCTCGTCGGACCAGGACGGGTACGCGCGCCGGAGACGCTCGCAGATCGCATTGTGCTCGAGCGCGAAGAGCGTGTGCATCAGGCCGAGGCCGATCCACCAGTTGTCGCTGAAGCCCGTGATCGCGATGCCGGTCTTCGGGTCCGTCGGCAGGCGGCCGCTCTCGATCTTGAGCTTGCCGTCCTCGAACGCGCGCACCTCGTCCTGCTGCTTCGGGTCGCTGCCGTACAGGGCGGAGCCGTCCCACCAGTGCGACAGCTCGTTCACGAAGGTCGGCGGCTTGGCGGCGTCCTCGGCCGATCGGGTCGGATCGGGCGGCGTCCGGCGGATCCGCATCGGGCTCTCGAACCAGTCGTCGCTGTCCTCCAGCGGGATGCTCAGCTCGTCGCGCGGGAGCGGCTCGCCGTGGCTGAACCAGTCGTGCGCCTGAAATTGAATCCAGGCCGCGGCGAGCAGATTGAGGGTCGGCGCCGGCTGGAACGTGTCGCGCGCGAGCAGGCGCCGGCTGATCGTGCGCGGGCTCGGCTCCAGCAGCGCCGGCTCGGGCTCCGGGCGGGTAAACTGGACGGGAAAGTTGCGCCCGAAGCGCGCTCCGGCCGCGCCCATCCCTGGCTGCGCGAGGTCATTGCAGCTGCCGTCAACGGTGCGCGCGTAAAGGATGCGGGGATCGCGCCTGCCACCGTGAGGTCCGGCCTCGGCCGTCCCTTTCTCGGAGGTATCGTGAAGATTGTGCTCCCTCAGCTCCTCGCGCAGCGCGAGCAGGTTGAACGTCCCGATCAGCGCGGGCAGGCGATGCCACGGGACCAGCCGGTTCAGGAGCGCGAAGGCGGCGCTCAGGACACGTGACCCGGCCGAGCGTCGCATGGGCCATCTCCTTCTCAACGGGCTCACCAGGTTCGTTCGCCCGGCATCATACTTGCTTTTGCGGCGCGCGGCGGTCCAGCCAACCCCGCGCGTCATACCCCATGAAACGGAAACGGGGTCAGAAACGGAAACGGGGTCAGGCCCCGTTTCTCCGGTCGCCTGCCCAGAGGAAACGGAAACGGGGTCAGACCCCGTTTCTGCCCAGCGCCCGTAGCGATCCAGCGGCGGCGTCTGGGCGGCTTCGTCGCTGCGCGCCTCGCCATGACGGTGCAAAGCCTGGCGTCCAGGTTTGGAAACGGAAAACGGGGTCAGGCCCCGTTCTCCCAGGTTTGGAAACGGAAAACGGGGTCAGGGAAAACGGGGTCAGACGCCGTTTCTGCCCACGGACCCCGTTTCTGCCCAGCGCCCGTGGCGATCCAGGGGCGGCGTCTGGGTGGCTCCGCGCTGCGCGCCTCGCCATGACGGCGCAAAAGCGTGGCGGCCAGGTTTGTTCCTCGCCGCCTGCAAGGCGGCGCGAGGGAACCGCCTGTCCTCGGTGCCGCTACTCGAGGTTGCTCGCAAAGGACAAGGTCGCAAGGTCGAATGCCGCGCCATCTCACGAATGGCCGCGCGCGCCAGCCGGGTCACGAAGGGGCCGCGCGCGCCAGCCGGGTCGCTCAGCCGCCGAGGTAGAGCCGGCGGACGTGGTCGTCGTCGATCAGCTCGGCCGAGGGGCCAAAGAGCGCGACGCGGCCGGTCTCGAGCACGTAGGCATGGGACGAGATCCGCAACGCCATGCGCGAGTTCTGCTCGACCAGGACCACGCTCACCGCGTCCTCGCGGTTGATCGTCGTGATCGCGCGGGCGATCTCCCGGACCAGCATCGGCGCGAGGCCGAGCGAGGGCTCGTCGAGCAGGAGGAGCTTGGGCCGCGCCATCAGCGCCCGGCTCATCGCCACCATCTGCTGCTCGCCGCCGGACAGCGTGCCCGCCTGCTGGCGGATGCGCTCCTCGAGCCTCGGAAAGCGCGCGAAGGCCTTGTCGAGATCGGCGCGGATCCCGGCCTTGTCGGTGCGCAGATAGGCGCCCATGAGGAGGTTGTCGCGGACCGACATGTAGGGGTAGACGTGGCGGCCCTCGGGCACCATGGCGATGCCGTGGGCCACGATCTGCTCGGGCCGCATCCGGTCGATCCGCCGGCCATCGAAGCTGATCTCGCCCGATGCGAGCGGCGTCAGGCCGCTGATCGCGCGCAAGGACGTCGTCTTGCCGGCCCCGTTGGTGCCGATCAGCGCGACGATCTGGCCCTGCTCGAGCCGCATCGAGACGTGCCGGAGCGCCCGCACCTTGTCGTAGCGCACCGAGACCTCCCGCATCTCGAAATAGGCGCTCAAAGCTCCTCGTCCTCGCTCCCCAGATAGGCCTCGATCACCGCATCGTTCTGCCGGATCTCGGCGGGCGACCCCTCGGCGATCTTGGTGCCGAAGTTGAGCACCACGATGCGATCGCTGATCCGCATCACCGCCGACATGTCGTGCTCGACCAGGAGCACGGTCACGCCGCGCTCACGGATGCCCTGGACCATGCGCACGGCGCGGTCCGTCTCCTCGGGGTTCATCCCCGAGAACGGCTCGTCGAGCAGCAGGACCTTGGGCTCGGCCGCCATGGCGAGCGCGATGCCGAGCGCGCGCAGATAGCCGTGCGGCAGGCCGCGCGCTTGCGTGCCCTTGACCGCACCCAGGCCCAGATAGTCCAGGATCTCCGCCGCGCTCTCCCGGAAGCTCGCCTCGTCGGCGCGCGCCGTCGGGGAATTGCAGAAGATCCCGAGGTTGCTCGCGCGCCTGCGCAGATGATGCGCCACCACGACGTTCTGGAGCGCCGTCATCTCGCGAAAGATCGTGGTCTCCTGGAACGTGCGCACCACGCCCTTGCGCGCGACGACGTGCGGCTTGAGCGCCGAGATCTCCTCGCCGCGGAAGACGACGCGCCCCGCCGAGGGCCGGACGAACGACGTGATCAGCTTGAACAGGGTGCTCTTGCCGGCGCCGTTCGGGCCGATGACGGCCAGGATCTCGCCTTCGTCGACGGTGAAATCGACGCCGTTGACGGCGACCAGGCCGCCGAAGCGCCGGGTGAGCTGCTGCACCTCGAGCAGGCTCACGTCAGGCCCCCCGCCGCTCGCCGCCCGGATCGACCGCGGGCTCGACCTCCTCTTCCTCCGCGAGGGCGCGGTCGCGCCGGAACGTGAGGCTGAGGATGCCGTTCGGCAGCCAGAGAATGCAGGAGATCATCAGGACGCCATAGATCAGCGCCTGGTACTGCTGCAGATCGTGGAGCAGCTCGAAGCTGATCACCAGGAGGAACGCGCCGACCACCGGTCCAAAGACGAAATCGAGCCCGCCGAGGAAGCAGTAGAGCATGAAGTTGACCGAATCGGTCACGCTGTAGGTGGCGGGATAGACGTTCTGGTGGAAGGCAGCGAAGAAGGCGCCGCCGACGCCGCCCAGAAAGCAGGAGAAGCCATAGGCGATCACCCGGTATCTCGCGACGTTGATCCCGATGCTGGCGGCCAGCTCCTCGTTCTGGCGCATGGAGCGGAACACCCAGCCGAGGCGCGAGGTGGTGAGGCGCCACACGGCGAGCAGGCCGAGGATCAGGAGCGCGGCCGCGAGGAAGTAGTCGGGCAGCGGATCGGCGCCGCGGAACGCCGGGATGATGGTGAGCCCGAAGATCTCCAGCGCGTCCGGGCGGGGGATGTTGACGATGCCGGAGGCGCCCTGGGTGAACGCGCCGCCGTTCAGGAAGGCGAGCCGCACCGCCTCGGTGAGGCTGAGCGTGATCATGGCGAAATAGACGCCGCGCAGGCGCAGGATCGCGATCCCGATGATCGTGCCGATCGTGGCCGCGACGACGCCGGCGAGCGGCAGGCAGAGCCAGAACGAGACGCCGTAGCGGGTCGACAGGATGGCGGCCGTGTAGCCCCCGATCAGGGCGAACGCGCCCTGGCTGATGTTGATGCGCCCGATCGCGAAGGTGACCCAGACGCCGAGGCTGATGAAGGAGAGGATCGAGGCGTTGGTGAGCACGCCTAAGATGTAGTTGGAGCCGGCGAACCAGACCGGCAGCGCCACCAGATAGACCAAGGCGAGAAGCGCGAGCCCGGCGAGCCGGACCGGCGTGAGGCCGAGCTGGCCCCGGCCGAGGTCGGAGGCGGGCATGGTCTGGCGCATGGGCCCTCAGCCCCAGGGCTTGCCCATGATCCCCTGCGGCCGGATGATCAAAAAGACGATCAGGCCGACGAAGATCAGAAGGTAGGTCATGGACCCCGGAATCAGGGCGTAGCCGATCGCCTCGGCGAAGCCCAGCACGATGCCCCCCAGGATCGCGCCCGCGACCACGCCCGCCCCGCCGATCATGATCATGATGAAGGCCTTGATCGAGATCGCCGTGCCGATGCCGGAGTTGATCGCCGAGATGGTGACCAGGAGGCCGCCCGCCAGCCCCGCAAGCGCGGCGCCGATGCCGAAGCCGAGGGCCGAGATCCGCCCGACATTGACGCCCATGAGCAAGCTCACCTCCTTGTCCTGGGCGACCGCGCGCATGGCGCGTCCGGGCTTGGTGTACTGCACGAAGAGCAAGAGCCCGATCACCAGCACGGCCGAGAGCGCCAGCACCAGCAGGCGGCTGGCCGGCAGATAGGCGTCGAAGATCTGGTAGACGCCGGTGACCACGGGCGGCACGCCGCGCTGCTTCTCGCCGAACAGCGACAAGGCGAGGTTCTCGAGCAGCAGCGCGGTGCCGACCGCGAGCAGCATGCTGTTCTCCTCGCGCGTGGTGATCCGCAGCACGCGCCGGAAGAACAGGGTCTCGAACGCGACGCCCACGCAGAACAGCGTGAGCGCGCAGGCCAAAAGCGCCACGAAATAGTTCATGCCGAAGATGGCGTAGACGTAATAGACGACGAAGCCGCCCAGCATGTACATCTGACCGTGGGCAAAGTTGAGAAAGTTCAGGATGCCGAAGATCAGGGTGAGGCCGAGCGCGATCAGCGCGTAGTTCGCGGCCAGCACGACGCCGTTGACGATGATCTGGTCCACTGCCGCCTCCCCGGGCGCGGCCGAACGCCTCCGGGCGCGAACGCGGCGCCGGCCCGGAGCCCGAGCCGGCCCGCAATCGTCTGGCCTACTCGACGCTGCCGATGAACAGCGTCTTGAACTCGCCGTCCTGCACCTCGTTCACCACCATGGGCACGCCGATCTGGCGCTTCTGCTCGAAGTCGTTCGTGCCGACGTAGGTGAGCTGCTGGTCCTCCTCGAGAAACGGGTTCTTGACGCTGAAGTCGTCCATCGCCGCCTTGTAGACCTCGATGTCCTCGATCGCGTCCTTACCCGCCTGCTGCAGGGTCATGAGGATCATCTCGAGCGCGTAGACCTTGGTGCCGGCCTCGTCGTTCCACTCGCCCGCGACCTGGTTGTAGCGGTCGATGAACTCCTCCATGTACCCGCTTCTGATCTCCGGCGTGCTGGCGCCGCCGACCGAGATGAAGCCGTCGGCGAGCTCGCCCGCGACCTCGTTCAAAATCCCGATGTCCTGCGCCGTCTCGGTGCTGAGAATGCCCTGATAGCCCAGCTCGCGCGCGGTCCGGATCAGGAGCGGGGCATCGGCCGGCGCCACCCCCGAGAGCACGATCAGATCGGGGTTCTCGCCCACGACCTTGGACATGACCGGGAAGAAGTCGGTCGTGCCGGGCTCGTAGGTGTCCTCGGACGACACCACCTCGAGCCCGAGCTCCTCTGCCGCCGCGACGCCCTCGTCGCGCTGGTTCAAGGGGTCGGACTCGTTGCGGGCGATGAAGCTCACCGTCGCCACGCCCCGCTCGTCCTGGAGGTAGTTGTAGATGATCGGGGCCGCCTGGTAGGAGGCGATCATGCCGAGCACCGAGTTGCTGCGCGGCGGGGTGTAGAGCTGCTTCGAGAACGCGTAGGGGAAGTTGATGGCGCCGCCCGCCTCGACCACCGGGACGATGCTCGCCGCCGTGGTGTCGACGTTCGGGCCGATGATGTAGTTGATTTCCTCCTGGTGGATCAGGCGCTCCGCGCCCGAGACCGCGAGCTTCGGGTCGTTCTTGTCGTCGATGCTGACGATCTGGATCTGGTACGGCTCGCCGTCGATCTCGACCCCGCCCTGCTCGTTGTACATCTGAGCGGTGGCCTCGGCGGAGTACTTGTTGACCAGCCCCCACGACGCCGCGGGCCCGCTCATCACCCCGAGCACGCCGATCTTGAGCACGTTCTCCTGCGCCGTGGCCGGTCCGGCCAGCCCGAGCGCCGCCACGCCGACGGCCAGCGCCAGGGTCGTTTTGAGCCTCGATGTTGCAGACATGAGAGCCTCCTTTGCTGTCGCCATTGCCGCGCGGCGGTCGCGACGACCCCGCCGGATGAAGCGCGCGCCCCGAGACCGTCGAAAGGCCGGATCGGGCGGCGGCGCGCGCGTCCTGTTCAGCCAGACGTCGCCTTGCCAGCACGCTGCTCGTCCCGGGATGGAAACGGAGTTTTGTGAACAATGCAACGCTTTTTTGTATACAATCGTCGCGGCCCGCGATTATCGTGAGCGGGCCTCACTCAACGCCAACCACAACTTGCCCGCCATGTCCGCAACCGCCGACTCGATCCACGCCAAGATCTACGGTGCCATCGTCGAGCAGCTGCTGCCGCCCGGCACCAAGCTCGGCGAGGAATCGCTGTGCGCGATCTTCGGGGTCAGCCGGACGCTGATCCGGCGGGTACTGCAGCGCCTCGCCAGCGAGCACGTGGTGGAGTCGTGGCCACACCGGGGCGCGTTCGTCGCCCGCCCGTCGGTCGAGGAGGCGCGCGAGGTGTTCGAGGCGCGGCGCGCGCTCGAGGCCCACGTGATCGAGCGCCTCGCCCACGGCCTGAGCGCGGCCGACGCCGAGCGGCTGCGCCGCCACGTGACGGCGGAGCGGCAGGCGCACGCGGCTGGCCACCGGCGCCGCCTGATCCGCCGTTCCGGCGAGTTCCACCTGCTGCTGGCCGAGCTCGCCGGCAACCGCGCGATCGCGCGGTTCCTGCGCGAGCTGGTCTCGCGCACCTCCCTGATCATCGCCGTCTACGAGGCGCCCGGCGAAACCTGCTGCTCGGTCGACGAGCACGCGGAGGTGATCGAGGCCCTGGCGAGCCGGCGGGCGGAGGTCGCGGATCAGACGATGCGCGTCCACCTGCTGGGCATCGAGCAGCGCCTCAGGCTCGATCGGCTGCCGGAGCGCGCGGTCGATTTGCACGACGTGCTCGCCGCCGGGGGCCGCCGCGCCGCCCACGGAGCGCGCC
>JBOHKK010000259.1:0-9233 GCA_050729115.1 Geminicoccaceae bacterium | reverse complement strand
GGGGCCCCGCCCCCAACCCGACCGGGCAATCGCCGCGGCCGGCCACCGGCCATCATGCCGCTGGCCGGGCCGGGCTCGGCGTCTGCGGGCGGCGGCTGGGCGGCCTCCGCCTCCAAGGCGGCTTTGGCCGCGCGGATGCGCTCCAGGCGCGCCTGCTTGTCGGCGACCCAGTCCGGCAGCTCGTCGCCGCGCTTCTCGGGGCCGTGCGCGGCGTCGTCAGCCGCGTCCTCCCGCTCGGCGCGCGCCAGCCAGCCCGCGACCTCGGCCGCAAGTTCGGTCTCGGCCCGCTGCATCCGGCCGTAGGACATCGCCTTGTGCTTGCTGGCGTTGGCCTGGAGCTTGGCGCCGTCGAGCGCGACATGGCCGAGCTTGACCAGCCCGGCCGCGCGGCACAGCTGCAAAACCTGCACGAACAGGTCGGCGAGCGCCGCCAGATGGCGCTTGCGGAACCCGTTCACCGTGCGGAAGTCCGGCCGCTGCAGGCCGGTCACCGCCATCACGTCGAGGCGCTCCTCGCAGGCCCGGGCGATGCGGCGCGAGGAATACACGCCTTGCACGTAAGCATAGAGCAGCAGCGCCACCATCATCGCCGGGTGGTACGGCGGCTGGCCCCGCTCCTCCCGCTCGTAGTCCGCCACGATCGCCGCCAGGTCCAGCTCGCTGCGCACCAGCTCCCGCACCAGGTGCGCCGGATGGCCCGGCGGCACGAAGTCGACGGGAAGGTTGCAAGCGCCAAGAACCCGCGCAAGTGGCCTGTGCTGTTCGACTTCCGCGCCAGCATCGGAAGGTCGATTCTCGGCATCCCAAACGCCGCGTACGCCTGGATCGCGGTCGGGGTGATCGCCGTGTTCATCCTCCGGCGCACCGCCCTCGGCCGCTACATCTACGCCATCGGCAACCGGGAGAAGGCGACCTACCTTGCGGGCGTCCGAACGCGACGGGTGCTGATCTTCTGCTTCGTCTGGGCGGGCGGCTGTAGCGCGCTCGCGGGGATGATGCTCGCGGGCTACTCGAACCAAGCGTATCAGGCCATGGGCGACCCTTACTTGCTGCCCACGATTGCTGCCGTCGTGCCCCACTGGCGCTACTGAGCGACTCGGCCCGCAAAGACGGTCGCCGCCGACCGTCTACAAGAGCTCAGGTGGCTGTGAGCTTGTCCTCGATCACGGCACCGCCAATACGTTCCGTGGAACCCTGAGCAGCGGCCGGGCGACAACAAGTCGACCACCGGCATCTTCGCGCGCGATCCCGATACCGGCGAGGCCCCTGGTTCGACCAATGGAGCCCGCACGATCCGCACGACTCCGGGCACGACACCGGGCACGACAGCGGGCACGACAGACACAAGGGACGTTCCATTCGCGTCGGCATCAATGCCGATCGCGAGTCGGACCGCCGGCACCGGAGACCGGCATGAACGAGGGCGGATCGCTCGCCGGGAAGCTCTCCTCCGCTGCCTCGTTGACCGCGGTATCCGCATGGGACCGGGTTTGGGGCGGCCAGCCGTGGGTCTCGGCGCGCGCCTTTGTGAGCCAGGCGTAGAGCGCGTCGTACATGACCATGCCGTGCCGCAGCATCTCGTGGTCGTCCTCGAACAGCGCGGACAGGCCCAAGGAGAGCGCCAGCAGCCCCGGCGCCTGCGGCGCGAGATCGCGCCGGCCGGTATCGGCGCCGCGCACGATCAGCGCCAGCTCGTGCAGCCCGGGCTCGTCCAGCGCGTACTTGCGCAAGAACGCATCGAAGCTGCACAGCTCGCCGATGTGGGACAGCTCGACGTCCGGCACGTCGTAGGGGATGGCGCCGGTCTCTTCGGCGACCTTCAGCACCTGATCGCTCGGGACGT
Organism: Geminicoccaceae bacterium; assembly: GCA_050729115.1. Lineage (GTDB taxonomy): Bacteria > Pseudomonadota > Alphaproteobacteria > Geminicoccales > Geminicoccaceae > JBKPNX01. The sequence goes on along the minus strand of JBOHKK010000259.1, from coordinate 7,390 downwards.
AGAGGAACTCCGGCTGGTCGTCGATGAAGCGCGCGATCAGCCAGGGACAGGCGATGCGGTCGATCTTCGGGCGCTCGCGTGTGACCCAGTTCGTCATTTGGTTCCTCCGCTTGAAACGCTGACCCGCCCGCCGGCGGCCTTCCAGGCCTCGATCCCGCCCTCGAGCAGGGCAGCGTCGAAATCCAACGCCCGCAGGCGGTCGACCACGCCGTTGCTCACCTCGTGGCCGTGCACGCAATAAACGACGACCGGCTGGCCCTGGTTCAGCTCGGCGGCCCAAATCGCGACCTGCTCCGGCTCTTTCCAGACGGCACCCGGTATCAGCCGAGGCTCGGCCTCGAAGGCGGGCTGCCGCCGCACATCGACGACGGCGATGCTCGCTCGATCAGCGACCAGAGCCCTCAAGGCAGCGCACGTCAGGGTCCGCTCCATGGCCATCCTCCATGCGCGACAGGTTATCTCGGAGGACTCTATGATGCAATCGTTGCAATGTCAAATGACATGTGATACGAATGTATCATGAGCAATCCAGAGAGCCTTCCTGCAAGCGCGAAGGCGCGGTGGCTGCTGCTGATCCACCAGCTGCCGCCGCAACCGGCGTATCTCCGGGTCAAGATCTGGCGCCGGCTGCAGGCGATGGGGGCGGTCGCGGTCAAGGGGGCGGTGTACGCGCTGCCGTTGGACGAGCAGACCCAGGAAGACTTCCGCTGGCTGGTGCGCGAGATCATCGGCAGCGGCGGCGAGGCCGCGCTGTGCGAGGCGCGCTTCGTCGACGGGCTCTCGGACCGGCAGGTGCGCGCCCTGTTCGATGCCGCGCGCGACGCCGACTACGAGGCGATCCGCAAGGAGGCCGCTGCGCTCGCCGATGAGCTTGCCGCGCAGCCGGAGCGGCAGGCCGAGACCGGGAAGCAGCTCGCTCGCCTGCGCCGGCAGCTCACCCAGATCGCCGCCATCGACTTCTTCGGGGCGAACCGCCGCGAAGCCGCCGAGGCGGCGCTCGCCGCCTTGGAAACGCGGCTTGCCGAACCGGAGCCCGACGCCAGTGCAGAGGAAGGCATGATCAGTGGCTTGGAACTGCGCGACCTGCACGGGCGAACGTGGGTGACGCGCGAGGGCGTGCACGTCGATCGGATCGCGTCCGCCTGGCTCGTTCGCACCTTCATCGACCCGGAGGCCCGGTTCGAGTTCGTCGCGGGCAAAGGTCGGGCGCCGCGGCCCGGCGAGATCCGGTTCGACATGTACGAGGCCGAGTTCACCCACGAAGGCGACCGGTGCACCTTCGAGGTGCTGCTCGAGCGCGCCGCCCTGGACGAGCCGGCACTCCGGGCGATTGGCGAGATCGTGCACGACGTCGATCTGAAGGACGACAAGTTTGGACGCGAGGAGACCGCGGGGATCGCCGGACTGATCGCCGGCATCGTGCTCGCCCACCCCGAGGACGAGCAGCGCCTCGCGCGCGGCGCCGCGGTTCTCGACGACCTGTATCAGTATTTCCGCAACAAGAAGCCCTAATGAGTCGGAGCTTGGCGGCATCGACATGGATCACGCCCGCACGGTCGAGGTGCCACCCCCGACGGAAGCCGGCCACGGGATCGCGTTTCGCGAGGCCGTCCGGGTCTGGGCCAAGGTCGCCGCGCTGAGCTTCGGGGGGCCGGCCGGGCAGATCGCGGTCATGCACCGCATCCTGGTCGAAGAAAAGCGCTGGATCGGCGAGGCGCGGTTCCTGCATGCGCTGAACTACTGCATGCTGCTGCCGGGGCCGGAGGCGACGCAGCTCGCCATCTACGTCGGCTGGCTGCTGCACAAGACGAAGGGCGGGCTGGTCGCCGGGACGCTCTTCGTTCTGCCCGGCTTCGTCGCGCTGATGGTGCTGAGCTGGCTATACGCCGGGCTCGGCGACGTTCCGGTGGTCGAGGCGCTGTTCTTCGGGCTCAAGGCGGCGGTGTTGGCGATCGTGCTCGAAGCGGTCGTGCGCATCGGCCGCCGCGCGCTCGGGAATCGGACCATGGTGACGATCGCCCTGGCAGCTTTCGTCGCCATCTACGCCTACGACGTGCCCTTCCCGCTGATCATCCTTGGCGCCGGGCTGATCGGGCTTCTGGGCGCCCGGGCCGGGCTCGCGGCCTTCCTCGGCGGCGGCGGCGGCGACCACAAGGTTGGCGGCACCCCGCCGGCCGACGCCGAATCCGCGCTCGGCGAGAGCACGCCGGAGCATGCGCGGCCGACGCTCGCCTGGTCGCTCGAGGTCGCGGTGGTCTGCCTGCTGTTGTGGTTGGGCCCCGTCCTGATCCTGCTGCTGACGCAGGGCGGCGACGACGTCTTCGCCAGGATCGCCGTGTTCTTCAGCAAGATGGCTTTGGTCACCTTCGGTGGCGCCTACGCGGTGCTGGCCTACGTCGCGCAGCAGGCGGTCGAGACCTACGGCTGGCTCGAGCCCGGTGAGATGTTGGACGGTCTCGGGCTCGCCGAGACCACGCCCGGGCCGCTGATCATGGTCGTGCAGTTCGTGGGCTTCATGGGGGCCTTTCGCGATCCCGGGATGCTGCCGCCGATGGTGGCCGGCACGCTCGGCGGCATGCTCACGACCTGGGTCACGTTCGTCCCCTGCTTCCTCTGGATTTTCCTTGGCGCTCCGTTCGTCGAGGCGCTGCGGGGCAACCGGGCGCTCGGCGGCGCGCTCGCGGCGATCACTGCCGCCGTGGTCGGCGTGATCTTGAACCTCGCCATCTGGTTCGCGCTCCACGTCCTGTTCGCCGAGGTGAGCGAGGTCCGGGCGCTGGGCATGACCCTCGATGTGCCGGCACTCGGCAGCCTGCGCGTCGCATCGCTCGTCCTGACCGCGGGCGCCCTGCTGGCGGTCTTCCGCTTCAACGTCGGCATGATCGCGACGCTCGGGGCGTGCGCCGGCCTCGGCGTCGTCCATCATCTCCTCGGCGGGCCGGTCTGAGCGAGACGCGATCCGGTCGTGGTGGTGATCGGTCCGAGCAGCATCAGGTCGTCTTGCGGAACGGGATCGTTTTCGCCTTCGCGTGGACGTTCTTCGAGAAGCGCGGGGATCGGTACGTTCTTCGGCGTACGCCGTTCAGGGCCGGCTCGATGTCTCGAAGGAGGAAAAGACCGTACTGGTCGCGGGATTGAAGCGAATCGATCAGCGTTCGCTCATCGAGGCTCTGGTCGCCCTCGCACTGATCACAAGCCTGTTCCTGACTGGGGTCGTGCGAAGCGAGACGCCCGTGGGCTGGATCCTTGCTTTCTTCACATTGGCGCTCGTGGTTGTCACTTGGCGTTCACTGCTGCAACGGAACCGCCTGATCGAACAGGCGCTTGGCAATCGTGTCCCGGACATCCGCCGCGTGCCGTTCTGGACCGTCTTGTGGCAGTCGCGGCCGCCACTGGTGGGAACCCGGTTGCGATTCCGGTCCTGCGCGTCGTCATCGTTCTGCTGGTCTTGCTGCTCGCGGCCGGCAATTGCCCCTTCTCGCCGCTTTGCGCTCCCAAGCCGTCGCCGATGCCGCGGCAGACCACGCAGCGGTTGCGGACATCTTGTCGCGTACTCTCCACAACGAGGCATTTTGGATGGCGTCTCCACCGTCGCGCGCACCTCTGCGAGCAGGTGGGGCCTTCTTTTTGAATGGCTCTTGACCAATATTCCATTGCAGGCATACATATGCCCATGCTCTGGACGGTCGAGAACACTGACGAATTCCGTGAGTGGTTTGCCGAGCTGGATGATGGTGATCAGGTCGATGTTCGCGCGGTGATCGGCCTTTTGGAGGAGCAGGGGCCGCAACTGCCGCATCCGTATTCGTCCGGGATTGAGGGCTCGAAAACCCAGGCGCACGCGCGAGCTTCGTATTCAATCAGGCGGTAAGCCGTTGCGGGTGTTCTATGCTTTTGATCCACGGCGCACGGCGATCTTGCTGATCGGAGGCGCAAACCGGCAAACAATCGGGTTTTACAAGCGGCTCATCCCGATCGCGGACCGGCTCTATGACGAACACCTGGAAATGTTGAAGAAGGAGAGGGCGATCCGATGAGCGGTCGTCACCCCATCAGCGAGCTGACCAAGGGCTGGCCGGCCGAGCAGCTGACCGCAGTCGAGCGACGGAAGGCCGAGCTGCGTGAGGAAATGGTCCTGAGCGAGCTGCGAAAGGCTTTGGAAATCTCGCAGGCGGAACTGGCGCGACGCCTGGGCGTCGGTCAACCGGCGATCGCGAAGCTTGAGCGGCGCGCGGACATGCACGTGAGCAAGCTGCGCAGCCTTATCGAGACCATGGGGGGACGGCTACGTGTCGTCGCCGAGTTCCCCCAAGGCAGTGTCACGATTACTAACTTTGCCGACGTCGGTGAAGAAGCCTCCTCCTGATCGTAGATCAGCTGCGAGGGCCAGGGCCACGCTCGATCGACCCTTCGGCGCGGCGGCGCGTCCCCAGGGTGAGAAGCCAAGCCGGCCCTCGATCAGGAGCACAACGTCCGAGGGTTGTTCGATCCTCCGGCGTCGCGGAAGCGCACGCGGCGGCCCGCCAGGGTGCTTCCCCTGATAGAAGATGACCGATCGCCTCGATATGGTTCGCCGGCCGGGGCACGAGCGGAGTGGGGGCATGGATGCGATCGCCAGGTTCGCGGAGCACGTGGCCACCACCACGTACGACGGCCTTCCGGCTGCAGCGATCGGCGCGACCAAGACGTTCATCCTGGATTCGTTTGGGGTCGGCGTCGCCGGCAGCGGCGGCCCGTGGGTGCGCGAGCTGATCGACGCTTGTGGCGCTTGGGGTAAGGCGGATGCCGCCCGCGTCTGGGTGCGCGGCACGGCCCTTCCGGCTGCGGCCGCGGCCATGTGCAACGGCTATCAGATCCACAATTCCGAATACGACTGCGTGCACGAGGTTGCGGTAGTCCATCCGATGGCGGTGCTGCTGGCCGCGGCGATGGCGCATGCCGAGCAGGCACGCGGCGTATCCGGACGCGCGTTGCTGAGCGCGATAGCTCTCGGGGTCGACGTCGGCGTCGGGCTCGGAATCGCCTCGAAAGCGCCGCTGCGCTTCTTTCGTCCCGCGACCGCCGGCGCCTTCGCCGCAACCGCGGGGATCGGCAAGCTGAGAGGCTTCGATGCCGGGACCCTGATCAACGCATTCAGCGTCGCGTACGGGCAGCTGTGCGGCACCATGCAGGCGCACACCGAAGGCTCGCCGCTGCTCGCCATGCAGATCGGCTTCAACGCGCGGAACGCCGTCGTCGCCTGCGACCTGGCGGCGACCGGCCTGGTCGGTCCGCAGAACCTGCTCCAAGGGCCGTTCGGCTTCTACCGGCTGTTCGAGGGCGCTCACGACCTGGGGCCGGTTCTGGGCAGCCTCGGCAAGGTCTGGCGGATCGCCGAGGTCGCGCACAAGCCGTTTCCCTGCGGCCGGGCGACCCACGGCGTGCTCGATGGGGTGTTGGGCCTGATGGGCGAGCACGGGTTCACCGCCCCTGAGGTCGAGCGGATCGACTGCCGGGTGCCGCCGCTCACGCATCGCCTCGTGGCGCGGCCGGCGCGCGCCGGCATGACCTCGAACTACGCGCGCCTCTGCGCCCCCTACGTGCTCGCCTGCGCTCTGCAGGGCGGCGGTGTCGGCCTCGACGATTTCAAGCCGGAAGCGCTCGCGGACCCGGTGCGCCTGGATGTGGCCCGCCGCATCGGCGTGAGCGCGGACGCCAATCCCGATTCCAACGCGCTCACGCCTGTGAGCGTCGCGGTGAGGCTCAGAGATGGCAGGGCGCACGAGGCCCTGGTGCGGGAGGTCTATGGCAGCCCGGCCAAGCCCATGGGCCGCGAGGCCCACCTCGCGAAGTTCCGCGCCAACTGGATCTCCGGCGCGAGATCGCTGCCGGAAGCAGCGGGCGAGCAACTGATCCGACTGGTCGACGACCTGGAGACCGTGCGCGACGTTGCGGAGCTCGTCGATCTGATGGTGAGCTAGTGTCCTGATTCTGAAGTTCGGTTCAAACCGAACCGTGAACAGCGAGGGTTCTTTGGCAGAAGCGCGTGATGCTGGCGAGGATGTCGTCGGCGGACTTGGTCCAACGGAAGGGTTTGGGATCGGCATTGTGGGTGGCGATGTAGGCCTGGATCGCAGCCTCGAGCTCGGTGGTGGAGCGATGCGCGCCGCGGCGGATCCGGCGCTCGGTGAGCAGCGCGAAGAAGCGCTCGACTTGGTTGAGCCAGGAGGCCGACGTCGGGGTGAAGTGGAAGTGGACGTGCCAATGCGGTCGTTTGGCGAACCAATCGCGGATCAGCTTGGTTTTGTGGCTGCCGGCATTGTCGATGACGATATGCACCTCGAGATCGGCCGGTACGCGCGCCGCGACGGTGTCGAGGAAGCGGCGGAACTCCTTGGCGCGGTGGCGCGGGAAACAGCGTCCGATCATGGCGCCGGTGGTCACGTCGAGAGCGGCGAACAGCGAGGTCGTGCCGTGGCGCCCGTAATCATGCGTGCGGCGCTCCACCTGGCCGGGGCGCAACGGCAGCATCGGCTGGGTGCGGTCGAGCGCCTGGATCTGGCTCTTCTCGTGGACGCACAGAACCAGCGCGCGGTCTGGCGGATCGAGATCCAGCCCGACGATGTCACGCACCTTCTCGACGAACAGCGGATCGCTGGACAGCTAAGGTCTCGACCCGATGCGGCTGCAGCGAGAAGGCCTGCCAGATGCGATGGATGGTCGAGGGCGCGAGGCCGGCCGCCTTGGCCATCGAGCGCAGGCTCCAAGGGGTCGCGTTCGACGGCGTTACTGCCCTCCTTCTGGATCAGCGAAGTATGGCAGAAACTTATCGATCGGGACACTAGGGCAGTGACGCAAACGGAACGTACCTTTGTTGTCATGCCCGGACTTGATCCAGGGCTGTCCGGTTCAGCGAGCCGCGGTTGAGAGATCAAGGGCGACGCCGAACCCCTCATTGTCATGCGCGGGCTTGACCCGCGCATCCATGGGTCAGACAGGCACGGGCCGGTGGCTGGATCGCCGGGTCAGGCCCGGCGATGACAATTTTCGGTCGAGAGAGATCGCAGATCATGCAACGCCCGATCATCACCGCACGTAAACCGGACAGCACTGGACTTGATCCGGGCATCCACCCGCAGGGCAGCCGCTGGCTCCAGAGTGGATTGCCGGGTCAGCCCGGCAATGACGAGGGCATCAAGCGAATGCGTCCGTGCATTAGAACGACACGGTTCGCTTCATGTGGACGAGGTGCGCGCCATCGCGGCGCGGCACGGCTTGGCCCTGGTCCTCGACCAAAAGGCCCGCGAGCGTCTGCCGATGCGGGACGCGGCGGCGGCGGCATCGCTGGCGTGAGACGAGGTGCGCGCCATCGCGGCGCGGCACGGCTTGGCCCTGGTCCTCGACCAAAAGG
>JBOHKK010000258.1:0-9375 GCA_050729115.1 Geminicoccaceae bacterium | reverse complement strand
CGGCCACCCAATCCCATGGTACGCTGTGGGTGGCCGGGAGGGGGCGTGGGCTGGCGCCGATCTCAACTGAACCGAAAATGCCCTAGAAAGCGACGACCGCCCGATCGCACCGCTCGGCGTACGCCTCGGACCGAAGCGGTTGCGGCGCGCTCGGGCGGTGATTACGATCGCCGCACCCGGCGCAAGTGTAGAACCAGGGGTGGAGGCAACCAGCGTGGCCATCATCATACCCTTCGAAGCCATCGAGGAGCGGGCGCGGGAAAGGATCGGCGGCATGCAGGCGCTGACCGATCGCCTGCCGATCCCGAGGTCGCCGGACGAGCTGCGTGCCGTGCCGGACGATCGCTACCTCTCGGACATGTCGCGCCGGATCTTCCGCGCCGGCCTCAAGTACAGTTTGGTCGACGGCAAGTGGCCGGCATTCGAGGAAGTGTTTTTCGGCTTCGAGCCCAAGCGCGTGGTCGCGATGACCGACGAGGAGACCGAAGCGCTGTTGCAGGACCAGCGCCTGATCCGCCACTGGGGCAAGCTCAAGTCGGTGCGCGGCAACGCCGCGGCGATCGCCAGGCTGGGCGAGGAGAAAGGCGGCATGGGGGCCTACCTCGCCGACTGGCCCCGCGACGAGGTGGTCGGTCTGTGGGCCGACCTCGCCAAGCGGTTCGCCCAGCTCGGCGGCAATTCCGGCCCGTATTTCCTGCGCATGGTCGGCAAGGACACGTTCATCTTGACCGAGTCGGTGATCAAGGCGCTCAACCATTGGGACGCGTTCGAGGGCACGCCCAAGGCCAAGGCCGACCGGCAGAAGGTGCAGGAGGTGTTCAACGCCTGGCACCGCGGCACCTCCCGCCCGCTGTGCCAGCTCTCGATGATCCTCGCCGCCTCCGTGGACTGACGCTGCCCGGGTGTGCGCCGGTGCGACCGGGCGGGATCGGGATTCAACTTAGGATTTTACATCTTCTGCGTTCCGTGTTATAGGATCTTATTCCCTTACCACGGGTGCGCAGATGACCCCAGCCGTCGAGCAGATGATCGACGACGTGATCCGGCGCGAGGGCGGGTTCGTGGACCACCCGCTCGATCGCGGCGGCCCGACCAACTTCGGCATCACCCAGGCGACCTTGTCGCGCCATCTCGGGCGCCCCGCCAGCACCGCCGACGTGCGCCGGCTCAGCCGCGCCACGGCCAGGAAGATCTATCGCCGCGAATACTTCGAAGGGCCGCGGATCGGGCAGCTGCCGGCCCGCGTCCAGCCGTTCGTGCTCGATGCCGCGGTCAATCACGGCCCCGGCCAGGCGATCCGCTTCGTCCAGCGGGTATGCAATGGCGCCGGCTTCGGCCCGCTCGTGGTCGATGGCGCCTGCGGGCCGCGCACGAGCCTCGCCGCCGCGGAGGCCGCGCGTGCGATGGGCGACTGGCTGCTGGCGGCGCTGGTCGAGGAGCGCCGCAACTTCTATCTGGCGCTGGTCGAGCGCAGGCCCGAGCAGCGCGTGTTCCTCGACGGCTGGCTCAATCGCCTGGCGGCGTTCGACGTGCCCATGGCAAGGCTCGTGGCATGACGGCTCGCCCTCCGACGCATCCCCTGAGGCAGGAGTCACCGGCATGGGTTGGTTGAGCCTGATCACGGGGCTGTTTCGCCCCGCCAAGGAGCTGATCGAGGTGTTCAAGCCGAACGCCGAGGGCGAGGCGCAGCGCGGCCACGCCGAGCGCCTGGCGCTAAGCGCTCAGGACCTCGCCTCGCTCGAGCAGTTCGCGGCGGAGTTCCATCCGCGCGCCAGGCGCACCTGGTGGGACTCGTTCATCGACGGCCTCAACCGCCTGCCGCGACCGCTGATCACGCTCAGCGTGGGCGCCTTCTTCGTGCTGGCGCCGCTCGATCCCCTGCGCTTTGCCCAGGTCGCGCGCGCCTACGAGCTGATGCCGGATGGCTTCTGGGCCCTGCTCAGCATCATCGTCGCCTTCTATTTCGGCGGCCGCATGCGCCTCGACCGCGACGACATGGCGATCAAAGGCGGCGCGCTCGCGGCCGCGCGCGAGGTTCTGGCCCTCCAGCAGACCAAACGCGAGCACGACGCCGCCGGGCGGGCACCGCTGCCGCAAAGTGACCCCCCGGTCGAGCCGGACGAGCACTCGAACCGCGTGATCGAAGCCTGGAAGCGCCATCGCCTGCTCGCCGCGGGCGACTGATTCCCCGCGCGCGCCGCCGCGTCACCAGGTTTGCGCCCGGGCACCCGACCGATATATGACTCTCCCGACGATCACGGATCGGGAGAAGGGCGATGGCCGATATCGCCGATGTCGAAAGTCCGGCGGTCGACGAGCAGGCTGCGGCCGAGCCGGTGCTGCTGCGCAGCGATGCCGAAGGGGTGGTCGGCCTGGCCCTCAACCGGCCCGACCAGTACAATGCGCTCTCGCGCGAGCTGCTCGGCCTGCTCCAGAGCGAGCTGGACCGGATCAAGGACGACCCGGGCGTGCGGGTCGTGGTGATCACCGGCAAGGGCCGGGCGTTCTGCGCCGGGCACGACCTCAAGGAGATCGCAACCGAGCGCGAGCGCGGCAAGCTGCTCGAGCTGTTCGGCGCCTGCAGCGAGATGATGCTTTCGCTCAGCCGCCTGCCGCAGCCGGTCGTCGCGCTGGTCGACGGCATCGCCACCGCCGCCGGCTGCCAGCTGGTCGCGGCCTGCGATCTGGCGCTCGCCACCACCAACGCCCGCTTCGCCACCTCCGGCATCAAGTACGGCCTGTTCTGCTCGACCCCGATGGTCGCGGTCGCCCGCAACGTGCCGCGCAAGGCGGCGATGGAGATGCTGCTGACCGGCGACTTCATCGAGGCCGAGGACGCGCTCCGGCTCGGGCTGGTCAACCAGGTGACGGCGCCCGAGAAGCTGGAGGACGCGTTCGATGCGCTGCTCGCCCGGCTGCTCGACAAGCCGCCCGAGGTCCTGGCGCTCGGCAAGCGCGCGTTCTACCGGCAGCTCGAGATGGGGCTCGAGGACGCCTACCAGCTCACCACCGACGTGATCGTCGACAACGCGCTCGGCAAGGACTTCGAGGAGGGCCTCGCCGCATTCCTGGAAAAGCGCCAGCCGGTATGGCCGAGTGGCGCCTGATGGATGACCAAACGAACCCGACGCCGCCCGGTAGGCCGGTCCGGCCGAGCAGCACGTCATGAACGACCAGACGAACCCGGCGCCGCCCGGTAGGCCGGTCTGGCCGAGCAGCACGTCATGAACGACCGAACGAACCCGACGCCGGCGGCAGCCGCCCGCCTGCGCTACGACGACGCCTACATCAAGGACATCCTGAAGCGGGTCAAGACCATCGCCGCGGTCGGGATGAGCGCCAACGACATGCGCCCGTCCTACTTCGCCATGCTGTACCTGCAGCAGAAGGGCTACCGGATGATCCCGGTCAACCCGCGCTACGCCGGGCAGAAGATCCTGGGCGAGACCGTCGTCGCTTCCCTCGATGAGTTGCCGGCGCCGCCGGACATGGTGCAGATCTTCAGGAAGGCCGAGGAGGCGCCCGCGGCGGTCGACGAGGCGATCCGGGCGGGCGCCAAGGTGATCTGGCTGCAGCTCGGCATCCGGAGCGACGCGGCCGCCGCGAAGGCGCGCGCCGCCGGCCTCGACGTGGTCATGGACCGCTGCCCGAAGATCGAGTACGGGCGGCTGTTCGGCGAGATCGGCTGGGCGGGCGTCAACCGCCGCGTGATCTCGGCCAAGAAGGGCCAGGCGCTGCAGCTGTCGCACAAGAAGGGCGGGCTCGCGCGGCGACCGGGACCGCGCCGGTAGCCCCGAGGTTGTCGCGCGCGCCGCCCCTCGCCCCTTGCGGTGAAGGCACGATCGAGTTGCATGTTGGGATCGCCGACGCGTTTGCACAGGCGAGCGCGGTGCCGGCCGCCGCTGGCGGCGGATCGCGTGACGAGCTATGTGTTGCTGGAACCCTTTGCCGGTGGCCATCGATGCGGATCCATGGGGGCGTTCTCGGCGTGGCGATGTTGGGGCTGCTCGGCGGCTGCGGGCAGGCGACGCCGTATCAGCCGGCCGCGGACGGTTTCGGCTACCGCGAGCAGCAGATCGAGGAGAATCGCTATCGGGTGACCTTCGCCGGCAACGAGTTGACCGCGCCGGACACCGTGCAGAACTACCTCCTGTTCCGGGCGGCCGAGATCACGCTCGACCGCGGCTACGACCATTTCGTCGTGGTCGACCGCAACCTCGACCGCTCGACCCGGTACTGGAGCAGCGGCGACACCTATTGGGGCTCCCGGTTCGGCGGGGGCTCGGGCGCGTTCCTCGGCTTCGGCACGACCACGGCGCAGCCGATCGACCGCTACACCGCCTACGCTGACGTCGTCATGTTCCGGGGCGAGGAGCCGGCGGCCGACGTCAACGCCTACGATGCGCGCGACGTGCTGCGCCGTCTGGAGCCCACGATCACGCCGGCGCCGGGCGTGCTGCGGCGGACCCCACAAGCGCAGCAGTAGTACCCGGCTCACAAAGTTCGAGCCTTCGTTCGCCGGGCATCATGCTTCTTCTCGGGGCGCGCGGCCGACCAGCCAACCCCGCGCTGGGGCGCGCGGCAGCGTGGCTGGCTCCCCGTGGCTGGCTCCCAGAAGCTGGCTCAAAAGGGGCGACCTCGGTGCCTCGCTGGAGCGGACCGGTCTTGGTGATCGGTTCGAGGTCCCAAGCGAGCCCGGAGCGCCACGCGACCGCGGTGGTCGGTGCAAAGCGGCACGCCAACCCCGCGCGAGTTCTCGGGCCGCGCGGCCGCCCGACCAACCCCGCGCGGCGGCTGTGCCAGCGGTCATCCCGCCGGGGTTCCGCCGAAGTGGCCGAACAGGCCGACCAGCCCGATCAGGATCAGATAGATCGCGACGATGTAGTTGAGCAGCCGCGGCATGATCAGGATGAGAATCCCGGCGATCAGCGCGACGATCGGTTGCAGGACCACGATTTCCACGAGCGTTTCCTCCTCGAGCCGGAGCCTGGCCCAAAGCCTGAGCCTGACCCTGACGGCCGAAGGTCGATCAGTCGCCAGGCCCTGTCAATCCACGAGCCGTCCCGCGAGAACCGCGATGCCGATGTCGCGTCGCCGGTTGCCGCCTGCGACCTTTCGTGCTGGTCTGGGCCCGCCCGGCGGCCGCGCGGTTTTTGGATCCAAGGCGGCCGGCCGGGGCATGCCTTGTCAGCAGCCGGGTCAACGTCGGGATTGCGGGATTGAGTCAACGTCGTCGGCATCCGTCCAGGCCGCCACCGGGGGCGCCGCCCGGCGCTCTGGCGCCGGCGCCGGACGCCAAGCCGCCTCGCGTGCACGTCATCGCCTACGATGCCGACCAGCTCCTCGAGCGGGACGGCAAGACCCTCGCCGCCATCGACCGCGAGCCGATCCGCCTGCCCAGGGTCTGGATCGACGTCCAGGGCCTCGCCGACCTCGAGCTGATCCGCGCGCTCGGCGCCCGCTACGGCCTGCACCCGCTGACCATCGCCGACATCGTCCACGTCGACCAGCGCCCCAAGGTGGAGAGCTACGACGACTACCTGTTCATCGTGCTGCGTCTGCCGCATCAGGACGATGGCTTGTTCACCGAGCAGATCGCGCTCGTGCTCGGGCAGGGCTTCGTCCTGACCTTCCAGGAGCGGCCGGGCGACTGCTTCGATCCGGTGCGCGAGCGTCTGCGGCAGACCGGCAGCCCGATGCGCCGGCGCGAGATGGACTATCTCGTCTACCGCCTGATCGACGCCCTGATCGACAGCTACTTCCCGATCCTGGAGCGCCTGGGGGAGCGGCTCGAGGAGCTGGAGGCGCGCGTCCTGGCGGCGCCGGCGCCCGGGCGGGTCAGCGCGATCCACCGCGCCAGGCGACAGCTGCTCGAGCTGCGCCGCGTGCTGTGGCCGCAGCGCGAGGTGGTGAACGGCCTGGCCCAGGAGGGCACGCCGTGGATCGAGCCGGCGACCCGGGTGTTCCTTCGCGACTGCGCCGATCACGCCTTTCAGCTCTTGGACATGGTCGAGGTGCAGCGCGAGCTCGCGGCCGGCCTGCTCGATCTGCATCTCTCCAGCCTCTCCGCGCGCATGAACGAGATCATGAAGCTGCTCACGATCATCGCCACGATCTTCATCCCGCTCGGCTTCATCGCCGGGCTGTACGGCATGAACTTCGACCGCGCGTCGCCTTACAACATGCCCGAGCTGGGGTGGCGCTTCGGCTATTTCTACGCGCTCGCCCTGATGGCCGCGGTCGCGTTCGGCCTGCTCGGCTTGTTCTACCGCAAGGGCTGGATCGGCCAGCGCCGCGCCCGCGCCAACGACGGCGACCCCCCGGGGTGATCAGCGTCGCCAGGCTTCCGTTGGAGCTCCCGACCTCGCCCTTGTGTGCTGGACTGCGTTCCGAGCGATTTAAAAGGCTGAGCGCGCCCGGCCGATGTGACGGCGGCTGGCGCGGCCGAGAGGAAACGTCGGTCAAAGCCAAGGGCCCCATCCGGTAGCGCATGAAATTACATCCCACCCCCGGAGCCTCATCAACTCCAGGCTCATCACATAGGCAATTGATCGCCCAAGAATCCTATGATAGGTTCTTACGCCTAGATGCGCGATCTCCCTTCTCTGTTTCCCACACCGGCGGCGCAACGACTAGCGCAATCTGTTGCGCAACGGAAAAGTCAACGATATAGTTTTGCGCCACCGTGACCGGGAGTGTCCGATGGCCGACAACGCAACTCATCTGCCGCGCCCTCGCGCGGTTCCTCCGGCGCCTGAGCCCATGGGGACCCGGGAACGGATGGTCGATGCCACACCGGGTCTACATCCGCGAGTTGGATCTCATGTTGAAGCCGGACGAGGCGCGCCTGCTGCTGGAAAGCACGACGCGCGCCCGCAGCATGTTCGGTTGCCACGACCGTCATTGTTGTCCGCGCACGGTTCAGGAATGTTTGAGAACCCGGCTCGACACTTTCTCTTTCAGCGTATGAAGGATCTGGCTCTATCAGCGTAGGAAGGATCTGGCTCTATCAGCGTAGGAAGGATCTGGCTCTATCAGCGTATGAAGGATCTGGCGGAGTTGGGGCAGACGCCGGACTCCCTGCGAGCTCAAACGTTCCTTGAGCGGCATCTCCGCCCGACGACAGATCGGGCGTTGGCCGCTGCCAACATCAACTGGTCGGACGAGGCGATGGCGAACAAGACCCGTGATCAGCGCAAGCGGCTGGATGCCTTGCGGGTTGCGTTCAGTCATCAGAGGGAGGCAACTCCGCCGCGGTCATTCGCCTCGGTGCCGCTGCGGCGGGCGGTCCGAGAGGGGCGCAGTTGAGCCGAGCGCCGGGCGCAAAAAACAGAAAGAACGGGGTGAGAGACGATGAGTAACGCGGTTGCAAGGAAGCTCGTTTCCATCCGCACCAAGGGAGGGCTGAAGAACATCGATGTCGCCAACGTGCTCGGCCTGCGTCCCGAGACGGTCTCGCGCTGGAACCAGGGTAAAGCCTTTCCTCAGCCGGACGCGGAGAGGACCCTGCTCGAGCTGGAGTACATCGTCGACGAACTCTCCGATTTCTACGAGCCGCAGGAGGCGAGGCTTTGGCTGTTCTCGCGCCAGAAGCTTCTTGGCGGGCAGACGCCGGCCCAGCTGATCCAGAAGGGGCGGACCGATGCGGTCCGCAGCATGATCGCTCAGCTTCGAGACGGCGTCTTCGTCTGAGAGCTGGCGCGTCGTGATTCACGATCCGGCACTACTCGAGCGGCTCAGCGCCTTCGAGACAGAGAGCTTCGACGGCGACGTGTTTCGCGCAACCCGGAGAAGCCTGGATCCGCTCGCGGCGTCGACCAGCGGTGGCCGTTGGGCGCCGAAAGGGCTGGTCCCGGTGCTCTACACGAGTCTGCTTCGTGAAGGGGCTCTCGCCGAGATCAGTCATCATTGGAGCCAGCTCACGCCTCGGCCGAGTAAGCCGGTCGTCCTTCACCGCCTCGGCGTCTCGGCCGAGCGCAGACTACGGCTTCTGCGAGGTGATCTCGAGGAGCTGGACGTCGATACGAAGCAGTATGAAAGCGTCAACTATCACCGCACTCAGGAAATCGGGGCTGCTGTGGCCTTCCTCGGCTGCGATGGCCTGATCGTTCCTTCCGCACGATGGAGCTGCGAGAACCTGGTACTCTTCACCGAAAACCACGCGCTGACAAGCAAGCTCGAGGTTCTCTCGAGCGAGGCGATCGATTGGCAGACCTGGGCGCAAGATGCCGGGTTCTTCGACTTATCAGCCCCATGATCGGCGATGTCACGTGAGCGAATGGCTCGGCTGGCTGCGGTGGCAAGCCCTGGCCTCGCAGCCCGCGGCGATGCGCTGTCGCGGTCGACCTCGCGATCCGCACACAAAAGGGGCTCGCCGGCGGTAGGCGCACGAAGCGTCGCTGTGCATCTTCGCTGCACTGGGTGGCCCGTTTGGCCGGCGCGCGGAACCAAACGAACCAAAAAAGATGCTTGAAAATCAATGTGTTGTGGATTCGAGAGAGTCGAATTCGGGCCGGGCGAGCGGCCTCTTTGGCGATGGCCTGGCGCGTGGAGCGGGGGCGCGAGGGGCGCGCGTTGTCTTACCGGGGCTCAGGGTCGGGGGACGGCGGAGCGCGCCGAGCGCCCAGGTCGCGACGATCACGCCAAGGGCGAGGCAGGCCCAGTCCAGCGGCGGGTCCCACCAGCGGTTCGACGGCCACTGCAGCCACTCGCGATACGCGAGCAGCGGCACCACCGGCCAGCCGTACCACGGCGCGCCGGTGAGGTAGCGGGACAGGAGAATCGGCAGGGCGGCGATCAGGAAATGCCCGGGCTGGTCGATCGCCTGCTTGAGCAGCTCCTTCAGGAGCGCGCGCAACGTCGGCGCGAACGCGGGCCCGAGCGGGCTTGCGGGCGCCGGGGCGGCCTCGTGGCCGTTCATCGTGAATCCGATGGTCTCGACGGCAGCGGTCCGGTATGGGCCGGGATCATCCTGCTTGATCTGTTTGGTCAAGACGCCGACCACGACCAGGGCGAAGCATGCCGCAATGAAGACAAGTAGTGGCGCAGTCCAGGGCGATCGGAGGAACGCCGTCGATCGCTCGGCCTGCGTGGCGTGCGCAGACATGATCTTGGCTCTCCTTGGAGCCGCACGATCGGCGGCACGGGAGAACTCTGCCTGCACGGTACGGTTAAGCGGGGGCGCGCCGGCGCGCTGACGTACGCTGGTGCCGTTAAGACTGTGGCAACCTTACCCGATGCCGCGCCCGGGTTGAGCCCGCGCCCGCGCGGCTCATACCGCCCCTGGAAGTCGTGACTGTCGCCCTCGGGATCGGGCCGGCGCCGGGCGACGTCCCGCAAGCCGCCGGCGCCGCGCGCCGAGGCCGGCCCGGATGC
>JBOHKK010000257.1:0-9382 GCA_050729115.1 Geminicoccaceae bacterium | reverse complement strand
GAGCAGGGCCACCCGGACCGGCCAGCCGGTCTCGGCGAGCCGGCGCGCGACCACGAAGCCGTCGCCGCCGTTGTTGCCCGGCCCGCACATGACCAGCGTCGGCCTCGGGGCGAAGCGGGCCGTGATCGCCCGCGCGACCGCCGCGCCGGCGTTCTCCATCAGCGTGATGCCCGGGACGCCTGCCGCCATCGCCGCGGCATCGGCCGCGGCCATCTCGGCAATGGTGAGGAGCCGGCCGTCGCCTCCGATCGGCGCCGCGCCTGGATCGAGCGGCATCGAGCCGGCTGCCTTGGGCCTAGAGAGTGGCGTGGCGGGCGTAGGCGGCTCGTTCGATCGCCGCCGCCACCAGCCGGTCGACGTTCAGGCGCTGGCGCAGCAGCGCCATCACTTCGAGCTCCCCTTCCGCCAGGATGCCATCGGCGGCCGCCACGTCGCAGGCGACCGCATAGGCGGTCTCCCGGAGCGGCTGCGGCAGAGCCTCGGCGATCATGTCGGCCGCAAGGTCCAGCCCGTCGTCGTGGCGCAGCAGGTCGGCGCAGTCGCGGCCCACCTCGGTCAGTCGCTGGTGGTCGAAGTCACGAAACACGGGTAGATAGCGAACCTGCCGGCCGATCATGTCGAGCTCGGCGTCGGTCATCTCGCCCTCGGCGGCGGAGATCAGCACCATGGTGAAGATCAGCGCGGTATGGTGATCGATCGGTCGTTGCATGGTCGTCCGGCCCTTGGTGTTGGCGGTGGTTTATGACGCAATGGGGCGGCCCGCAAGGTCAACCGCGCGCCGGCCGGCGGGCCGGTGAGCGTCCGCAGATGAAGGATCCGACATGAGCATTGACGTCGGCCCTGCGGTCGGCGACGCCTTGGCGGCGGGACGGCCCGTGGTGGCGTTGGAGTCGACCCTGCTGTGCCACGGCATCCCGGTGCCGCGCAACCGCGAACTCGCCGCCGAGATCGAGGACGCGGTGCGCGCCACAGGTGCGGTGCCGGCGACCGTGGCGGTGATCGACGGCCGGATCAAGGCGGGCCTGAGGCCGGCGGAGCTCGAGCGCCTGCTGGCGGTGCCCGAGGTCGCCAAGTGCTCGACCCGCGACCTGCCCCGGGTGGTGGCGAGCGGCGCGCTCGGCGCGACCACCGTCGCGGCGACGGCGTTCGTGGCGGCGCGCGTCGGCATCCGGATCATGGCGACCGGTGGCCTCGGCGGCGTCCACCAGGGCGGGGAACGAACCCTCGACGTCTCGGCCGATCTCGCGGAGCTGGCGCGCACTCCGGTGACCGTGGTGTGCAGCGGCATCAAGTCGATCCTGGATCAGGCGCGCACGCTCGAGCGCCTGGAGACGCTCGGCGTGGCGGTGGTCGGCTATCGCTGCGACGAGCTGCCCGGCTTCTACACGGCGGAGACCGGGCTCTCCGTGCCCCGGCTCGACCAAATCGACGACCTGCGCCGGCTGCATGAGGCGCACCGAGCACTCGGCCTCGCGGGCATGGTGGTCGTTCAGCCCCCGCCCGAGCGCAGCGCCATGCCCAGGGCGACGGTCGAGCGCCTGGTCGAAGGCGCGCGCATGGCGGCGCGCGCCAGGAGGATCCGCGGCCCGGCGTACACCCCGTTCACGCTGCAGCACATGGCGGAGCACAGCCGGGGTGCGACGGTGCGGGTCAACTGCGACCTGGCGCTCGCCAACGCCCGCCTCGCGGCGGCGCTCGCCGCGGCACTGGCCGACGGCCCGGAGGCGGCGGGCCGCCTCGAAAGAGCTTGACCCGGCTGCCGGGCGCGAGGCAAGCTCATCGAAACCGTAGGTTGAGATAGCGCCCCGATGGCCGATGGGACCGCCGCGCCCCAGCTTCGAATCCTCCTGGCCGAGGAGCAGGCCGCCGGACGCGACCTGGTGAAGCGCGTGCTCGGTCGCCTGCATCATCGCCTCGAGAGCGTCGCGCGCGGCAGCCGCGCGCTCGCCCGGGCGCGACGCGATCCCGCCGACCTCGTTCTCCTGAGCACGACCCTGCCCGACATGCCGGGGACCCGCCTGATCGGCGCGTTGCGGGCGTTGCCAGGGCTCGGGCGGGTGCCGATCGTCGCCATCTGCCAGGGCGGCGCGGAAGTCGAACAGGCCTGCATGGCGGCCGGGGCCGCGGCATGCCTCGGCCGTCCGCTCGAGATCGAGCATCTCCGCCGTCTGATCGAGCAGCTGGTCCCGCCCCGCCCCCGGGCCGGGGTCCCGGAGCCGGTGCTCGATCTGGATCATCTGCGCCACTTCACCGACGGCGACCCTCAACTCGAAGGAGAACTGGCGGCGCTGTTCCTGTCGACGACCGAGGTGTATCTGCAGGACATGCACGCGGCGTTGCAGGAGGGGCGCGCCTGGACCTCGAGCGCGCACGCGCTCAAGGGCGCCAGCGCCAATCTCGGCGCCCGGCGCATCGCCGCGTTGGCGCTCATGGCCGAGCGCTCGGAGCCGAGCCGGGCGCAGCTCGAAGCGATCGCGGCCGCGGTCGACGAGGTGCGGGTGTTGTTCGACCGCGGCGGCGCGGCCGCAGATCGCCGGGAGGACCCCCAGGGGACAGCGGAATCGGCGCGAGAAATCCCTTGATCTGTGCGTTCATTTGCCGTGATTATCGCAGCGGCCTGGTTGTGCAATTCCCATCCGGACAAAGACATGGCTCGGGCCTTTTGACCAAGGAACCGAAGCAAGGGTGGTTGTGAGGATGCGCAGGCGGGTCGGGATCGCGCTCATCGGTGCCACGGGTGTCGCAGCAGGCTGCGCCTACGATCCGACCGTGCTGGATGCCACCGACACCGTGCTTTACGAAATTCCGGCGGTGCGCGTCATGGCGCCGCAAGGCCCGGAGTTCAACCAAGGGCTGCGCGAGGGCTACCTCGATCTCGGCCAGTCGATGGGCAGCGATTTCCCCGACAAGCTGCATTTCGAGTTCAAGGCGGTGGATTCGGCCAAGGGCGAGCTGGTGCTCCCCGATCCGGTGGAATCCCGCTGGCTCGCCGCCAATCGCGCCGAGGAGCTCGCGGCGGCACGCGCCCGCCTGTTGGCCGCCCTCGATCAGACCGGGCGCGACAAGGCGCCGGAGCCGGCGGCGGCGGCGCAGGTGGCGTTCGACTGCTGGCTCGAGCAGGCGGTCTGGAGCTCGGAGGCGAACCTCACCTGCAAGCAGCGGTTCGAGACGGCGATCGCCGAGGTCGAGCGGGCGCTGACCACCGAGGGCAACGTCTACCTCGTCTTCTTCGCCTGGGATCAGGCGGATCTCACGCCGGTCACCACGGCGGTGCTCGACCAGGTCGCCGCCGACTACGCGCGCGGCCGACCGACCCGGGTGATGCTTTCCGGCCACGCCGACCGGTCGGGGACGGAGGCCTACAACGACGAGCTGTCGGAGCAGCGGGCGCACAACGTCGCCCGGGCCCTGGTCGCCCGCGGCGTGCCGGAACGCGCCCTTGACGTCCAGTGGTTCGGCGAGCGCCAGCCGCGGGTTCCGACGGCAGACGGCGTGCGCGAGCCCCGGAACCGCCGGGTCGAGATCATCTTCGGCGAGGCCGGACCTGCGGTCTAGTGCAGTGACGCAAACGGAACGTACCTTTGTTGTCATGCCCGGACTTGATCCGGGCATCCACCCGCAAGGCAGCCGCTGGCTCCAGAGTGGATGCCGGGTCAAGCCCGGCAATGACAAGGGCATCAAGCGGCAATGACGGGGGCATCAAGCGAATGCGTCCGTGCACTAGCGCCTGAGACGCCTTCGGCGCCGGGCCGTCAGCCCCCGGTCACGCTCATGTGACGCTTCACCGCCGGCCGCTGGTGGCGTCGATCGATCACGAAGTCGTGGCCCTTGGGCTTGCGCGCGATGCCTTCCAGGATCGCCGCACGCAGCAGGTCGTCGCCCTCGGAGGCCCGCAGCGGCGTGCACAGATCCGCCTCGTCCTCCTGACCGAGGCACATGTACATCCTGCCGGTGCAGGTCACCCGCACCCGGTTGCAGGATTCGCAGAAATTGTGGGTCAGCGGCGTGATCAACCCGAGCCGTCCGCCGGTCTCCTCGATGCGCACGTAGCGCGCCGGTCCACCGGTGCGATCCGGCAGGTCGGTGAGGCGCCAGCGCCGCTCGAGGCGGGCGCGCACCAGCGAGAGCGGCAGATACTGCTCGGTGCGATCGCCGTCGATGTCGCCAAGGGGCATGGTCTCGATCAGGGTCAGATCGAAGCCCTCGGCGCCGCACCAGGCGATCATGCGGTCGAGCTCGTCCTCGTTGACCCCCTTGAGCGCGACCATGTTGATCTTGACCTGGAGGCCGGCCGCCTTGGCCGCGGCGATCCCGGCCATCACCTTGTCGTACTTGCCCCACCGCGTGATCGCCTGAAAGCGCGCCGGATCCAGGGTATCGAGCGAGATGTTGACCCGGCGCACGCCGCACTCGTGGAGTTCGCCGGCGAAGCGCTCGAGCTGGCTGCCGTTGGTGGTGATGGTCAGCTCGTCCAGGGTGCTCGCGCGCAGGTGGCGCCCGAGGCTGCCGACCAGGCTCATGATGTTGCGCCGGACCAGGGGCTCGCCCCCGGTCAGCCGGATCTTGCGCACGCCGAGGTCGATGAAGGCGGAGCACAGCCGGTCCAGCTCCTCGAGGGTGAGCAGGTCCTTCTTGGGCAAGAAGGTCATGTCCTCGGCCATGCAGTAGACGCAGCGAAAATCGCAGCGGTCGGTGACCGAGACCCGCACATAACTGATGGCGCGGTCGAAGGGATCGATCATCATGCCGTGGCGCGCTCCCGGATCGACGCCTCGTCGCGGTTCACTGAGATCGCGACGCTCCCCGTTAATCTAATGCGGCCGGGGGCACTTGTGAACGCCTGCGTGCCGGCCCGGTCGCCGAAGCCTTGACCGTCGCCGCATCAGGGCCGCACAGTGCCACGACCTCGAGCCCCGGAGCCCAGTGAGCCAGCCCAGTGAGCCAGCCCAGTGAGCCAGCCCAGTGAGCCAGCCCAGCGAGCCCGCGCCAGTGACCCAGGCGAAAGCCATCGGATTTCGAGCCGCCGACATGCCCGAGGCCCAGGCGGGCCTCGCCGCGCTGCAGGCGCGCTACCAGCACGTGCCGGCGGAGCGGGCGGACGTCATCGTGGCGCTCGGCGGCGACGGCTTCATGCTCGAGACCTTGCATGCGGGTATCGAACGGCCGGTGCCGATCTATGGCATGAACCTCGGCACGGTCGGATTTCTGCTCAACACGTATCGGGAGAGCGGGCTTCTGGAGCGCCTGGACAAGGCCGTACCCGTGCCGCTGCACCCGCTGCGCATGCGCGCGCTGCGCCGCGACGGCCAGCTCGAGCACGGCCTCGGCATCAACGAGGTCTCGCTGTTCCGGGAGACCCGGCAGGCGGCCCATCTGCGGATCGAGATCGACGGCGTGGTGCGGCTCGAGCTGCTGGTGTGCGACGGCATTCTGGTCGCCACCGCGGCGGGCAGCACGGCCTACAACCTGTCCGCCCACGGTCCGATCCTGCCGGTCGGCGCCAACCTTCTGGCGCTGACCCCGATCAGCCCGTTCCGTCCCCGGCGCTGGCGTGGCGCGCTGCTGCCGAGCCGCAGCCGGTTCCGCATCAGCGTGGTCGACCCGACCAAGCGTCCGGTGAGCGCGGTTGCCGACTACACCGAGATCCGCGACGTCGTCGAGGTCGAGGCGTGGGAGGACCGGGACATCACCCTGACCCTCTTGTTCGACCCCGAGCACAATCTCGAGGAGCGGATCCTCAAGGAGCAGTTCGTGCCGTAATCGGGGCATCGACCTGCGACGTCCTGACCTTCGCGGTATCAGTTGCCCACCGACGGGGCCGACCCCGGCGCACAACGGGGTCAGAAACGGGCCCAGGGTCAAACGGGGTCAGAGAAACGGGGTCAGGTCAGAGAAACGGGGTCAGACCCCTTTTCTCCCCGGGGTCAGGTCAGAGAAACGGGGTCAGACCCCTTTTCTCCCAGACACCTTTTCTCCGGTCGCTTTCACAGCGTCATCGCGAGGGCGCGCAAGCGCCGTGGCGATCCAGGAGCGGCCTCTGGATTGCTTCGTCGCTGCGCTCCTCGCAATGACGGCGCCGAGCGTGACGTCCAATTCTTTCCAGGCGCGCCGTTGGCTGGCCCGCGCCCGAGCGCGCGGGGTTGGTTGGTCGGCCGCGCGTCCCAGCGCGCGGGGTTGGCTGGTCGGCCGCGCGCCCGAAGAGACGGATGACGCCGGGCGAACGAGCTTCGTGAGCCGGGCTCAGCTGTCGTAGCGCAGCAGGGTCTCGACCGGGATGTCCAGCCTGGCGCGGCCGTTCAGCGCGGTGAGCTCGATCAGGAACACCGCGGCCACCGGCTCGGTCCCGATCTTGCGCAAAAGCGCCACCGTCGCGGCGGCGGTGCCGCCGGTGGCGATCAGATCGTCGACCACGACCACCCGGCTGCCGCGCGCGATCAGATCGGCCGAGATCTCGATCGAGTCCATGCCGTATTCCAGGCTGTAGGTGTGGGCCACCACCGAGCCCGGCAGCTTGCCGCGCTTGCGCACCATGCCGAAGGCGACCTCGAGCTGGACGGCGATCGGCGCGGCCACGATGAAGCCGCGCGATTCGATGCCGACCAGCCGATCCGGCCGGTGGGCCGCCACCAACCTCGCCAGCTGCTCGACCGCGGCGCGCCAGGCGGTGGGCGCCTGCAGCAGGGTCGAGATGTCGTAGAACAGAATTCCCGCTTTCGGAAAGTCCGGGATCTGTCGGATCTGGGCTTTCAGGTCCATGGTGATGATTCCTCACCGCTCAGGCGGGTCATGCCATGGGCTCGCGCCGAAGCCAATACGGCGCCTCGGCGCCGCCGCACCCCGACCGGCTCCGGACCATGACGGCGCTCAGCCGCCTGACCGGGCCTTGGCCCGATCCCAGGCCTCCACGCCGAGCGCAACAACGCCCCAGAGCAGCAGCGCGCCGCCAAGAGCCATCGCGTAGATGAGCGCCAGGCGTGGGTATTTCGGCTCCTTCGGAACGACCGCCGGGGCGAGAATGCGCGCGTCCAGCTCGCCCGCCTGCGGCGCCGACGTGAGCTGCGCGACGCGGTCCATGTAGCTGCGCAGCAGCTCGCGCTCGGCCTCGGCCTGGCGCTCCAGGGTTTCCAGGCCAGCCACCGCCCCGCTTTCGGCCAGCTGCCCCTGCAGCGTTTGGATCCTCGCCTCGAGCGCCGTCTCGCGCGCGCGGATGATCGCGACCTCCTGTTCCAGCTGTCCGACGCTCTGCTCGATCTCGAAGCGCTTCTGGTCGTCGAGCGCGACCAGCTCCGCCCGCAGGCTCGAGACCTGCGGATCGTGCTCGCCACGCGCCTGCGACAACTCGGCGAGCTGTCGCTCCAGTTCGATCTCGCGCGCGCTCAGCTTCCCGAGCAGCGCCGGGTCCAAAGAGCGCGCCGCCTGATCGAGCGATGCCTCGGCAGCGAGAGGGCCACCTGCCTCACGCCGACGCGCTTCGAGCTTGGCGCGCTCGCTGCGCCAGAATGCCAGCTCACCGGTCATGCCCAGCAGATCCTGCTCGCTCGCCCGAGCGGGACCGGCACCGGACGTCGCCCGCAGTTCTTCGACCGTCCTCCCGGTGGCGCGGATGCTCGCCGCGAGGCGCTCGATCTCCTGCTCGAGGCGCTGGCGCGCGCGCTGCCGATCCTGCTGCCGCGCGTCGCGTCGGTTCTCCAGATAGAGGTCCGCCAACGCCGTCGCGCCCGCCGCGGCAAGATCCGGGTCCGCGGCGACGAACTGCAGGCTGAGGGCCGACGAGCCGGCCGGCGCGGCCCGCAGCCTGGGCAGGACCGCGTCGACGATCCGATCGCGCAGGCGCGCCGCCCGTTCCGCATCGGTCGGCTCGGCATCCGGCGCCGCGAACGCGTCGAGCAATGCCGCTGGAAGCAGCCTCGTCGCGCCGCCGCCGTCCGCGTCAGGGCGCAGGTACGGGTTGAACTCCGCCGAAAGCTGCAGATCGAGACGATCGATCAGCCGTTCGGCCATGGTCCTGGATGCGATCGGCTGCAGCTGGTCCGCGAGGTCCCTGCCCTGGCTCGACGTGCCTTCGCCAGGCTCGCCAAGCCGAGAACCGAGGTCGGCGGCACCATCGCTCACCGCCACGAGCGTCGTCGCCTCGAACATCGGCGCCAGGGTGGCGACATGGACCGTGGTCAGGCCGAGCACGGCCACCAGGCAGGCCACAACCAGCAGTCTGCGCCGCCAGAGGATGCGCCCGAGGCTCTGCCCCCCCAGAACGCAAAGGCGCGCCGCACTCGCCATACCGCGGCGGACCGCCTCGGGATCCATCCGGGGCATCCGCGGCAGCCTCTTCTCGGTCGTGGCGATTCTGCCCCACATCGTAGATCAAGGCCAGCCCTGTGGCACCGAAACCACGCTTTCGCAACTGGTTGCAGTCAAAGACTCAACCAACATCTCGGGCGGTTCCCGGATCCGCCGTCCGCCCGGCACGAGCGCCGGAACGGCAACGCCAAGCTCCGGCTTCAAGGATCCATCGGTGCCAAGTCGAGCGCCGATCCTTTGACC
This sequence comes from Geminicoccaceae bacterium, assembly GCA_050729115.1. GTDB lineage: Bacteria > Pseudomonadota > Alphaproteobacteria > Geminicoccales > Geminicoccaceae > JBKPNX01. The sequence continues at coordinate 841 of JBOHKK010000257.1, read as the reverse complement.
GCACCGGACAAAACCCTTGGAGAGTACGGCAACCGGGCTACAATCTCAATCATGCGCCGGCGATGACGGCGCATGATGAATCATCAAGATATCCATGATCAGCCGCCGAACCCGTCAGTTCATGATCAGCCAGTCCCCGTCCGCCGACCGACATCTGCTTGGCCCTCTCCTGGCGATTTTTGCCGCCGTTCTCCTGGTCGGCCGGGTCGATGCCGCGGCCGCGATCTCATTCGAGGAGAGCCCGCTCGTCATCGATGCCAAGAGCGGTCAGTTCGAGTTTCAGGTCGAGATGGCGGTGAGCCCGGAGCAACGGCGCCAGGGGCTGATGTTCCGCGAAGATCTCGCCGAGGACCGCGGCATGCTGTTCGATTTCGGTAGCATGCAGCGGGCCAGCATGTGGATGCGCAACACCTACGTGCCGCTGGACATGCTGTTCATCGATGCCGACGGTCGGATCACGCAGATCGCGACCGACACCCAGCCGCTGTCCGACGCGATGATCGCCTCTCGCGAGCCGGTGCGCGCCGTCCTGGAGCTGCGCGCCGGCGTCACCGCCAAGCTCGGCATCGAACCCGGGGATCGGGTCCTGCATCCGCTGTTTGCCCGGCCCTAGACCATTTTCCCCTTGGGTGGACCCGCGGCCCCGGCCCGCTCCCCCTCCCAACCACCCACCGATGGTACCCTTGGGGCGGTTGGGAGGGGGAGCGGGCTGGTGCGAGCTGATCGAAAAATGCGCTAGTGCACCGACGCCAACGGAACGTACCTTGTTTGTCATGCCCGGTCCTCGGGTTACCGTTCGGGTACCGTGCCCAGTCTGGAACCCGAGGATGATCCGGGCATC
>JBOHKK010000256.1:0-9389 GCA_050729115.1 Geminicoccaceae bacterium | reverse complement strand
GTGCTCGACCGCGACGGCGCCGTCGCGGAAGAGGCCGCCGCGGCGTTGCGCCAGACCGGGGCGCGGGCGCTCGCGCTCGCAGCCGACATCACCGATCGAGCCGCCGTCCGCACCGCGGCCGAGGCGACGCTCGCGGCCTTCGGGCGGATCGACGTGCTGGTCAACAACGCCGCGCGCACCGCCAAGGGCAATCTCGAGCAGACCGGGCCCGAGGACTGGGAATACGAGATCAAGGGCACGCTCACCGGGGCGTTCCTGATGAGCCGCGCGGCGCTGCCGCACATGGTCGCGCGCGGCACCGGCGCGATCGTCAACGTCGGCTCGGTGAACGCGCTGCTCGCGCTCGGCAATCCCGCCTACAGCGCCGCCAAGGCGGGCCTGATCAATCTCACCAAGTCGCTCGCCACCGAATACGGCCGAAGCGGCATCCGCGCCAACCTGGTGAGCCCCGGCACGATCCGGACCGAGTCGCCGAGCTGGCAAAAGCGCCTGAAGCGCGACCCGCAGGTGTTCGAGAAGCTGGCCCGCTGGTACCCGGTCGGCCGGGTCGGCCGCCCCGACGACGTCGCCGCCGCGATCGCGTTTTTGGCCTCGGACGAGGCCGCCTTCGTCAACGGCGCCAACCTCGTGGTCGACGGCGGCCTCACCGCCGGCCTCGCCCCGATGATCGAGGAACTCACCCTGGAGACCCGCTGAAGCCCGGCCGCCACCCGGCGCGTTTTGTGGAACGTGACTTCCGTCGGGGACGGATGGTCCCAGCCGGGGTGCCGCGCAGGCGCGCTCGCGACGGCGACGACCAGACCCCCGACACGATCGAGATCACCATCGCTCGGACCGAGCCGTCGATCCCGTTGCGTCCGGCCAGCACGTGGCAGAGAATTGACGCCGGTGGGGGGAGAGAGAGGGCAGATGGCTCTTCCGATCCAGATCATCCTGCTCCGGCAGCTCGCCGGGTATCTCGGCGTCCCGCTGCTCCTCGTCGATCCGAAGGGTGATCTGCTGTTCTACAACGAACCGGCCGAGGTCATTTTGGGCCGGCGGTTCGAAGAGACCGGCGAGATGCCGGCCAAGACCTGGTCGTCGATCTTCACGCCGGTCGACGAACAGGGACAGCCCATTCCGCCCGAGGACCTGCCGGTGATGATCGTGCTCGCCAGGCGGCGGCCTGCCTACAAGCGTTTATATTTCCAAGGAATGGACGGCGTGCGCCGGCACATCGAGGTGGCGTCGATTCCGATCGTCGGGCTGCAAGGCGAGTTTCTGGGGGCCGCGAGCCTCATCTGGGAGATCGAGGAACCATGCGCCTGACCCTGTTCGGCACCCGCGGCTCCGTGCCGGCACCAGGACCGGAGACCGCGCGCTACGGCGGCAACACCCCGAGCATCGAGGTGCGCAGCGACGACGGCACCGTGCTGGTGCTCGACGCCGGCACCGGCATCCGCCAACTAGGCGCGCAGCTGCCGGCGGATCTCGCGCGGGTCGACATCCTCCTCACCCACCTGCACATGGACCACATCCAGGGGCTGGGCTTCTTCGGCCCGCTCTATCGCCCGGACGTCGAGGTCCACATCTGGGGGCCGGCGAGCAGCACGATGTCGCTGGATGCCCGCCTGTCACGCTATCTCTCGCCGCCGCTGTTCCCCGTGCACCTCCGCGATCTGCCCAACATCACCTGTCACGAGGTGCCAGGGCCCCCCTTCGAGATCGGTCCGTTCCGCATCCAGACGGCGCTCGTCTGTCACCCCAACCCGACGGTCGGCTACCGGATCGAGGAGGCGGGCCGCGTCGTCGCGTATCTGCCCGACCACGAGCCTGCGCTCGGGCTCGAGGACAGCCAGTGGCTCGAGCCGGAGTGGACGTCGGGCTACGATCTCGCCGCCGGCGCCGATCTCCTGATCCACGACGCTCAGTTCACCGAGGCGGAATACGCGTGTTGCGTCGGGTGGGGCCACAGCGCGTATCGCCACGCCTTCGAGTTTGCGGCGCGCGTGGGCGCGAAGGAGGTGGTCCTGTTCCACCACGACCCGTCCCACGACGACGCCACGCTGGATCGCCTGCTCGCGGAGGCGAGGCGGCGCTTCAAACCGGCATTCCACGTATCCGGCGGCTGCGAAGGCGCCGTCTTCGAGCTGCGATCGAGCAGGAAGGCTGCGACTTGATGGCAGCGCGCACATGGTCAGCGGGGCAGCAGCGGCCCGAGACCCGGGCGTATTCGGCAGGCTCGCCCGTCGGCAAGCGTCGGCTGCGCCCGACCGCTTGCGGACATTGGCGGCGGCGATCGCGTCGGTGCCTCCGACCAGGCCGCCGCCGGCAACGCGCTAAGGCAGCCTGACCCTGGATCGCTGACGGGCGAGCATCATGGCCGACGAATCCGCTCGCGGCGAGCGCGAGGCCGCCGAGATCGCGAATTGGCTGATCGCCGAAGCGCGGCTCGCGCTGGCGCCGCTCGAGCTGATCGATCGCTTCTGCCGCCAGCTGGTCGGGCTCGGCGTGCCACTCTGGCGGCTGCGCGCCGGGCAGCGGCTCGCCAATCCCCTGGCCAGCGCCTGGGGCGTGATCTGGACGCGGGACGGCTCCGACACCCACGAATACGTGGTGCCGCGGACCACGCTCGCGACCGGCGCGTATTACGGCAGCCCGTTCGAGCACGTGGTCGAGCGGCGGCAGAGCTTCCGGCGCCGGCTCCTGGGCTTGGATCCGAAGCGCGACCATCAGGTCCTGCACGAGATGGCCGCGGCGGGCGGCACCGACTACCTCGCCGTGCCGCTCGAGTACGGCGACGGCTCGGTGCAGGCCATGAGCCTGGTGAGCGACGGCGCCGACGGCTTCGCCGAGCGCCACCTCGAGCTGATCGAGCGCCTGCGCCAGCCGCTCGCCGCGGCGCTCGAGCCGACCGCAATGCGCCGCTCCAGCGCCAGCCTGCTGCGCACCTTCCTTGGCGAGGGGCCGGCGGAAGCCGTGCTCGCGGGCGCGATCAGGCGCGGCGATCGCCGGCACATCGAGGCGGCGATCCTGTTCTCCGACCTGCGCGGCTTCACCACCATGAGCGAGCGCCTGGGCGAGGCGGAGCTGTTCGCGGCGCTCGATCGCTACTTCGAGGCGGTGGTCGAGGCGGTGCGGGCCGAGGGCGGCGACGTGCTCAAGTTCCTGGGCGATGGCGTGCTGGCGATCTTTCCGGTCGAGGCTGCCGGCAGCCGGGCCGCCGCCTGCCGCGCGGCTCTCCAGGCGGTCGAGCGCGCCGGGCAGCGCTTGGCCGGGGCCGCGGCCGGGGGCGGCACGCCGCTTGCCTTCACCGCCACCCTGCACGTGGGCCAGGTGGTGTACGGCAACATCGGCAGCCCCGATCGCCTCGACTTCACCGTGCTCGGCCCCGCCGTCAACCTGGTGAGCCGCCTCGAGGGTCTGGCGAAGCAGCTCGAACGGCCGCTCCTGTGCTCCGCCGCTTTCGCCCGCGCGCTCGATGCGCCGCTTGCTGCCGTCGGCCGCTTCCCCTTGCGGGGCGTCGCCGCGCCGCAGGAGGTGTTCGCGCCCGCGGCGCCGCGCCATCGATCTCCGGTCACGGACCCGTGAACGCCACTCACCGAGCGGCCCGAGCGCCCCAGAATGCGCCGGAATCGGCAGGCTCGAATCGCTAAGCCATTGATTACAGGTTGATTCGTCGAATTCGTTTGGTCGCGCGCGCCGCCAGAACGCCGCCGTCCTCTGCCCGGCCGCAAGAGCCGCAGGCGGACGACAGTACCTCATCTTAGGAATATCATCAACAGTTGCCGCGGGACCTGACCGCTCTGCCGCTGCGGTAAGCCCGCGAACGGCCGCTGCCCCTCGTCGTCGGCGGCCGCGACGGTCAGTTGGGAAGGACGCGCCTGATCAACGAGCGGATCACGGCTTCATCCGCCTCGCCGGTCATCTCGATCACGACGGGACCATCGTCCGGGCCGCGTGCCAGGGTGAAGGTCCGCGCGTCAAAGCCGGCGCAGGTCTGCCCGCCCTCGCCTGCACCGCCTTGCTGGAAGCGGTCGCGATAGAAGTAGCGGGCATGAACGACGAGCCGATCGGGCGTGTCCTCGAGCACGGTGAGCCGCGTGAAGCCGTCGATGTAGGGGTTGAAGCAGTTGCCCTCGCTCGCGTAGCGCGCGTAATAGCGCATCATGGCGCGCTCGATGGCGGTGGACGGCCCGAAATGCGCGCTCTCGATCCGTGTGGCCGAGCAACCGAGAAGCAGTACCACGATCACACAGAACGGGACGAGCCAGAGTCTCGGCAAGACGGTCTTCGACATGTTGGCGAGGGATCTGATCGATCCGTGGGATCGGCGCCGGCCGTGCCCTGCGACCGAGCGCATGGCCTGACACATGGTCGTGGATGCATTACGGGCCTCAGCCATCGTTGGTCCTCTGGTCCGCCGCCGCCCCTGTCTGCGCCCTAACGCGGTCGACCGTAAACCAGTCCATGCGCCACCGCCAGAAATCGGGTGGCATCGCAGGCGGTCCAAACGGCCCTGAAGGAGATTTAGAAGCGTAGGTTGGGTGAGCCGCAGGCGAAACCCGACGCCTTCGTCCGGGCCGCGGCGTGCGGCCGTCTGCCCGCAGTGCCCAAGGACGTCATGAGACAAGCAATCCCCGATGAGGTGGACCCGCCGCGGATCGCGACATCTTCAGCTCACCGGGGAGAAATTGCTCGATTTCAGATGATGAGAGGAGCGTTATCCGGACGAGATCGCCGCCCGCGATCTCGTCCATTCGGATGCTGCTCCAGCCTTCGTCGCCGAAGCGGGGCGGCAGCCACAGCACGGTCTCGGGCACCAGCACCATCAGGAGCAGCACGTCGGGCATCAGGACGAAGGGGGCGCTGATCCGTGCTGGTCAGACCGCGAGACGTCTTGGCTCATTCGACCAGGGCGCCGCGGGATCCCCCCGGCCTGACGCTCTGGCGAGGTGGCGACGCCCTCGCCCGCTCGCGTCCGGACGCCGGACGATCAGTCGGGAGGCATGGGCCTGAGCAACGAGCGGATCGCGGGCTCATCCTACGCGCCGGTCATCCCGACCACGACGGGGACACCGCCCGAGCCACGGGCCAGGGTGAAGGTCCGCTCGCCGAAGCCGCGGTAGCCGTGCCCGCGCGCCCCGTGGCCCTGACCGCCGTCGTGGAAGCGGTCGCGATAGAAGTAGCGCGCACGCACGACGAGCCGGTCCGGCGTGTCCTCGAGCACGATGAGCCGCGTGACGCCGTCGATGTAGGGGTTGAAGCAGTTGCCCTCGCTCGCGTAGCGCTCGTAGTGCCGCGTGATGGCGCCCTCGATCGCCGCGGGCGGCCCGACATGGGCGCTCTCGATCTGTGCGCCCGAGCAACCGAGGAGCAGAGCGAGGATCACACAGAACGGAATCAGCCAGAGTCTCGGCAAGACAGTCCTCTGACATGTGGGCAGGGAATCGGACCGATCGATGGGATCGGCGCCGGCCGCGCCCGGGAATCGACGCGTGGCCATGGCTGCATTACGGGCGGCTCAGCCATCGTCGGTCGTCAGGTCCGCCGCCGCCCCTGTCTGCGCCGTAACGCGGTCGACCGTAAACCAGTGCATGCGTCACCGCCAGAAATCGGGTAGCGGTCGTCGGGTTGCGCTCCGCTGCACCCGACCTACGGGCCGGTTCACTCCCGGATTGATCAGGTGCCGTCTGGTGGTCACGCTGCGGGTCGATACGGCGTGACCTCGATCGCGTCTGCCCGTCGCTTTGCCTGAGCGATGTCGAAGGCGCACTGCATGCGCAGCAGATGATCCATTTTGGGACCAAAGGCCTTCTCGATGCGGATCGCCATGTCCGGCGACAGCGATGCCCGGCCGTTCAGGAAAGCCGAGAGGGCAGGGCGGCTCACGCCGAGCACGCGGGCCGCCGCGGTGACGCTCAAACCAAGGGCTTCGATGACGTCGCGGTAGACGATCTCGCCCGGATGCGGTGGTTTCTTCATCTGGATCATCGGTGCTGCCCCTTCTTAGTGGTCATCGATCAAGTCCACGTCAAAGGTCCTGCCAGCGTCGCACCGGAAGACGATGCGCCAGTTAGCCGTCACCGTGACGCTCCAGAGGCCGTCCAGATCACCTTTGAGCGGATGGAGACGCCAGCCTGGGTAACGAGCCATGTCGGACACCTCGGTCGCTTCCTGAAGCGCGAACAGGAGGCGCCTGATCTTGTTGGCATGCGCGCCCGGGACGCCGCGCGCATCGTCGTCTTCGATCAATCGGCGCAGGCCCTTGTGGCGAGAACTCTCGATGCTCATTGACCTGGATTCGTAATGTGTCGCGCGACACTTTGCAGGTGCTGATAGACCGGCACTCGCCCGGTGCTCGGACATGGTGCGCAGGCGGCGCAAATCGGCTAGCCTGGCCGGGGCCATCTGAAGGAGGCTTGGAACGTGCAGCGCAGCACCCTCGATCGCCTGCTCGAAGCGCGCGCGGCGAAACGGCCGGCGGCGCACCTGCGCTGGCTCGAGCACGGCGACGAGGCGCTCGTCGTCGCGGGCGAGGTGGTGGCGGGCGAGCCGCTGCCGCAGCCGATCCTCGATGCGGTGCAGAGCGCCCACCGGCGCGACAAGGGCGCGACGATCGAGAGCGCGCGCGGGCCGCTGTTCATCCAGGTGTTCAACCCGCCGCTTCGCCTGATCGTGGTCGGCGCCGTGCACATCGCCCAGTCGCTGGTGCCGATGGCGAGCCTCGCCGGCTACGACGTCACCGTGGTCGACCCGCGGCGCGCGTTCGCGAGCGACGCCCGCTTTCCAGGGGTCGAGGTCCGCCAGGACTGGCCGGACGAGGCGCTCGAGGAGCTGAAGCCGGACGCCCGCACCGCGGTCGTGACCCTGACGCATGACCCCAAGCTGGACGATCCGGCGCTCGACCTGGCGCTGCGCTCCGACGCGTTCTACATCGCGGCGCTCGGGAGCAAGCGCACCCACGCCGCCCGCCTGGAGCGCCTTTCCGCGCTCGGCCACGATGCGCCGGCGCTCGAACGGATCTACGGGCCTGCGGGCCTCTCGATCGGAGCGGTCAGCCCGGCCGAGATCGCGCTCTCGGTGATCGCCGAGATGACCCAGGTCCTGCGTCAGGGCGGGAATGGTTGAGCGCGCCGCGTCGCCGGCCTTGACCGCACCCCACCCGAGGCCGACTTTGACCACTGTCGGCAGACAACGTCCTGGTTCCTGATCCATGAGGTTCGGTGCGATCGCTCTCGACGACGCCGAGGGCGCGATCCTCGCCCATTCGGTCAAGCTGGAAGGCCTGGCTCTGAAGAAGGGTCGGCGGCTGGCGGCAGAAGACGTGGCGGCGCTGCGCGCAGCCGGCGCCAAGACGGTGATCGCCGCCAAGCTCGATCCTGACGACCTCGCCGAGGACGAGGCCGCGCGCCTGGTCGCCGAGGCCGTCGCCGGCGCCAATCTTCGGGTCGACAAGCCGTTCACCGGCCGGGTCAATCTGCACGCGGAGCAGGCCGGCGTGGTCGTGGTCGACCGCGAGCGCATCGATCGCCTCAATCTGGTCGACGAGGCGGTGACGCTCGGCACGCTGCCGGCGTTCGCGAGCGTGCACGCGCATCAGATGGTGGCGACCATCAAGATCATTCCGTTCGCTGCGCCGCGGGCGGCGGTCGAGCGCTGCCTCGCGATCGCCAGGGAGGCCGGCGGCCTGGTCCGGGTCGCGCCGTATCGGCCGCTGGACGTGGCGCTGATTCAGACCCGCCTCCCCGGGATCAAGGAATCGGTGCTCGACAAGACGGTGGCGATCACCGCCGGGCGGATCGCGGCGGCGGGCGGCCGTCTGATCAGCGAGGCGCGCTCCCCCCACGAGATCACGGCGCTGGCCGAGCGGATCCGGGCGAGCGGGGGCGATCTCGTGCTGATCGCGGGCGCTTCGGCGATCACCGACCGGCGCGACGTGCTGCCCGCGGCGATCGAGGCGGCAGGCGGCGTGGTCGAGCATTTCGGCATGCCGGTCGATCCCGGCAATCTGCTGCTGCTCGCCCACATCGGCGAGCGCGCGGTCCTCGGTCTGCCGGGCTGCGCCCGCTCGCCCAAGCTGAACGGCTTCGACTGGGTCCTGGAGCGGCTCGCCGCCGGCATCCCGGTGACCCGGCAGGACATCATGGGCATGGGCGTGGGCGGCCTGCTCACCGAGATCCCGACCCGGCCGCAGCCGCGCGAGGCCAAGCCGGCGAAGCCGGGCAAGATCGCGGCCCTGGTGCTCGCCGCCGGGCAGTCGCGGCGCATGGGCCAGGCCAACAAGCTGCTCGCCCCGATCGACGGCCGGCCCATGGTCGCCCATGCGATCGACGCCATGCTGGCCTCGCGCGCCGATCCGGTGATCGTGGTCACCGGTCACCAGGCGCGAGACGTGCGCGCCGGGCTCGGCGAGCGCGCGGTGGTCTGGGCCCACAACGAGGACTACGCCTCGGGCCTCAGCAGCTCGCTCGCGGTCGGGCTCGCCGCCCTGCCCGAGGACGCCGAAGGCGTGGTGATCGGGCTCGGCGACATGCCCCGGGTCACCGCCGCCCAGATCGATCGTCTGATCGCCGCGTTCAATCCGCTCGAAGGCCGCGCCATCTGCGTGCCCACGGTGCGCGGCAAGCGCGGCAACCCGGTGCTGTTCGCGACCCGCTTCGTGCCGGAGATGCGCGAGATCGGCGGCGACGTCGGCGCCCGCCACCTGCTCGGCGAGCATGCCGAGGAGGTGGTCGAGATCGAGCTGGACGACGACGGCGCGCTCCTCGACATCGATACCCCGGAAGCGCTCGCCGCCCTGGTCGGGACTGGCGCATGAGCTTCGATGCCCGGGCGGCGCGCGCGGCGTTCCCGGTGTTCGAGCACCGGCCGGAGGGCTTCTATTACCTGGACAGCGCCGCGACCGGGCAGATCTGCCGCGCCGCCGCCGAGGCGCTCCTCGCCTTCGAGACCCGGGACCGGGCCAACGTCAAGCGCGGCATTTACCCGCTCGCCGAGGCCGCGACCGAGGCGTTCGCCGAGGCGCGGCGCACCATCGCCCGATATCTGGGCGTCGTGGAGCCGAACGAGGTGATCCTCACCTCCGGCACCACGCTCGGCATCAACCTGTTCGCCCACGCCTTCGGCGAACGGCTCGGCGCGGGCGACGAGATCGTGCTCTCGGAGCTCGAGCACCACAGCAACATCGTGCCCTGGCAGCTGCTGTGCGAGCGGACCGGCGCCGTGATCCGGGTGCTGCCGGTTACCGACGAGGGCCGGCTCGATCTGGACCGGCTCGAGCAGGTCGTGAGCGAGCGCTGCCGGGTGATCGCGGTGACCCACGCTTCCAACGTCACCGGCGCGCTCACCGAGCTCGGCCGGATCGTCGCCGCGGCGCGGGCGGTGGGCGCCCGGGTGCTGGTGGACGG
>JBOHKK010000255.1:0-9422 GCA_050729115.1 Geminicoccaceae bacterium | reverse complement strand
GCCGACGGCGCGGCGCCCGCCCCCGCGGCCAAGCCCGCCGCCAAACCCGCCGCCAGACCCGCCGCTGAGGAGACCCCCGGACTCGCGGAGGGGGACGGGCCGCTGGCGCCATCGGTGCGCAAGCTGATCGAGGAGCACGGCCTCGACCCGGCGAGGATCACGCCGACCGGCCCCAAGGGCAACATCACCAAAGGCGACGTCCTTGCGGCGATCGAAGCGGCCGGCGACGGTGCGGCTGCCCGGGAGGAGGCTCCTGCCGAGGACTATGGATCGGCTGACGCCGAGCCGCAGGCGCCGACCAAGGTGCGCGAGACGAAGGGCGAGCCGGAGCCCACTGTCGAGGCGGCCGCGCCCGAGGAGCTGCGGCCGGCGAAACCGGCGCCCGCGGCCAAAGCTCCGGGGCCGGCGCCCAGAGTGGTGCCTCAGGCCGGGCGCGCCCGCGAGGAGCGGGTCAGGATGACCCGGCTGCGCCGGCGCATCGCCGAGCGGCTGAAGGAGGCCCAGAACACCGCCGCGATCCTCACCACGTACAACGAGGCCGACCTCGGGGCGGTGATCGAGCTGCGCCGGCGCTACCGCGACGGCTTCGAGCACAAGCACGGCGTGCGGCTCGGCTTCATGTCGTTCTTCGTGAAGGCCTCGATCAACGCGCTGCAGGCGTTTCCGGCGGTCAACGCCGAGATCGACGGCGACGAGATCGTGTACAAGCACTACTACGACATCGGGGTCGCGGTCGGCGCGCCGTCCGGGCTCGTGGTCCCGGTGATTCGCAATGCCGATCAGCTGAGCTTCGCCGAGGTGGAGAAGGCAATCAACGATCTGGGGGCGCGGGCGCGCGACGGCCAGCTCGCCATGGACGAGCTCGTGGGCGGCACCTTCACCATCTCCAATGGCGGCGTGTACGGCTCCCTGATGAGCGCGCCGATCCTCAATCCGCCCCAGGTCGGCATTCTCGGCATGCACAAGATCCAGGAACGCCCGATGGCGATCGACGGCGAGATCGCGATCCGGCCGATGATGTATCTGGCGCTCAGCTACGATCATCGGATCGTCGACGGCCGCGAGGCGGTGAGCTTCCTGGTGCGGGTCAAGGAATGCATCGAAGATCCGGAGCGGCTGTTGCTGGGCGTCTGAGGCCGGGCACGGTCGGCGCCGGCGCGCTGCCCTGGGCACGGGGAGGGGGATGAACGACGAGATCTTCGACCTTGTGGTGATCGGCGGCGGCCCCGGCGGCTACGTCGCGGCGATCCGCGCGGCCCAGCTCGGCATGAAGGTCGCCTGCATCGACCGGCGCACGACGCTCGGCGGCACCTGCCTCAACGTCGGCTGCATCCCCTCGAAGGCGCTGCTCAATTCCTCGGAGCTCTATGCCGAGGCCCGCGACGGTCTCAACGCCCATGGCATCAAGATCCCGACGGTCGAGCTCGACCTGGGCGCGATGCAGGATCAGAAGAGCAAGGTCGTCAAAGAGCTGACCCAGGGCATCGAGTTCCTGTTCCGCAAGAACAAGGTGGCCTCGATCAAGGGAACGGCGCGCCTCGAAGGCGCGGGGCGGATCGCAGTCGAGCTGAACGCCGGCGGCGGCCAGCAGGTCAACACCCGCAACATCCTCGTTGCCACCGGGTCCGAGAGCGCGACGGTGCCGGGCCTCGAGATCGACGAGGAGCGCATCGTCTCGTCGACCGGCGCCCTCGATCTGGAGGGCGTGCCCGGGCACCTCGTGGTGGTCGGCGCCGGCTACATCGGTCTCGAGCTGGGCACGGTGTGGCGGCGGCTCGGCGCCAAGGTGACCGTGGTCGAGTGGCTGGATCGCATCACCCCGGGCATGGACCTGGAGGTCTCGCGCCAGTTCCAGCGCCTGCTCTCGCGCCAGGGCCTCGGCTTCAAGCTGGCGGCCAAGGTGACCGAGGTCGATGACGGCGGCGATCGCCTGCTGATCACGACCGAGGCCGTCGACGGCGGCGAGCCCGAGAAGATGAAGGCCGACGTGTTGCTCCTCGCGGTGGGGCGCCGGCCCTACACCGACGGCCTCGGTCTGGAGCAGGTCGGCCTCAAGACCGACAACCACGGCCGCATCGAGGTCGACCCTCACTATGCGACCTCAATCGAAGGCATCTACGCGATCGGCGACGTCATCAGGGGCCCGATGCTGGCGCACAAGGCCGAGGACGAGGGCGTGTGCGTCGCCGAGCTGCTGGCGGGTCAGAGCCCGCATCTCGACTACGACGCGATCCCCGCGGTGATCTACACGGCCCCGGAGGTCGCCGCGGTGGGCAAGACCGAGGAGCAGCTCAAGGAGGCGGGCATCGCGTACAAGGCCGGCAAGTTCCCGTTCTCCGCCAACTCGCGGGCGCGGGCGACCGGCAGGACCGATGGCTTCGTCAAGGTGCTCGCCGACGCGCGCTCGGATCGCCTGCTCGGGGTCCACATCATCGGCGCCGAGGCCGGCACCATGATCGCCGAGGCGGCGCTCGCGATCGAGTTCGGCGCGTCCTCGGAGGATCTGGCGCGCAGCAGCCACGCCCATCCGACCCTCGAGGAGGCGATCAAGGAAGCGGCGCTCGCGACCCACGGCGCGCCGATCCACATCTGAGCACCGTCGTCGCCCCGAGGCACCGGTCGTGGCGATCACCATCAGGCCTGCCGATCACGCCGATCTGCCAGCCGTGATCGCGGGCGTCGAGGCGGCGTTCGAACCTCATGTCGCCCGGATCGGCAAGCCGCCGGCGCCCATGCTCGCCGACGACGCGGCCTTGATCGGTGCCGGGCGCGTGCAGGTTCTCGAAGACGCGGGCGTCCTCGCCGGCATCCTGGTGCTGGCGCCGCGCTCGGACCGTCTGGTCGTCGAGGTCCTGGCGATCCGCCCCGATCGTCACGGGCACGGCCTCGGGCGCAGGCTGATGCGGTTCGCCGAGAGCGTGGCGCAGAGCAAGGGTCTGGACAAAGTTGCGCTGTACACGCACGAACGGATGGTCGAAGCCTTGTCATTCTACCGGGGGCTCGGTTACGTCGGGACCGAGCGCCGTTCCAGGACGGCTACGCGCGCGGGTACCTGCGCAAGACCGTCGTCGCATGAGCTGCCCCGCGCACGCTCGGCTGCTTTGCGCGTGCCCGCCTTCGCACAGGAGACCGTCGACGCATGGCGATCATGGTTACCGGCAGCGCCGGCTTCATCGGCTACCATGTGAGCCACGCGCTGCTCGCGCGCGGCGAGCGGGTCATCGGCGTCGACGACCTCAACGCCTACTATGATCCAGCGCTCAAGCAGGCCCGCCTGGCGCGGCTCGAAGCCGATCGCCGCTTCACCTCGGCCCGGCTCGACGTCGCCGACCTGGCGGCATTGCGGGCGCTCGCGAGGCGCCATCGGAACGAGATCACCGGCGTCATCCATCTGGCCGCCCAGGCCGGCGTGCGGCATTCCCTCACGGCGCCGTTCGACTACGTGCACAGCAACCTCGAGGGGCACATGGTGATCCTGGAGGTGTGCCGGCACGATCTGCCCAAGCTCGAGCATCTGGTCTACGCCAGCTCGAGCTCGGTCTACGGCGGCAACACCAAGATCCCGTTCGCGATCGAGGACCGGGTCGATCGCCCGGTCTCGCTGTACGCCGCGACCAAGCGGGCGAACGAGCTGATGAGCCACTGCTACGCCCATCTGTACGCCATCCCGCAGACCGGCCTGCGCTTCTTCACGGTGTACGGCCCCTGGGGCCGCCCGGACATGGCCGCCTGGCTGTTCTGCGACGCGATCGTCCGGGGGCGGCCGATCACGCTCAACAACCACGGCGACATGGAGCGCGACTTCACCTACATCGACGACATCGCCGCCGGCGTGCTCGCCGCGCTCGATCGTCCGCCTGGCGCGGCCGGCGACGCCCCGCACGCCCTCTATAACCTGGGCAATCACCGGCCGGTACACCTGCGGCGGTTCCTCGGGATCCTCGAGGCGGCGCTCGGGCGCAAGGCCGAGGTGAAGCTGGCGCCGCTGCCGCCGGGCGACGTGGTGCGCACCTGCGCCGACATCGCGGCGAGCCGGCGCGACCTCGGGTTCGAGCCCAAGACCCCGATCGAGGACGGCCTGCCCCGCTTCGTCGCCTGGTACCGCGAGTATCACGGGGTGTGAGGCGCTCTCGGAACCCGCGGCCCGCCTGTTACGAGGGCATGTCAACGATCCCCGAGGTCGAGAAGCGGCGTTCGAGGCGCGCCGTCCCGCGCCGTCGACTGCCTTCGGATTCGATACCACCTACGCGGCGGACAGTCGTGATCCGATTCCGGGCGCGCAGATCAAGGCGCGGCGACCCGTTCGTCGGCTTCGGCGAGGGCCCAGCCGCATCGAGACGGCAATGTCGAGGTGTGTGCGCGTTTCGCGGGCCTCGGACGCCGGCCCCTCGCGCGGCGCCGGCTCCTCACTCCGGGTGGTGCTCGGGAACGGGTGGGAGCGAGGCGAGCGTCGGCAGGCCCTCCTCGGCGCGATAGCGCGCGTAGGATTCGGGGGTGAGCACCACCGCCGCCATCATCTCGCAGCTGCTGGCGATGAAGTCGCCGCGGAGGTAGCCATGATCCGGGCTGTACTTCTCGGCCAGCTCGCGTCGTACCTCGTCGAGGTAGGGGGGCGCCGGATATTCGACGCCTCCGAAAATCGTGTCTACGCTTATCCTATCGATCAACTTCCATTTGACTTGTTCAAAATCTTCTCCAAAACTGCTAAGTACTTTGAGATCGATACGCAGAACGCGACCGTCGTTGAAACGCCAGTAGAGCTCGCCCCACTCGTCAAGCGTATGGATCAGGTGCGTGCGGAAAACATTGCGGACCTCCCCCTTGACCTCCTCGTCACGTGCATGTCCGCAGTGTGGCGGGGCAAAATCGATGACCGTGAATATCTCGTCGAGTAATAGGCATGAGAGGAGAAGCAATAGAAGCCATCGTCCCCACCGCCGCCGCGGCTTCCTTGGACCGCCGCCGTTAGAAGCGCCGGGTGGGCGCACGAGACCGTAGTCGTCCCGCGGCACAAGTCAGCGACCAAGCAGGCTGCGAAGCGGTTTGGCCAGAGAGCGGCTGTGGTGCTGGCCGTCCTCGCCCCAGCGAGCGCTGATCAGGCGAAGACTGCCGTCGGGCCGCAGTTCTGCGAGCGCCGAGGACGGCGCGGTGAAGTCGTGGCGAATCGTGAAGGAACGGGCTTCCGCCCGCGCTCTCGAGTGCCCGCGCTTCCGATGACCGGGCTGACCCTCGTCGAAATTGAACGGGTCTTTCAGGCTGTGGTCGACCTTGCCGCGAAAGATGAACTGGTTGCCGCGGCGCATCACGTCCCATGTACCCTTTGATGTCACGCTCGTCTTACCCAGCGCCAGATATCCTGGGACGTCGTTGGCGATGGCCAGAGCGTCGCGACCCAACTTGCCGATGTACTCAAGCGGACCCATTCGGGCTGGTCGCACGAAGTTGATGCCGCCAACGAATTCATCCTCGATCGTGTCGGTGCCACCATCCGGAAGATTGCGAAGTCTCTTGGCGATGGCCTCTTTGCCCTGTCCGACGAACGTTCTGGTCTCGAAGTGATTGCGGGTCCGGTCCTCGGCCATGCGAATGAGCGGGATGCGGCTGGCGTCCTCGCGGGACAGGAAGAGGTCGCCGCCGGCACCCGAGCGAAAGCGGCGGAGATGCTGCGCGGCGCGGTCGAGGCCGAGCGTATCGAAGGCCTTCTCGGCTAGGTCGAACTTGAACTGGGCCACCGGCAGGGGCGGTGGAAGGCCCGGGCCGATCGGGGCCACGTCGTTGGGGTCCGAAAATCGCAACCCCTTGGTCGCGCTCAAAGTGCTGGCACCCATGACACCTCTCCGCTGCGGGTTCAATCGTCCAGCAACGCCAGATCGTAGCTCAGCCGCGTCGCGGTCTCGCCGCCGGGGCGCATCCAGGCATCGACCCGGAGATCGCGATCCTCCTGGTAGTTGCGGATCGCCTCGTCGAGCTCACGGTCGATGATCCCGTGCGGCCCGTCCTTCGGCAGGACGTACCGGCCGAGACGGGCGAACGCCCGCTTGACTGCGATCACGTCCTCCGACCGTCGACCACGATCGTGGGGGCGGTCTCGTCCACCCGCTCGAGGGGACCTCGCCATCCCTCCGCGGCGCCCATCACCGCGGCATCCTCATCTCCTGCACGCTGCCGAGGCAGAGCTCCAGCTGGCTCATGGGGCTCGGGTCGCGTTCGTTCGACCGGACGGCCGTGCGCGGCGGACTGATGATGCCGCACGCGTCATGGCGCCGCCCGATCGCCCCGCCAGACCAACCGAGGAAGCTGCTCGGCTACTCGACCTTGGTGAGCTCGACGATGTCGCGCGGGTCGGTCTCCCGGACCACGAGCTTCACCTCATCCCCCTCCTCGAGCTGTTCCAGGGGCACGCCCATGAATCCGCCGCCCAGCGGATACTCCACGCCGGAGACCGTGATCGAATCGCCACCGATCTGCTCGAGCGTACCTTGCCTGATGTCGCCCCTGATCGCGGCGTCCGGCGTGGCGGCTTCCCGCACGGCGGTATCGCGCGCCGCGGTATCCGCCGCCGCCACCTGATCGATCTGCATGGCATTGACGGGTATGCCGCTCTCGGTCCCCGATTCGGCGTAGAACACCCGCACGGTGTCGCCTTCTCGGAGGTCCTCGATCGTCGCGCCGACGGTATTGGTGTCGGAGACCGCGAACGTCATGATCTGATCGGGCCGCACGCTGTTGCTGACGATGATGTTGCGGGAGACCTCGTCGATCTGCTCGATCGTGCCGGTCCACTCGGCCGCGCTGGCGGCGCCGGCGGCCAGCGCCAAAGCGACGGCCGTAGCCGCTCCATAGACCTTGCGCATGACGGCTGCTCCTTCCAGGTTGGGTTCTCGGCGTAACGAGACGAGCCGCCTTTGGTTCCGGCCAGACGCACGATTGCCCCTGCCCCTTTTGGACCAGGATGTTGTACGGGGGCAGTCCGGAAATTGGGATGCAGACCCGCCGTCTCGTCAGACGCCCCGAACGACTCGGCTACGCTGTCGAGATCACCCCACTCCCGCCCAGACCTGGCTCCGCGACAGCGAGGACGTGAGCAAGGCTCTTGCCGATCCGACGCTCCGCGAGAGACCCTTCAGCTCCTGCGGGGGCTGATCGAGCGGGCGGTACGCCACCCGGCCGTGGACGGGCTGCGGGTGGCGATCGCGGGCGCGATCGTGCGCATGGTCGAGCTTGGGCTGGACGAACAACAGGCCGCGCTCGGTGCGGAGGCGGCCTGTTCGATCAAGGTGGTTGCGGGGGGAGGATTCGAACCTCCGACCTTCAGGTTATGAGCCTGACGAGCTACCGGGCTGCTCCACCCCGCGTCGGACGATGCTTATATAAGTAATGCTGATATAAGCAAGCATTCTGCTGTCTCAAAGTCGCCCCGCGGCATCAGCGGCCTCCCTGCCAGACGTCCGAGCTGGCGGCCGCCGCCGGACCGGCCGCACCGCAGATCAGGCGGCGAGGCGTGGCGCGCGCGCCTGCTCGTTGGCCGCCGCGGCGAGCATCGCCTTCTGCAGCCGCTCGAACGCCCGCACCTCGATCTGGCGCACCCGCTCGCGCGAAACCCCGTACACCGAGCTGAGGTCCTCGAGCGTCATCGGGTCGTCCTTGAGGCGCCGTTCCGTCAGGATGTGGCGTTCGCGCTCGCTCAGCGTCCGCAGGCCCGCCGCCATCAGGTCGCGCCGCCAGGCGAGCTCGCTCGCCTCGGCGACCACGCTTTCCTGATCCGGACCCTCGGCCGCCAGCATGTCCTGCCACTCGGTGTCGCCGCCCTCGCGCATCGGCGCGGCGAGCGACCGATCCCGACCGGCGAGCCGCCGGTTCATCTCGATCACCTCGTCTTGGCTCACCCCGAGCTCTGCGGCGATGCTCGCCACCGCCTCGGGGGCGAGGTCGCCCTCCCCGAGCTCGCCCAGCTCGCGCTTGAGCCGGCGCAGATTGAAGAACAGCTTCTTCTGCGCCGCCGTGGTGCCCATCTTCACCAGCGAGCGATTGTGCAGGACGTACTCCTGGATGGCCGCGCGGATCCACCACATGGCGTAAGTCGAGAACCGGAACCCGCGCTCCGGCTCGAACTTGTCGAGCGCCTGCATGAGGCCGACGTTGCCCTCGGCGATCAGCTCGCCGAGCGGCAGGCCGTAGCCGCCAAACCCGCGCGCCATCTTGACCACCAGGCGCAGGTGGCTGCCCAGCAGCAGCCGGGCGGCCGCCTCGTCCCGGTCCCTCTGCCAGCGCTCGGCCAAGCGCCGCTCTTCCTCCGCCCTCAGCATCGGAAAACGCAGCGCCTGCTCGAGGTACCAGTCGAGATCGCCGCTGCGCCGAATGGTGCCCAGATCCTGATTCATCATCCCTCGGTGCAAAAACACCCGACTTGCGTTGCTTCCTTGCGGATCTCCCCACGACCATGCCCCACAGCCATGTCAGGGCCGGCCGACACCGTCTCGAGCCTTGTCGAATGGTTTGGAGGGAGCCGCAAGCTCCATATAGGTACTGGAACGCATTTCTACAATACCCGACGCGTCCTTATCCTGATCGCCTGGCGGGTGTTCGGGCGAGAAATATAGAAAACCGGCTCAATGCGAGGGCTGGTCGACTTCCAGGACACAATCGAGAGACTCGGTCATGGCGAATACTCAGGCTTACGACTGTCGTGAACACAACCTCGCTGCGCTGGAAGTCGGATCGCGACGCCTCGGGCGCTTCCTTCCTCCAGAGCGAGCGAAGAGTGTCGAAATCTCGGTCTTCTGGAGGAACCGCCCCGAGGCGCGGGCGTTGTGGATGGCTGATGGTGCACGCTTTTTGCTGGAGGGCGACGTGGCATTGCAGATGACCAGCCCCGCCTTTGAGCAAGGTGGCGAGATCCCGAAGCAATACACCTCGGATGGCGACAACGTCTCGCCGCTGTTGCGGTGGCAGGGTACGCCGGACGGGACGCGCAGCTTCGTCCTGCTGTGCAACGATCCGGACGCGCCGGGCGGCACCTTTCGGCACTGGGCCGCCTACGACATCCCTGGAGACTGGCTCGAGCTGAGCGAGGGCCACGGCCCCGAGACCATCGGTGACGGCTTCAGGTAAGCGGTCAACGACTTCGGCAAGCCCGGCTACGCCGGACCTCGCCCACCCGAGGGGCGTGGCCCGCATCACTACCATTTCCGCCTGATGGCGTTGAGCGAGCCAAGCCTGCCGGTGGCGTCCGATGCCAGCTGCTCCGAGGTCGAAGCCGCGGCCGAACGGCACGTCTTCGCCGAGGTCGAGCTGATCGGGACCTACGAGCGCTAGCGCATTTTCCCCTTGGGTGGACCCGCGGCCCCGGCCCGCTCCCCCTCCCAACCACCCACCGATGGTACCCTTGGGGCGGTTGGGAGGGGGAGCGGGCTGGTGCGAGC
>JBOHKK010000254.1:0-9440 GCA_050729115.1 Geminicoccaceae bacterium | reverse complement strand
GCACAGGCCCGGCGGCGGCCGAATCTGGCTCGGCCTCAGCGAGACCACGACGAGTCTGCGGCGCTACCACCGCCTGGGCGAGATCTGGGCGATGGTCGCGCGCAGCGCCGACACGCAGCTCTGCCATTCTCTGGCGCGCCTGGCCGGTACGCTCCTCGGCATGGGCGTGGCCTATCTGGTGCCGCCACTCGGGCTGCTCATGGGCATCGTCCAGGGGGACCGATGGCTCTGCGGCCTCGGCCTTGCCGCCTGGATCGCCATGACGGTGGCCTATCGGCCGAGCGCGAAGTCGTACCGCCTGGCTGGGCCCTGGCTGCTTGCTCTGCCGCTCGCGGCCGCGCTGTACACCGCCATGACCGTGGATTCGGCGATCCAGTACCGGCGCGGCGCCGGTGGTCGTTGGAAGGGTCGCGTGTTCTCACCCCAGTGAAGGGCGTTGCGCCGCTGCATCGGGTCTGGCTGCGACAAGGCGGCGCAACGCGAACATTTCCGGTTCATATCGCGGCGCACGTTTGTGCATTATCACGAAATCGTCTAGGATCGCGCACGCGTTGGCGATGACAATGGGAATGCCTCAGACTTTCACAACCGGTCTGGAAGAAGGCGTCGCCCGAGCCTGGCAGCCGGCCTCCGCCGATTCGGATCTCGGTTCCGTCGCTGCCGGCCGGCACGACCTCGCGGAGGTGGTCGCCGCCGCGCGGGCCGGTCTGGCGATGCGACAACAGGCGGATGGCCACTGGGTCTTCGAGCTCGAGTCCGATGCCACCATCCCGGCCGAGTACGTCCTCCTGGAGCACTTCCTCGGCGAGATCGATCAGGCGCTCGAGGACAAGATCGCCGTCTATCTGCGCGCCGGGCAGGCGGACCACGGCGGCTGGCCGCTGTACACAGGCGGCGACCTCGACATCAGCGCCACCGTCAAGGCCTACTTTGCGCTCAAGCTGATCGGCGACGATCCGGATGCGCCGCACATGGCGCGGGCGCGCGCGGCGATCCTGGCCCGCGGCGGCGCGGCGCGCTGCAACGTGTTCACGCGCATCACGCTTGCCCTGTTCGGCCAGGTGCCCTGGCGCGCGGTGCCGGTGATGCCGCTGGAGATCATGCTCCTGCCGCGCTGGTTCCCGTTCCATTTGAGCAAGGTGTCCTACTGGTCGCGCACGGTCATCGTGCCGCTGCTGATCCTGATGGCGTACCGACCGCGCGCGTGCAACCCGCGCGCGGTCGGGATCGCGGAACTGTTCGTCACGGCGGCCGAAGAGGAGCGCGACTACATCGCCAATCCGACCGGCTCCGGGTGGGGGCGCTTCTTTCTCGCGGTCGACCGCGGCCTCAGGCTCGCCGCGCCGTACTTCCCCAAGCGCGCCCGCCGGCGCGCGCTGCGCCGTGCGGTGGCGTTCGTCACCGAGCGGCTGAACGGCGAGGACGGCCTGGGCGGGATCTACCCGGCGATGGCCAATACCGTGATGGCCTTCGATGCCCTCGGCTATCCCAAGGATCACCCGGACCTGGTGATCGCCAGGCAGGCGGTCAGAAAGCTCGTGACCGACAAGGGCGGTTTCGCCTACCTTCAGCCCTGCCTGTCGCCGGTCTGGGACACGGCGCTCGCCTGCCATGCCCTGATGGAAGCGGGCGCCTCGGGGACCGAGCCGGTGGTGCGCCGGGCGCTCGACTGGATCGCCGCGCGGCAGGTGCTGGGTACCGTGGGGGATTGGGCCAGTGCCCGCCCGAACCTCCGACCCGGCGGCTGGGCGTTCGAGTACAAGAACGACCACTACCCCGACGTCGACGACACCGCGGCGATCCTGTGCGCGCTGCACCGCGCCGATCCCAAGCGCTACCGCCACGCCATCGCACGGGGCGTCGAATGGGTGCTCGGCCTGCAAAGCCGGAACGGCGGCTGGGGCTCGTTCGACGCCGACAACACCCACCACTACCTCAACAACATCCCGTTTGCCGATCACGGCGCCCTGCTCGATCCCCCGACCGCCGACCTGACCGCGCGCTGCGTCAGCGCGCTCACCCAGATCGGCTACCCCCGCGACCATCCCGCGGTGGCGCGGGCGCTCGCGTATCTGCGGCAGGAGCAGGAAGCGGACGGCTCGTGGTTCGGCCGCTGGGGCACCAATTACGTCTACGGCACCTGGTCGGTGCTGGGTGCGCTGAACGCCGCCGGCGAGGACATGGCGCAACCGTACGTGGAAAACGCGCTCGAATGGCTGCGGTCGCGTCAGCAGGCGGACGGCGGCTGGGGCGAGAGCTGCGGGAGCTATTGGCCGGACCGCAAGGGCGAGGTGGTCGCGAGCACGCCCTCGCAGACCGCCTGGGCGCTGCTCGGCCTGATGGCGGCGGGCGAGATCGAGAGCGATACCGTCACGCGCGGGATCGCGTATCTGCAGCGGGCCCCGCGCCAAGGCGGCAAGTGGGACGAGGAGCTGTACAACGCGGTCGGATTCCCGCGCGTGCTGTACCTGCGCTATCACGGCTACAGCGCCTACTTCCCGCTGTGGGCGCTCGCCCGTTATCAGGACCTGATGCGCAAGAACGATCGCCGCGTCGCCTGGGGGTTGTGATCGCGATCCGGGGCGCCGAACCTCCGGTCGCCTTCGCAGCGTCATCGCGAGGGCGCGCCAGCGCAAGTGGCGATCCAGGCGGGCGATCCAGGGTCGGCGTCTGGATTGCTTCGTCGCTGCGCTCCTCGCAATGACGGTGATGAGCGTGGCGCCTAGGTTTGTTCTAGCCTTGTGAGCCCGGTGTGGAAGACGCGACCGCCGTCGGTGTCGTCACCGGTCTGCGCACCGAAGCCCGTTGTCTGCGTGGGCTGAACCTCCGCATCGGCTACAGCGGCGGCAGCTCGCAAAGGTCAAGGGCCGAGGCCGCGCGCCTGCTGGCCGAGGGCGCCGCGGGCCTGGTCAGCTTCGGCCTCGCCGGCGGCCTCGCGCCGGATTTGCGCCCGGGCGATCTGCTCCTCCCGGAGACCGTGCTGTCGCCTGATGGGTCGTCCCTGGCCGGCGATCCGCCGTGGCGCGAACGGCTGAAAGCTCTGTTCGAACGCGGCGGGCTTCGTCCCATGGGCGGGGCGCTCGCCGGGAGCGATCGCATCTTGGCGACGGCGTGCGACAAGCGCGGGTTGCACGAGGCGACCGGCGCTCTTGCGGTCGACATGGAAAGCCACGAGGTGGCCGCGGCTGCCAGCGCCGCCGGCGTCCCCTTCGTGGTCGTGCGCGCGATCGCCGATCCGTACCAGCGGGTGATCCCCCAGGCGGCCCTCGAGGCGCTGAGGCCGGACGGCCGCGTGCGCGTGCTTGCGGTTCTCGGCGGCGTGATCCGGGAGCCCGGCCAGCTGCTCGCGCTCTTGCGCCTGGGCCGCGACACCGCCGCGGCTCTGGCTGCCCTGCGCCGCGCCGCGGCGCTGGGCGGTCCCGCTCTGGGCTTCGATCGCAGCGCCTGAGGGCTCTACGCCGCGTGGCTGCGCTCGCTGCGGCGGGACTGGCGATCGGGCAGCTTGGTGACGGCCTCGTTCACCAGCCTGTCGTGCACGAACGCCGCCTGGCGCTGGCCGTCCAGCGGGATCTCGGGCGCCATCGGACCTTCGGTCCGGATCCGGCCGAGCGCCGTCCGCAGCGCCTTGATCGGATGCGCGACCGCATCGGTGACTGCGGTGGCCTCGTAGCCGCAGTGGGCCATGCAATCGGCGCACTTCTCGTAGTTGCCGGTGCCGTAGCTGTCCCAATCGGTCTGTTCCATGAGCTCCTTGAACGAGGCCGCGTAGCCCTCGGCGAGCAGGTAGCAGGGTCGCTGCCAGCCGAAGACGTTGCGGGTCGGATTGCCCCACGGCGTGCAGCGGTACTGCTGATTGCCGGCGAGGAAATCGAGGTACAGCGAAGAATGGCTGAGCTGCCAGGGGCGCCGGCGCCCCCGACCCCGGCGGAAGATCGCCCGGAACAGCTCCTTGGTCTTGCGGCGATTGAGGAAGTGCTCCTGGTCGGGCGCCCGCTCGTAGGCGTAGCCGGGCGATACCGTGATGCCTTCGACCCCGAGCTCGTCCGTGACGTAGTCGAAGAAGTCCGCGACGCCATCGGGCGCGACGCCGTCGAACAGCGTGGCGTTGACGTTGACCCGAAAGCCGCGGGCACGCAGCAGCCGGATCGCGGCGACCGCCCGATCGAACACGCCATCCTGGCAGACCGAGCGGTCGTGATGGGCGCGCAGACCGTCCAGATGGATCGAGAAGGTGAGGTACGGGCTCGGCTGGAACAGGTCGATCTTTTTCTCGACCAGCAGCGCATTGGTGCACAGGTAGACGAACTTTCTGCGGGCCACCAGGCCCTTGACGATCTCCGCGATGTCCTTGTGGATCAACGGCTCGCCGCCCGGGATGGAGACGACCGGGGCGCCGCACTCGGCGACCGCGTCCAGGCATTCCTTGACGCTCAGGCGCCGATTGAGGATCGGCGTCGGGTAGTCGATCTTGCCGCACCCGGCGCACGCCAGATTGCAGCGGAACAGCGGCTCGAGCATCAGGACGAGGGGATACCTGGTACGGCCCAGCAGGCGCTGCTTGAAAATGTAGGCGCCGACACGGATCTGCTGACGAAGCGGAATTCCCATGAGTCCTCGAGCTGGTTACTGGAGCAGGCGGCGATCGCTGGCGTCCGGGGGCGCGCGCTCGGCGAGCTCCGCGGGCAGCCGGAAATGCACGTTCTCCTCGATCCCGGCAAGAATCTCGACCTCGACCGCGTAGTGGTCCTCGAGCTTCTTGATCAGGCCCTGGACGAGCAGCTCGGGCGCCGATGCCCCGGCGGTGATGCCGATCGTGCGGGCGCCACCCAGCCAGGCGAGATCGAGGGTCTCGGCGCTATCGATCAGATAGCTCGGCGTGCCGGCGGCTTCGCCGATCTCGCGCAGGCGATTGGAGTTCGAGCTGTTCTGCGCGCCCACCACCAGAATCAGATCCACCTGGCGGGCAAGCGCGCGGACCGCAGTCTGCCGGTTCTGGGTGGCGTAGCAGATGTCCCGGGTGTCGGGCCCGACGATCGCCGGGAAGCGCGCCTTGAGCGCGTCGATCACGTCGCGGGTGTCGTCGATGCTGAGCGTGGTCTGGGTGACGAAGGCCAGGCGTTCGGGGTCGCTCGGCTCGATCGCCGCGACGTCCTCGGGCCTGGAGATCAGGTGGACGCGGCCCTTGATCCGACCCATCGTGCCCTCGACCTCGGGATGGCCGGCATGGCCGATCAGCACGACATCGAAGCCGCCCGCGGCATAGCGTTGGCCCTCCTTGTGGACCTTGGTGACCAACGGGCAGGCGGCATCGATCACCTGCAGATGGCGCTCGCGGCCTGCACTCGCCACGCTCTCGGCGACGCCGTGCGCGCTGAACACCGTCACCGCGCCCTCCGGGATCTCGTCGACCTCGTCGACGAACCGCGCGCCCTTGCTCTTCAGCGCCTCCACCACGTACTTGTTGTGGACGATCTCGTGACGGACGTAGACCGGGGGGCCGAACAACTCCAGCGCGCGCTCGACAATCTCGATCGCCCGCTCCACGCCCGCGCAGAACCCGCGAGGCTGGGCCAGCACGACGCGTAGTCGGGGCTGGGTCATCGGGCGCTGTCTCCCCAAGATGTTCGCTGACCTCGCTGATTGCCGCCGCCGCACTTTAGGCGGATGGCGGCCGAGAGAAAGGTGAATTTACAGTTTGGCGAACGCAGATGGGGACCGTTGTTGCGCAAATGCCACATTCCCAGACCGCAGCACCCGCACGCCGCCGCCGGGCGGCGCCATCGACGCGTGCTCATCAGGCTCTTTGTCCGGCGAGTCCGGTCAGCGACCATGCGACCAGGCCGGGGACGCCGTAGGCCAGCTCCCGCGCCCGCTTGATCAGCGCCACCGCCAGCGCGAGATCCGGGGCAATGCCCAGGGCCAGGGCGCCGGCCACGATCCCGCCTTCCTGCGCCCCGAGCCCCCCGGGCAGAACGAAGCCGGCGCTGCGCAGCGCCTGGCCCAGGCTCTCCAGGATCACCGCCTCGATCAGCCCGACCGGGTGGCCGAGCAGCCAGAACGCCAGCCAGATCTCGACGCTGCCCCAGAGCCATCCGAGGAACCGCCAGCAGGCGCATCGCGACAGTCGCGCCCGGTCGGCGTAGCGGGCCACGATCTCCCGATCGAGCGCGGCGGCGCTGCCGACGAGGCTCCGCCAGGCGCGGCCCCGGGTCGCGCGCTCCAGGATCCGGGCCAGGCGGAGGAACAGGCCCCGGCGCTGAGCCATGCCGAAACCGAACAGCAGCGCGCAGAACAAGGCGAGACCGCCGGCGAGGTGGAGCAGCCAGCCGGCGCCGGCCTGGCGCTGCTCGAGATACAGCACGATCCCGAGCACGATGAACAGGACCTGGGTGACCAGTCCCGCGGTCAGGTCGACCACCACGCTCGCGCCTGCGATCGGACCGGCGACGCCGGCGCGGGCCAGGAGGCGCGCGCGAACGAACTCGCCTCCGATCTGAGCGACGGGCAGTAAGCCATTGACCGAGGCGCCTATCCAGCGCTTGACCATCATCGAGCCCAGGGGCGGCTGGTGGGGCTTGGCGAAGAGCGCGCGCCAGCCGAGGGTGTCGGCAAGCAGGGTGCCGAGGTGCGCGAGGCCGACCAGGGCGATACTCCAGCCCGCGACCGTGATCGCCGCGGCGATGTCGCCCTGGTTCTGCGTCGCGATCAGCCCGGCGACCAGGCCGAGCCCGACCAGCCACGCGAGCGCGCCGAGCAGCCGCGCCGGGCTCGATCCGGCCGCGACCGCCGCGGCTTCGGCATCACCCGAGCGCATCGCGCGATGCTTCCTTTGTCGGCAAGCTGCCATGGCCGAGCGGGCGCCTGACCCCGACGGAAGGCGGCGCCGCGGCCGGGCCGACAACGCCGCTGGCGCCGGCGACCAGCATCGTCACCTCCGAGGCTCGAGCAGCAGACGGCGGCATTGCCACAGGACGAAGAGCGCGAACAGGGGTGCGCCGATGCCGGCCAGGATCAAGAACGGCTGGAGCAGGCCCAGCCACGTGATCGGTCCGAGGAGGTACAGGACGTCCTCGACCTCGAAGCCGAGCAGGTTCGGCTGCCGGGTCGCGGTCTTGCCGGCGCGCCGCTCCAGGTCCATGCGCAGGACGAAGGTCACCGCCGTGGCCAGCCC
The DNA here is from genome assembly GCA_050729115.1 of Geminicoccaceae bacterium. Taxonomy (GTDB): domain Bacteria; phylum Pseudomonadota; class Alphaproteobacteria; order Geminicoccales; family Geminicoccaceae; genus JBKPNX01. The sequence continues at coordinate 2,269 of JBOHKK010000254.1, read as the reverse complement.
GGTGCCGGCCCCGAGGCCGATCGCCCAGGCGCCGAGCGTGCCGTCGTGCAGCCCGATGCCGATGCCGACGAACAGCGCGACCAGCACCGCCCCGCCCGCCGCGAGGTCGTAGTAGTGACCGAAGCTGCTGGTCCGCCCGGTCATCCGCGCCAGCTCGCCGTCGGCATGGTCGAGCCAGAAGGAGAGCATGAAGCAGAGCGCGCCGACGTGAACGGCGGCGCCGCCCGATGCGTACAGCCAGGCGGCCAACCAGCCGACGGCAAGGCTGAGCGTGGTGATCTGATTGGGCGTGATCCTCGTGGCGAGGAGCGGCTGCAGCAGCGCATGGGCGAGGCGCTGATCCCACGGCGGGCTGATCCGAACCAAGCCATCCTCCCCCATCGGACACCGGCGTCACAGGATAGTGACAGCCCTTGGATTGCCAAGCGGATCGCATGGCGCTGGTGTGCAGGCATGCGCCTGGTGCAGCGACGCAAACGGAACGTACCCCTTGTTGGTCATGCCGGACTCGATCCGGGCAGCCACCCGCAACGCCGGCGCGGGCTCCAGAGTGGATTGCCGGGTCAAGCCCGGCAATGACAAGGAATCAAGCGAATGCGTCAGTACTCTAACGCGGCTGCGCATCTCATCGCGGCGTGGGCGGCAGGCCGATCAGGCGCGGCAGGATCTCGCCGTGGGCGCGCTGCAGATCCTCGGGAAAATCGATCTCGATCCAGGGCAGTCCGGTCACGTCCTCGAACCCGAAGGCGTCCGCCGCGAGGATCACGTCCCGCATCGCCTTCTCATAGATGACGTCCGCGCGGCCACTTTGGACGTAACCTTCGATCGCCCGGGCCAATGCCGCGGCACTCTCGGCATCGAAGCGGGCGAAGCCGATCCATTCCCCACGGATGTCGTCGTCAGCCGGCGGTACGCCCTTGTCGAAGGCGACGATCCGTCCATCCCGGATCCGCACGTCGACCAGGTCCGCGTCGGGCTCGAAGTCGCGATCGATCAGGATGCAATTGGCGTGGGGCGACTTCAGGAGGCGCTCGAGCAGCCGCCAGTCGTAGAGCACGTCGGCGTCCATGTAGAGAACCGGTCGTCCGGCGGCGAGCACGTCAAAGAGCGTCCACAGCGACAGCAGGCTGCTCTCCCGGTAGTCCGGATTGAAGCGGGTGCGCACCCGCGCGCGCGCGCCGATCGCGCCGAGCTCCACCTCGATCGCGCTCGCCTGGTGGCCGACCACCAGGGTCAGGTCGAGCAGGCCGAAGTGGGCCAGAATGTCGAGATGACGCTTGAGCAACGACTCGCCGTTGAAGCGCAACAGCGCCTTAGGCGGCGCGTCCTCGGCCATGCCCAGCCGGCGCCCGACCCCGGCCGCGAGCATCGCCACCTTCATGGCGCCGCGCCGCGTGGCGGGCTCGCCAGCGCCAGCAAGCTCGGCAGGATCAGGAGGTTGCAGACCAGGCTCCAGAAGATCGCGATGGTCAGCAGGAGCCCCATGCTCGCCAGCCCGAGATGGTCCGAGATCGCGAGCGACCCGAACGAGGCGACCGTGGTCAGCGCGCTGAACAGCACGGCGCGCGGCGTGCTGGTCGCGGCAAGGTCCCTGGGCCTGCCCTCTTCGCGCCAGCGCATGACCACGTGCACCGCCCCGCTCACGCCGAGCCCCAACAGCAGCGGCAGCACGATCACGTTGGCGAAGTTCAGCTCGAGGCCGAGCACGACGGCGGTCGCTGCCGTGAACAGAACCGCGAGCGCGAGCGGCGCCAGCACGAAGAAGAGATCGCGAACCTGGTGCAGCACGATCACGAGGAGAATGGTGATGACCGCGAGGGCCAGGATCGAGGCCTCCCGAAACGCGCTGACCACCTCGCGGCCCCCTTCCAGGATCACGATCGGCGTGCCGGTGGCGTCGGGCGCCTCCTCGAGAACCGCGCTGGCGAACGCTTCCAGCCCGGCGTTGTCGGTGATCGGTGCCGCGGGTCGCACCAGCACCCGAGCCTGGCCTTGCTCGTTGACCCACTGATCGCGCAGTCCCGCGGGCAGATCGGCGAGCGTGACCGGTCCTGCGTCGAGGCCCTGGCGCAGGCGCTCGAGCAGCTCCGGCAGCGTGCCGGTGAGGCGGGCCTCCAGCTCGGCCAGGGCGGCATCGGACGGCTCCTGCCCGAATGCCTCGAGCGCCGCGGCCAGGCGCTCGGCGCCGGGACCGGTCGCGGCGGCGTTCTCCAGAGCCGCCTCGAGCCTGGCGAACGCGGCGCGCCGCGCCTCCGGGCCGCCCGGCGCC
>JBOHKK010000253.1:0-9456 GCA_050729115.1 Geminicoccaceae bacterium | reverse complement strand
CGCCAAGGGTACCATCGGTGGGTGGTTGGGAGGGGGAGCGGGCCGGGGCCGCGGGTCCACCCAAGGGGAAAATGGTCTAGGCCGCCGGCCCCGAGGGAGGCTTCGGCCTCCCCTCTGGTCGTTACGCGCTCCCGGTACTCTTCACATGGTCGCGATCTGCTGCTTGTCCGATCGATCGGTATGCTTCGTGGACCAGCTCGAGATCACCAAGCCAGCTGGAGTATCGGCCGCGCATCGACGCCGTGGAACTGGCCGCCCGAGTCCAGCGGGCCACCATCCGGCATCGCATCAGGCATGTGAGAGACTGGACATTCCGGGCTCGGCCAGCCAGGATTCCCTCGATCCGCAACCGCGCGATGCCCGATGACCCAGGTAGTCTCGTCCAGAAGAATGCGCGCGCGCCGCCGCCAGGCCGGCTTCACCCTGATCGAGCTCCTCGTGGTGCTCGTGATCCTCGGGCTGCTCGCGGCGTTCGTCGCGCCGCAGGTCCTGAACTATCTGGGCAAGGCCAAGACCGACGCGGCCAACGCCCAGATCGTGAACATCGCCGGGATCCTCGATCTGTACCGCCTCGACGTCGGCCGCTATCCGAGCCAGGACGAGGGTCTGGAGGCGCTGCTCGAGGCGCCGCCCGACGCCACGCGCTGGAACGGGCCCTACGTCAGGCGGCGCGACGCCCTGACCGATCCGTGGGGCACCCTGTACGAGTATCGGTTCCCCGGTGAGCACGGCGCCTTCGATCTCTACTCGCTGGGCGCCGACCAGAACGAAGGGGGCGAAGGCGAGAACCAGGACATCACAAGCTGGTGAGGCGGCGGCCGGCCTCGGCCGGGCGCGCGGCTTCACCCTGCTCGAGCTGATCGTCGTGCTGGCCATCGTGGGGCTGATCCTCGCGCTGATTCCGGGGCTCATGCTGCGTAGCCAGCCGGGCCTCGACGTCGAGGTAGCGGCGCGCGCGCTCGCGGACGGGCTGCGCCAGGCCCGCAGCCACGCCATGCTGAGCAACCGCGAGGAAGTGTTCTCGGTGGACGTCGAGGCGCGGCTGTTCCGGGCCGGGCGCAGCCAGCCGCTCAAGCAGCTGGATCGCAAGATCGAGCTGCATCTGTACACCGCCCAGGCCGAGCTGATCGACGCCCAGAGCGGGCGCATCCGCTTCTTTCCCGACGGCAGCTCGACCGGTGGCGCGATCGGCCTGAGCCTGGGCGATCAGCAGAGCCGGGTCAGCGTCGACTGGCTGACCGGCCAGGTGGCGATCGAGCATGCCTCGCCGTGAGCCCGGACCACCGCCGCGCCAAGCCCCCGGCTTCACGCTGCTCGAGGTCCTGGTCGCGCTCCTGATCTTCGGGCTCGCGTTCGGCGTGCTGGCTCAGATCTTCCAGACCGGGTTGCGGCAGTCGGCGACCGCCGAGCAGACGGCCGCGGCGATCATGCTCGCGCGCTCGCACCTCGCCCGCATCGGCATCGATCTGCCGCTCGAGATCGGCGCGATCGAGGAGGAGGCCGGGGATGGCTTTCGCCTCCGCACCACGATCGCGCCGGCCGGGCTGGAGGTCGCTGCGGACGACCAGCTGATCGCCCTCCTGGTGGAGGTGGCCGTGATGTGGGGACCGATGACGAACGAACGTCAGGTGGCGCTGACCACGCTGCGCCTTGCGCCCGTTGCCTCCGAGGATCGCCCGCGATGATCGGTTGGCGCCGCTGCCGCTCGAGCGCGGGCTTCACGCTCTTGGAGCTGCTGATCGCGATCACTTTGCTCGGCCTGCTGATGGCGGCGCTGTTCGGGGGTCTCCGCCTCGGCGCCCGCGCCTGGGAGCGCAGCGAGCAGCGGCTCGACCAGTCCACCCGCCTGCAGGTGGTCCAGAACTTCGTGCGTGAGCGCCTGGCGCAGGCGTACCCGCTGAGCACCGAAGACGAGACCGGACGCTTGCGGCTGGCGTTCGAGGGCGACGGCGACTCTCTCCGTTTCGTGACCCTGATGCCGGCGTATCTGGGAACCGGTTTCGCCGAGCTCGTCCTGGCGATCGACGATCGATCCGATGCCAAGGATCTGGTGGTGCGGTGGCGGCCCTTCGAGCTGCCGCCGCAACTCGACGACGAGGACGAACCGCAGATCAAGGTGCTTCTGGACGACATCGAAGCTCTGGAGATCGCCTATTTCGGCGCCCTGGACCGCGGCGCACCGGCCTTGTGGCACGAGCAATGGCAAGGCGTCATGGCGCTGCCGGAGCTGGTCCGGCTCCGCGTGGTCTTTGCGGAGGACGATCGTCGCTACTGGCCCGATCTGATCGTGCGCCCCGTGACCGATGCGCCCCCGCCCCTCTTCTAGAGAACCGACGCAAACGGAACGTATCTTTGTTGGTCGTGCCCGGACTTGATCGACTTGATCCGGGCATCCACCCGCAAGGCAGGCGCTGGCTCCAGAGTGGATTGCCGGGTCAAGCCCGGCAATGACAAGGGAATCAAGCGAATCCGTCAGTGCACCAGGACGCACCGCCATCCTTTTGATGCGCGCGTCCGGCGGCTCGGTTCCGGTTCGTGGACGAGAGGCGTCTTCTCGGCTATCCTGCAGCGATCGAGCAGCAAGGGTCGACATGTCGCAGATCGTGGCCGTCGCCCGCGGCGGCCTGAACGCGTTCTTCGAGTGGTGGTCGAGCGAGCTCGCGGGGCTCCTCCCCCGCGGCTTGAGCTTGAACCGCCGGCGCCGCCGGCGCCTGCTCGTCCTGGTGCTCGACAGTGACGGGGCGTCCCTGTTTCAGGGAGCCGGCGCCAGCCGCAGCCTGATCGGCCGGAGCGAGCCCGACGATCCGGGCGGGCTCGAGGCGCTGGTCGGCAAGTCGCGCGGCCGCCGGCGCCAGACGATCGTGCGCCTGCCGCCACAGCGTGGCCTCCGCAAGAGTCTCCAGCTGCCGGCCGCGGCCAGGGACGACCTCGAGCAGCTGCTCCGCTTCGAGATGGATCGTCTCACGCCGTTTCGGGCCGAGGAGGTTCTGTTCGCCTATCGCATCGAGAGCGTCGATCCGGCAAGCCGCCGGCTGGCGGTCGAGCTTCAGCTCGCCCCCAAATCGGTCGTCGAAGCCGCGCTCGACGATGCGCGGCGCCTCGGGCTGGTGCCGGTGCGCGTCGAGCTCGGCGACGTGAACACCGCCGCGGACGAGGCGCTCGATCTGTTGCCCGACGAGCGTGCGCGGTCGTCCGGCATGAGCCGGCTGAACCGGGGCCTGGCATTGCTGGCGGTCCTGCTCGCTGCCGCCGCGGTCGGCATCCCGCTGCACGAACGGCGCTCCACCGCCGCCGACCTCGAGGCCCAGGTCGCGGCCGCGAGGGCCGAAGCCGAGGCCAGCCTGCAGCTGCGCGACCGCCTGGAGCAAGTCAGCGCCAGCACCGGTTTCCTCGCCGCGGAGAAGATCCGCGTGCCCATGACCAGCCTGATCCTGGCCGAGATCACCCGCGTGGTGCCGGACCAGGCCTATCTTTCGCAGCTGGACTGGCGCAGCGGCACGCTGCAGCTGGAAGGGCTGGCCGTAGCGGCGACGTCCCTGGTCGGCCTGCTCGACAGCTCGCCCCTGTTCGGCGCGCCGCAATTCCGCTCGCCGGTGACGCCGGACCGCCGCACCGAGCTCGAGCGTTTCCACGTCGCGGTCGAGCTGACCCGGGAGGACGGCTGATGCTTCGCCCCGGCTCGCTGATCAGCCGGCTGTTGGCGCTGGCGCTGCTCGCGGCGGTGCCGGTTCTCGGGTATCTGTTCGTGGTCGGGCCGGTGATCGCGGCCTACCGCGACGCCGGGGAGGCGATCGCGCAGGCGCAAAGGCTCCTGCACGGCTATCGCGAGCGCGCCGAGCAGCGCCCGCAGCTGGCCCAGCTGCTCGCCGCAGAGGAGGCGCGCGCCGGCAGCGTCACCGGCTACCTCGACGCCGTCGATGACGCGCTCGCCGCCGCGGAGCTGCAGGTACGGCTCAAGGGCGTGGTGGAGGCCGCCGGAGGGGAGCTGCGCAGCGCCCAGAGCCTCAAGGTCGAGCCGGTCGATGCGGTCGATGGCGTGCGCCGGGCGGGGCTCAAGGTCCGGTTCAGCGCCGACGTCGAGAGCCTGGCCACGATCCTCTACGACCTCGAGACCGGCGAGCCCTACCTGTTCGTGGACGCCCTCAGCATCCGCGAGCCGAGGCGCCAGCGCCGCCGGCGCGATGCACCCGAGGAAGCGCCGCAGCTCGACGTCATGGTGGATCTGTATGGCTACGTGCGCGATCCGCAAGACGGATGAAACCTGCGGATCGGGTGGGCCGAAATCTTGCGCCGCCAACGATTGCGGGTGGTGCGACAACCTGCATCGGCTTATGAATAATGAGGAGAGTGAGTTTCGGAATCGCCACCGGGTGGCGCATGGCGATCCGATGAAACCTGGCACGGGACGATCATCGGCATGACCGGACGGGCCGCGCGGTGGACGACGGCGGGGCTGGCCATGCTGTGCGCCGGGCTGGGAGCTGCCGTGGCGGTCGAGCTGACCGGGGGGCTGCCGATCGCGCCCGAGGTGACCGCGGCGCCGCCCACGGCCCCGCCGCTCGACTGGTCACGCGCGCCGGTCGCGTTCGAGCCGCCGTCCCGCGACGAGCTCGAGGTGATCGCCGAAAGGCCGTTGTTCTCGCCGTCCCGGAGTCCCTTCGTCGCGGCCGCGGAGGAACCGGCGGTGGTGCCGGTCCGCTCCTTGCCGCCATTGCAGTTGATCGGGGTCCTGCTGACCGAGCAGCAGCGGACCGCGCTGGTGCAGGCGGTGGGCGAAGGCGACCCGAGCTGGGTGCGCGAAGGCCACAAGGTCCAAGGCTGGCGCGTCGAGAAGATCGAAGAGAGCCGCGTGCACCTGCGCGCCGGCGACCGGTTGGAGACGGTCGAGCTGAGGCCCGATACGGCGGTGCCTCCCAAACCCCGCGCCAAGCGCCGCCAGGCGGAGGCGGGAGAGCCCGAGGCATCGGACGCAGAGGCCGAGCGCGCGTCGTCATCCGACCAGGCAGAAGCCGACTCTTCCGACGAGGAAGAAGACAGCGCCGACTGAGGCCGGACGCCGGGCAAGACGCGGTCACGCCCGGCCGGCGAGCGATCCGCGCGACCCGCGGATGGCACGCAAGGAATCGGCCCGGGCGGCCCTCAGCCAGAAACCAAAGGTTTAGACTTGCCATTTTGATGGAAAGTGTGATGAATGATGTGCAACTTTTTGGATGGAAATGGTTAGGGCTTCTCACAAGCGCCCATGTTGACGTGCGTGCCGCTTCTCCGGTTCAGCATCGTGGCCGCAGCCGTGGCCACGGCGTCGTCGGCATGTACCTCGCCGGACGAGCTGCCGCCCGTTGAGAGGATCGAGCAACAGCCGGTGCCATTCGAGCCGCCGGAGCCCGTGACGCTCGCGCCACCGGGCGGACCCGCGCCCCCGGAGGAGATGGCGCCCGTAATCGAGCGTGGCACGGGCACGTTCGTGGGCGCGCCGCGGCGCCCCGTGCTCGCGACCATCACCCGGGATGCCGCAGGCGAGGTGACGCTCAACGTGGTCGACGCCGACGTCCGCGAAGTGGTCCGCATGGTCCTGCAGGATGCGCTCGGCGCCAACTACGTGATCGATCCGGCGGTTCAGGGCACGATCACGGTCCAGACCAGCGAACCGGTTCCGCCCGAGGATCTGGCCTCGATCCTCGATGCGGTCCTGCGGATCAACGGCGCCGCACTGGTCCGCGACGGCGATCTCTACAAGGTGGTGCCGCTCGAGCAGGCCATGATCAGCGGCACCACCCCGACGATCTACCCGGCGCCAGAGGCGGGGATGCCCGGCTTCGGCATTCAGGTGGTTCCGCTGCAGTTCATCTCGGCCGCCGAGGCGGCGCGTCTGCTCGAACCCTTCGCGCCGCCCGGCGGTACCATTCAGTTGGATCCGAGCCGCAACCTGCTGCTGCTGGCCGGCGCCCCCGCCGAGCTGGACACGCTGAACGACCTGATCGCCACGTTCGACGTCGACTGGCTCGCCGGCATGTCGTTCGGCCTGTTTCCCCTCGAGTCGGCGGCGGCGAGCGAAATCGTGGTGGAGCTGGAGGAGCTGTTCGGCGGCCCGGAGGCCGAGCCGGTTCCCGGGGTCATCCGCTTCTTGCCGATCGAGCGGCTGAACGCGGTGCTGGTGATCTCCTCGCAGCCCGCCTACCTCGATCGGGCCCAGACCTGGATCACGCGTCTCGACCGTACCGGCGACGGCGCCGAGCCGCAGATCTACGTCTATCGCGTCCAGAACGGCCGAGCCGCCGACCTCGCCGGCGTGCTGAGCGAGATCTTCGGCATCGAAGCCGCCACGGTCGGCCCCTCGGACCTCCTGGCTCCGGGTCTCGAGCCGACCGGAATCGCCTCCAGCGGATTCGAGCTCGGCGAAAGCGAGATCGAGGGCGATCGCGAGCCGGACGAGGATGTCGGCCGCCCCCCTGCGAGGGCTGGCCCGAGACTCGGCGCGGCGCGCTCGGGAATCGAGCGCCTGACCCCGGGGACGCTCGAATCGGTCTTCGAAGGCGACGTTCGCATCATCGCGGACGAGAGTACGAACTCACTGGTGATCCGCGCGGCCCCGCCGGCCTACAGGAAGATCGAATCGGCGTTGCGGCAGCTCGACATCATCCCGCTGCAAGTGCTGATCGAGGCGACCATCGCCGAGGTCGCTCTCGATGGCCAGTTGCGTTACGGCGTCGAGTGGTTCTTCCGCTACGGCGACGTGTCGTTCACGTTCAGCCGCCTCACCAGCGGGGACGTCGCGCCCAATTTCCCGGGCTTCTCGGCCCTGTTCGCCGGCGGCGATGTGCGGGCCATCTTCAATGCGCTCGAACAGGTCACCGACCTGAACGTGATCTCGTCGCCGCAGCTTCTGGTTCTGGACAATCAGACCGCGCGCCTGCAGGTCGGCGATCAGGTCCCGATCGCGACCCAGTCCGCGGTCAGCGTGCTCGACCCGGACGCGCCGACCGTCAACACCATCGAGCAGCGCGATACGGGCGTGATCCTGTCCGTGACCCCGCGCGTCAACGCCAGCGGTCTGGTCATCATGGAGATCGAGGAGGAGACCAGCGACGTCGTCGAGACGACCACCTCCGACATTGACTCGCCGACCATTCGCCAACGCCGGGTGGCCAGCACCGTGGCGGTGCAGAGCGGCCAGACCGTGGTCCTCGGGGGTCTCATTCAAGACGAGGTCGAGCAAAGGCAGACCGGGATCCCGATTCTCCATCGTTTGCCGATCATCGGGCCCCTGTTCGGCGTCACCGACAACCGGGACGTGCGCACCGAGCTGCTGGTGGTGATCACCCCGCGCGTGATCCGTAGCCCCCAGCAGGCACGCGCGGTCACCGAGGAGCTGCGCCAGCGCCTGCGCGGCCTGGCCCCGCTCGCGATCAAGGTTCGCTGATCGCCGGCGCTGCCGCCGGGGCGGCGACAGGGAGCCTGCGCTGAGTCCCGCCCTCACCCGCCGGATGAGCGCCGCGCACCTCCTGGAGCAGCCAGTCGCGAAACGCCACGACCTTTGGCTGATCGGCCATGGCCCCCGGTGCCACGAAGTAATAGGCGCACTCGTCCGTCAGCTCCAGATCGAACGGCGCCACCAACCGCCCCGACGCGACCTCGGCCTCGACCAGCTGCCGGCGACCGATTCCGACACCGGCCCCGTTGAGCGCCGCCTGCAGCACGAGCGTGATCGAGTCGAACTTCGGGCCACGGGTCGGGTCGATTCCCTGCACCCCCGCCGCGCGTAGCCACAGACGCCAGTCGTCGCCGCCGTCCAGGGCGTGCAGCAGCGTGTGATGGGCCAGATCCTCCGGCTGGCGCAGCGGATGGGGGCCATCGCGCAGAATTGGGCTGCACACCGGCATGAGAGCGGTCTGGAACAGGCGCTCGACGCGCAGGCCCGGCCAGTCGCCCTCGCCGTAGCGGATGCCACAGTCGATGCCCTCGCGGGCGAAGTCGACCAGGCGCGGCGTGGCGCCGAGGTGCAGCTCGATCTCGGGATGGAGCGCCTGGAAGCGGACCAGGCGCCCGGCGAGCCAGCTGGCGGCAAAGGACGGCGTGGTGCTGATGGTCAGCGCGCCGCCGCAGCACAGCTCCTCGACCCGGCGCACGCCGGCGAGCAGCCGGTCGAACGCCTCGCGCACCGCGGGCAGCAGCGCCTGCCCCTCGTCCGTGAGCATCAACGCCCGGTTCATGCGGCGGAACAGACGGGTACCGAGATGATCCTCGAGCGTGCGGATCTGATGGCTGACCGCGGCCTGGGTGACGAACAGCTCGTCGGCCGCCTTGGTGAAGCTCAGGTGGCGCGCCGCGGCCTCGAACGTGCGCAGCGCATTCAGCGGCGGCAGCCGGGCGCTCATGGCTAGCTCCTTCGCATGAGAAGATCTTATCCATAACATGAGAAAGCATCGTTTGTCGCCAAGGGTCGAGATCGCAATATTCATCGACAGACACCCATGAGGGCCGCTCCGGCGAGCCCCGATCGTGGAGTTAGGCACATGAATCAGATTATTCGTCAGACCGGCCCGGCCGCGCCCTGGCCAGCACTCGCGGCCGGAACGTCCCCGCTGCATGCGCGGGAATTCGTCGCGGCGCCACGATGGCATCTCGCTTCGCGGCGCGCCGCTTCGTGGCTGCGGCGCGGCCGGGACGCGATCCGGCTGTGGCAGGAGCGCTCCCGCGGCCGGCAACAGCTTATGATGCTCGACGAGCACGTGCTGCGCGACATCGGCATCACGCGTCTGCAGGCCGAAGCCGAAGCCCACAAGCCCTTCTGGCGCCCCTGATCGGCTCTGAGCGCGAAGGAGGATCGCACCATGACCGAGCGTTTCGAGCACGAGTTCTACCCGACCCCATGGCGCCGGGTGCTCCCGGTCGGACCGTACGGGATTCAGCCCTACGTCCGAGCCACCCGCGAGCGGGGAGCGAGACCTGGAGCGCGGGACTTGCGGCGCCTTGCCGCGATCGTCGGGCGGCTGCTCAGGCACATCGTCGGGTTCGGGCGACCGGCGGCGAACGGCGTGGCCAAACGGCCGCTGCTCGAGGACGTCGCACCCCGAGGGCGGCGGCCGGCGCTGCGCGCCCGTCACCGGGCCGCGCGACCGAGTCCCCCGGGTCCGACGCCGCCGCGCCCTGGGGTCAAGGCGGCCTGCTCGCCGACGCTACGAGACCGAGCAGCCGCGTAGCGCCGATCCCACCAGAAAGAACTGAAACAATCGCGGCAGCAGGGCGACATCCTCGCGAAACAATCGCGGCCTATGTCGATAGCCGGACCAGGCGGCGGTGACCCGTCGCCTGAAGATGGAGTGGAGCCCATGACTCCGACGCATCGCGATCTCGACGACGTCATCGAGCGCCTTTCGGCGCCTGCGACTTTGGCCGCAGCGGGCCACGGCGCAGCGGATCGTCTGCCGGCGGTGGGCGCGCGGCCTCAGGCCGGCC
>JBOHKK010000252.1:0-9475 GCA_050729115.1 Geminicoccaceae bacterium | reverse complement strand
CTCCCAACCACCCCAAGGGTACCATCGCTGGGTGGTTGGCAGCGGGAGCGGGCCGGTGCCGCGGGTCCACCCAAGGCGAAAATGGCCTAGCTGTCATGTTGGCGGTCGCGCGTCTTTGCGAGGGTCATCGCCTCGGAGATGGCCGGAGTGAGCGAGACGATGGTTGAGCATGATACAGGCGGAGCGTGCACCGCACGCCTGCGCCTCGAGGCTCAGCCTTCGGCGGGCGCCCCTTCGGCCGGCTCCAGGCGGTAGAGCCCGCCAGCGCGCTCGTCGGTGAGCAGGTACAAAAAGCCGCCCGGGCCGACCTCGACGTCGCGGATTCGGCCAATCGCGCCCTCGAGCAGCCGCTCCTCGTCGATCACCTGCTCGCCGTCGAGCTCGAGCCGCGCCAGCAGCTCAGCTCTCAGCGCGCCGACGAACAGATCGCCCCGCCATTCGGGAAACGCCGCCCCGTCGTAGAACGCCATGCCCGAGGGCGCGATCGAGGGCACCCAGTAGTGGACCGGCTGCGCCATGCCGTCCTTGTGGGTGCCCACGCCGATCGGGGCGCCGGAGTAGTCGATGCCGTAGGTGATCACCGGCCAGCCGTAGTTGCCGCCCGGGCGCACGATGTTGACCTCGTCGCCGCCGCGCGCGCCGTGCTCGTGCAGCCAGGGGACGCCGGTTGCGGGATGGATCGCGAGGCCCTGGGCGTTGCGATGGCCGTAGCTGAAGATCTCGGGCCGGGCGCCCGCGACGCCGACCAGCGGATTGTCCGCGGGCACGCGCCCGTCCGGATGCAGCCGGATCACCGAGCCGTTGTGGCCTGCCGGATCCTGGGCGCGATCGCCGTCGCCGCGCTCGCCGACGGTGATGAGCAGATGGCCTTGCGGATCGAACGCCAGGCGCGAGCCGAAGTGCCTGCTCGAGCGCACGAGCGGCTCGGCGACGAAGATCACCTCCAGGTCCTCGAGCCGGCCGTCGCCGAGGGCGGCGCGCGCGACGCGGGTGCTGTTGCCGCCATCCCCGGCCGCGGCGTACGAGAGATAGATCACCTGGTTCGAGGCGAACCCGGGATCCAGCGCGACGTCCAGCAACCCGCCCTGCCCGCTGGCGTAGACCGGCGGCACGCCCTCGATCGGCTCGGGGTCCAGGGCACCGTCGCGGACGAGGCGCAGGCGACCGGGCCGCTCGGTGATCAGGATGCTGCCGTCGGGCAGGAACGCCATGCCCCACGGATGCTCGAGACCGGTCGCGACCGGAACGACCCGGAAGGCGGCCTGCTCCGAGCTGATCGCCGCGTCCGGCGCCTGGGCGCCGGAGGGATCGGCGCAGCCCGCGAGGCCGGCCCCCAGGGTCACCGCCCCTACGACCGCCCGCAACTTCGCTCCCGTGCCTGCCATGTGACTCCTTTCCGCAGTTATCTCGCCGAAGATGGTGTCAATTGCGGCCGGTGCCCAGACCCGACGCTTCGGCCCGAGTGCGAGCCGGCGCATCCACCGGCCACAGGCGCGCAGAGCACGAGCGTGCGCCGCGAGGCTCGGCACGTCATCGCGAGGAGCGCAGCAGCCTGCCCTCGGTCGGAGACCCGAGGGACGAGGCAATCGAGACGCCGGTTCTGGATCGCCACGGGCGCTTCGCGCGTCGCGATGACGCTCCGAGGCGACCGACGGTTGGCGCCGCGATCTCAGCGCAGCTGGTCGCCGTCCGCGGCGATCCGGTGGCGTCAAGCCGCCGTTCCAGCCTTGTTGAGGCTGGCGTGGGCCGGCCGCCTCGACCGCTGTCTTGGCGCCCGGCTCAGGCCTGGCCCGCTTGGGGCTCCTCGGGCGTGAGGTCGACGCCGGCGAAGACCTCGGCGAGGGGGATCTCCAGGCCGAGCGCGTCGAGGCGGAGGCTTGCGGTCGCATCGCGCAGGACGACGCTGCGCCAGATCTCGCCGTCGGCGGTGGCGACCTCGGCCTCCGGACGATCCTGCGCGACCAGCACGTAGTGCTTCAGCGTGGGGATCGTGCCGTAGGCCCAGCGCTTGAAGCCGTGATCGCGCGCCATCGTCCCGGGCGAGAGGACCTCTGCGATCACGGTCGGATCACGGACATCGGTCTCAGCGCCCCGGCCCTCCCCGCACACGACCACGACATCCGGGTACATGACGTCCTCGCTGGGCGGGGGCGTCACCACGCGGACATCCAGCGCAAACGCCTCGCAGGCCGTTCCCCGAAGACGCGACCGCAGCGCCGAGAACAGGTTGAGCGCGATGCGGTTGTGATTGAGCGTGCCGCCGGTGATCGCCCAGACGGTGCCGCCGACCCGCTCGTGGCGCAAGGGCTGCGCTGTCTCCCAGGCGAGGAACTCGGGCAGCGGCATCCGTCCCGGCGCGTCGTGGCGGGCGAGCTGCGTCATGGGCGAAATCTATCAGACCCTGGCCGCAGCGTCATGGCTGATCTCGCGCTCTGACCTTAGCGTGCGCCAGGCGAACCCTCAGAACTTCTCGGTCCAGGGCCGGAGGTCGAGCTCGAGCGTCCAGGCGCTCCGCGGCTGGGCGTGCAGCTGGTAGTACATCTCGGCGATCGCATCGGGCTCGAGCAGCGCGTCCGGGCCGCGCTCGGCCGCGAGGTGGGCGTAGCGGTCGGTGTGGATCTGGCCGTCGATGATCACGTGGCCGACGTGGATGCCCTGGGGTCCGAGCTCGCGCGCCATGGTCTGGGCGAGCGCGCGCAGGCCGAACTTGGGCACCGCGAGATTGGCAAAGCGCGCGCTGCCGCGGAGCGCCGCGGTGGCGCCGGTGAACAGGATCGTGCCGCGGCCCTTCGCCACCATGCGCCGGGCCGCCGCCTGGCCCACGAGGAACCCGGCGAAACAGCCGATCCGCCAGCACCGCTCGAACTCGGCCGGGTCGATCTCGAGGATGCCGCCCGGCTGGAACGCGCCGGCGTTGAACACCACGACCGCGGGCGGGCCGAGATCCTGGTCGACCTGCGCGAACAGGCCCTCGACGGTCGATTGGTCGGTCGCATCGCAGGCATAGGCTCGTGCGCCTTCGATCGGCTGCTTCTTCAGTAGCTGCTGCAGGCGCTCTTGGCCCCGCGCCGCCATCGCGACCGCCATGCCGGTCTTGGCGAACCGTCGGACCAGCGCGAAGCCGAGCCCCGGGCCGACGCCGACGATCACCGCCACCTGCTTCTCGTTCATCGCTTGTCTCCTTGCATGGCCTTGATGATCGCCACCAGCTTCGTGTCGCGCTCGCGCACCAGATCCGCGATGGACCGGCCGCCGGCCTCGCGCGCGCAGCCTTCGACCATGCGATCGCGCAGCTCGGCCGTGAGCGGCGGCGCCTGGAGACGCGTCCAGGGCTCCTCGAGCGCGGGCCCGAAGTGATCCAGCATGTGCGCCATGCCACCGGCACCCCCGGCGAGGTGGAAGGTCAGGCATGGGCCCATGATCGGCCAGCGCAGCCCGGGCCCCTCGCGGATCGCGGCATCGATCTGCGCGACCGTGGCCTCGCCGGCCGCGACCATGTGCAGCGCCTCGCGCCACATCGCATCCTGCAGGCGGTTGGCGACGAAGCCCGGCAGCTCGCGCTCGAGCTCGAGCGGATACTTGCCGGCGGCCCGATAGAACCGCGCCGCCCAGGCGACCGCGCCCGGGTCGGTGCGGGCGCCGCCGACCACCTCGACCAGCGGGATCAGGTACGGCGGGTTGAACGGATGGCCGACCACCATGCGCCCGGCTCCTCCGGTCTCCGGCTGCATCGCGGTCATCGCGAAGCCCGAGGTCGACGACCCGATCACCGCCTCGGGCGGCGCCGCGCGATCGATCGCCGCGAGCAGCTCGCGCTTGAGGTCGAGGCGCTCGGGCGCGCTTTCCTGAATGAACTCGGCATCGGCGACCGCGGCTTCGAGGGTGGCTGCGAAGCCGAGGCGATCGGGCGACGCCGCCGCGTCGAGACCGAGCGCTTGGAGCGCCGGCCAGGCGGTCGCGATCAGATCGCGCACCCGGGCCTCGCCGTCCGGCGCCGGGTCCCAGGCGATCACATCGTAGCCGCGCGCCAGAAAATGCGCCGCCCAGCCACCGCCGATCACGCCGGCGCCGATGCAGGCGACCCGGCGGACCGCGGCCGGCTCGGGTCGCACGGCCACGCCGCTCAACCCGGCGCCTTGAGGCCGAACCGGCGGCGCGCCTCGGTCGGCCCGAGCACCTGCGCCCCGAGCGCCTCGACGACCTGCACCGCCTGCTCGACCAGCTGGGCATTGGACGCGAACACCCCGCGCTCCAGGTACAGATTGTCCTCGAGGCCGACCCGCACGTGGCCGCCGAGCAGCACCGCCTGCGCCGCCACCCTCATCTGCATGCGGCCGATGCCGAAGCCGGTCCAGTTCGCGCCCGCGGGCAGCAGGTCGACCATCGCCTGCATCAGGCCCGCGTCCGCCGGCACGCCCCAGGGGATGCCCATGCACAGCTGGAACAACGGGGGCTCGTCGATCAGCCCCTCGGCCAGCATCTGCTTCGCGAACCACAGATTGCCGGTATCGAAGATCTCGAGCTCCGGCTTGACCCCGAGCTCCTGGATGCGCCTGGCGCCCGCGCGCAGCTGCTGCGGCGTGTTGATCACGACCAAGTTGCCCTCGCCGAAATTGAGGGAGCCGCAGTCCAGCGAGCAGATCTCGGGGCGCAGCTCCTCGACGTGGATCAGACGCTCGAGCGGCCCGACGAGGTCGGTCGCCGGCCCCGGCCGGGTCGGATCGTCGTCCGGGCCCACCTCGAAGTCGCCGCCCATGCCGGCGGTGAGGTTGATCACGACGTCGACGCCGCTTGCCCGGATCCGCTCGACCACCTTGCGATAGAGCGCCGGGTCGCGGGCGCCTTTGCCGGTGTTCGGATCACGCACGTGGCAATGGGCGATCGCCGCGCCGGCCCGGGCGGCCTCGATCGCCGCATCCGCGATCTGCTCGGGCGTCACCGGCAGCGCCGGATGCTTGCCGGCGGTGTCCCCGGCCCCGGTCACCGCGCAGGTGATGACCACCTCGCTGTTCATGCCCCCTGCCCCGCTGCCTCGCCCGATCCGCCACGAGCATATCCCCGAATGCGCGGATTGCCAGACGCGTGCGCGACACGCCGCTTGCTCTCAGGCGACCTCTCTTCGGCCGCTGATTGCTCCGGCCGCGTCGGTCTGCTAGTTTTGACTATGTTGGTCCGGACGACGGTGGAGCTTGATGACGATGGACCTTAGGCCCGCCCGCAAACAACCGAGGCGTCGCCAGTTCGCGGCCTTGAGCGGCTACCGGGATTGGCAGCTGCACGATGCCAAGGCGCATCTCAGCGACCTGGTGCGTCGGGCCCGTAAGGAAGGGCCCCAGCGGATCACCGTTTATGGCGAGGATGCCGTGATCGTGGTCGCGGCCGCGGAGTTCGCGCAGCTGCTGGCCCCCTCCAGGCCAGAGCGCAGCCTGCACGCGCTGCTTTCCGATTCGCCGCTTCGCGATCTCGAGTTCGGTGAGGAAGGGGAGCGCAGTCCCGTGCGTGACGTCGGGCTGTGAGCGGCTGGCTGCTCGATACCAACGTCATCTCGGAGCTGCGCAAGCCGCGCTGCCACGAGGCGGTCAAGACCTGGTCGGAGGCGCAGGCCCCGGAACTCCTTTATCTCAGCCGGATCACGATTGCCGAAATTCGCTTCGGGATCGAACGACACCCGAGCGAGTCCCTTCGCGAGCAGCTGGAAGCTTGGTTGGAAGAGGAGCTGCGGCCTTGGTTCGGCGCGCGTGTCCTGAACCTAGATGAGGAGGTCATCCTGGAGTGGCGGCGCATGGTTCAGCGCGGCAAAGCCATGGGCCACACGTTCTCGCAGCCGGACCTGTTCATTGCCGCCACGGCAGCCGTCGCCGGGCTCGTCGTCGTGACCAGAAACGTCGCCGACTTCGCGCTCGCCGGCGTGCCGGTGTTCAACCCCTGGACCGGCGAGCTCCGAAAGTAGTGCGGCGCTCGACCCGCCTCACGCAGCGAAATCCATCTCGTACGCCAATAGCGGTGGTGTCGCCGGTCTGCAGCAAGATCACGTTCTGGCCGCGTCAAGGAGCCGCTGCGGCCGAGGTCGAACAGTAGGTCGGCCCGAGCGCAGCGAGGCCCGACATCCCTCGCCTCGGCCCTACGGTCGGGTCTCGCCTTCGGCCCGCGCCGACCTACCGCGTGCGCTGTCTTCGAATGAGTACGTCGAGCACATGCGCAATGGACCCGGCGCGTGAAGGCCGGTGTCCGCAGCGGTTGTGCATGCCGTGCCCGAGATGGTGCAGCCGATGCAGGCGGCGCTGCGCGAGGCCGAGCGGCTCGAGCGGCACCCGGGTCGACGCAGTCGCCGTTCGATCCGCCCCAGAGCCGACGTCGGAATCGGCCGATTGCCAGACCGCGCACGACCCACGCGACCGGTCTGTTCCCTGCTCTGGAAAATAGTCCTAGACTCTGTTAGAATGGCGTTGCGGGCCAACTCGAGGCGCGCGGTTGCGTGCCACCATCACCGCCCCCAACGGGAAGCTCAGGCATGATCGGCGCACATAGATGGCGAGCGCGGGCGGGCGCGCCCGTCCCCAAACGACGGCCGAACGCGCCTCGGATCGACCGAGAGCACCCGGCCCCGAACGCCCGAACGAACCCAGCACGACGCCACTCCAAACGAACCCAGCCGCGCGCGAGCCCATACGAACCCACGAGCGCAAGTCCATACGAACCCACGGGCGCGCATCCAAACGAACCCGGCCGTGCCCGGATCGAAGGGACCCGACGATCCGCCCGAGCGCGAGAGACGCTTGTCAGCGGACTTGCGGTGGCGTAGCGTCGGGTCATGGCTCGGATCGTCTCCAGCACTCGGGGCATGCGCGCGCGACGACGACGCTGACGCGCCGCGGCGCCTGCGCGCCGCCCAGGATTGCCCGCGCCGCCGGCCTCCCGTCGGCACCAGGAGACGCCACAGCCATGGCACCCGCGAGTCCCCACAGTCCAGCTGTCGAGCCACCGAGCGAGGTGGGCGGCGCGATCGCGTCGGGTTCTGCGCGGCGCCGCGCGCTGGCGCGCGGTATCGAGTCGCCGAGACCCGGTAAGCAGGCCATCGTACCTGCGTCGGGGCCGCGCTACGCGGTGACGCCCCTTGTCCCAGTCACCGACGACCTTCTGAGCAACGCCATGACCGCGATCCGCAACCGCCGACGAACCTCCGAACCGATCAGCCACCAGATCAGTATGTTCGGAGGATTCGATGAAGTTCCATGTGAGAATTCTTGGCTCTGAGGACGCCGGTGCGTTCCGGGCATTGCGGCTCGAGGCGCTCGCGCGCCATCCCTGCGCCTTCGCCGCCACCCACGACGAGGAGTCCGGGCAGAGCGCGGCGGACGTCGCGGCACGGCTGGCATGTCAGGCGGTGTTCGGCGCCTTCGTCGACGGCGCCCTGGTCGGGGTCGCCGGTTTCGCCACGCCGGCGCTGGCCAAGAAGATGCACAAAGGCCTGCTATGGGGCGTCTACGTGGGCGAGCGCCGGCGCGGGCATGGGCTCGGGCGCGCGCTGGTGGCGCGGGTGATCGAGCACGCGCGCGATCGCGTCGCGCAGCTGCACGCCGCCGTGGTGACGGGCAACGCCGTCGCCGGCGGCCTGTACCGCGACCTCGGGTTCGTGACCTACGGCATCGAGCCGCGCGCGCTCAAGGTCGGCGAGCGCTACTTCGATCAGGAGCTGATGGTGCTGATGCTGGACGAAGCGTCGTGCCATGCCGGGAGCCGCAACCCGTTGCTCGACGGCATGGCTGACCCCGCCGGCGGACCCTCTTTTCCCCGTACTGATGCAAAAGGGCGCGCGATCGGAACAACGGACGTCTGGCGACCAAAGATCGGCTGATCCGCCGCGCATCCGGCTCATGACGAGGGCGCGAGGCGCACCCGGTGGCGCCGGGCGAACTCTTCGTCGATGGTGACGCCGAGGCCGGGACGGTCGGGGATCTCGATGGTACCGCCCGCCACCGGGAAGTCCTCGAGCGCGAGCTCGTGCAGCATCGGGTTGGCGCCGAGCGAATACTCCAGGATGAAGCCGCTCGAGGCCACCGCCGCGACGTGCAGGCCGGCCGCGAAGGTCAAGGCGCCGCCCCAGAGATGGGGCGCGAAGCGGAGCTGATGCGCGCTCGCCAGGGACTCGATCCGGATCGCCTCGGTGATGCCGCCGGCGATCGACAGGTCGGGCTGCAGGATGTCGATGGCGCGCAGCTCGATCAGGTCGCGAAAGTCGAAGCGGGTAAACTCGGATTCGCCGCTCGCGATCGGGATGTCGGTGGCGGCGCGCACCTCGCCCTGGCCGCGCTTGTCGTCGGCGCACACCGGCTCCTCGAGCCAGGCGACGTTGCAGTCGGCGACGGCGCGGCAGAAGCGCCGCGCCTCGGCCACGGTCCAGGTGCCGTGCGCATCGCACATGATGTCGACCGCCTCGCCGAGGCCCGCGCGCGCGGCGCGCACCCGGCGGATCGAGTGGTCGAGGGTGCCGTCGCCGGCGCCGACCCGCATCTTCACCGCGTTGAAGCCGCCGCGGTCCAAGAAGCCCTGCAGCTCGGCCGCGATCCGGTCCGCGGGCGCCCAGCCGCCCGACGCATACGCCGGCATCCGCTGGTGCCGGCGGCCGCCGAGCAGCCGCCAGACCGGGACGCCCAGCGACTTGCCGAGGATGTCCCACAGCGCCATGTCGATGCCGGCGATCGCGCCGAGCATCAGCCCGCGCCGGCCGAGCACCGGAAAGGCGTGGCCGCGGGCGAGCGCGAAGTGGGCGCGCGAGCCGTTGTACATGACGTCCCACAGCCGCGAGATGTCGCGGGCGTCCTCGCCCACGATCAGCGGCGCCAGCTCCCGCTCGATGCAGGTCACCAGAGCGGCGTTGGTGCCGGCGCTGCCGACCGCGGCCTTGGCCTCGCCGAAGCCGACCAGGCCGCCTGCGGTCTCGATCCGCACCAGGGTCGAATCGAACGCGGCGATGCGGCCGAAGTCGGTGGTGTGCTGCTGGTCCTCCGGGATCGGCACGTGCAGCCAGTCGGCAGTGATCGAGCGGATCTTCATTCGAGCTTCCCCAGGGCGACAGGGCGGGCCACAGGCGCGGCGCCGGATGCGGGCCCCGGCCCATCAGGCGCGGTCGCCACAGCTTGTTCCATGGCCAGTGGGCCGCCGTTCGAGCCGCCCGCGCCCGCCTCGCGCGCCGGCGGGGGCATTCGAGAGCGCCACAGAGCTGTGGTGCTGCTCCTGATGAAGCCGTAGGCGCCGAACACCGTGAGCGTCCCGATCAGCACCGCGCCGGTGAGGATCTGCTGCGCCTCGGGCGTCACGCCGGCGAGGCCCAGCGAGTTCTGCACGAAGGCGAGCACCAGAAGGGCGAGCAGGACCCCGACCAGCGTGCCGCTGCCGCCGAAGATGCTGACACCGCCGAGGACGACCGCGGTGATCACGGGCAGCTCGAGCCCGGTCGCGGTGTCCGCCCGCGCGC
>JBOHKK010000251.1:0-9475 GCA_050729115.1 Geminicoccaceae bacterium | reverse complement strand
GCGCCGCGCCGATCACCCCGGCGAGGCGGACCACCGGCACCACGGGGCCGCGACGCGGGCGCAGTCCCGGCCAGGAGCGCCAATTCCACAGCTCAGGTAGCGCCATCGTCGCAGCCGGCGGTCAGATCGAGCGCGCGGCCGGCGCGCAGCACCCCTTCCGCCGCCTCGCTGAAGCTGCCGTCCCGGTTGTGCAGGACCAGGCCCGGCGCGAGCCGCAGCGGCCCCCGTGCGCCCTTGCGGGCTTGGATCAGCACCCGCTTGGCCGGCCGGCCGGCCGCCACCGGCCAGAGTGGGAACACGATCACGTCCCCTGCCCGATTGAGCAGGGCCGCGAGCAGCTGGTCGAGCCGATCGGCCCGGTGGATCAGCGTCAGGCAGCCATCGGGCTTCAGCATGCGCAGGCAGGCCGCCAGCCAGCCGGCCAGGTCCATGCTCGTCTCGGCGTGCGCCAGCGCGCGCTCGCGATCCGGCGAGGAGCGCGCCTGGTCGGCCGCGAGATGGGGGGGATTGCTCATGACGTGGTCGAAGCTCGCGCCCGAAAACCGGGGCGGCGGCCGCTGCAGATCGCCCTGGATCATCTCGACCCGGCGGTCGAACTCGTTACGCGTCACGTTGTGGCTGGCGATCCGGTGCAGGTTGCGCTGGATCTCCAGGCCCAGGATCCGGCACTCCGGCACGCGGGCGGCGAGGCACAGGCTTGCCGCGCCGGTGCCGGCGCCGGCATCGAGCACGCGGTGGTAAGGCAAAGGCGTCACGGCCGCGGCGAGCAGCACCGGATCGATCGCAACCCGATAGCCGTGCGCCGGTTGGCTGAAGCGCAGACGGCCGCCGAGGAGGTGATCGTCGGTCAGATCGTCAACCACGCGCGAGTTCTTGCTCGGCCCGGGCGAGCACCTTGCGGGCGTGCTCCAGGATGTCGTCGTCGACCATCAGCCGGCGCGGGAATGCCCCGATGTTGCCCTCGACCCCGCTGACGTGGCTGTCGAGCACCACGCTCTTGATGCCGGCGCCCGCCAGCGCCGCCTGCGCCCACGACAGATGGACGAGGTCGTTGCTCCGCAGCAGTTCACGCATCATGTCGGCATCCTATATTGAGCGCAGCCAGCGCGCCACGTTTGCATTGCGCCAGAAGGCTTGTAAGCTAGGGGTCAAATCCCGGGCAGGTGCCCCGGGGAGGGAGTCCGCTTGACCGCCGTCAGCTCGCCGCTCGCATCCTCGCCCGACTCGACCAAGCTGGAAACCATCAAGAGCATGGTCGAGGCCGACATGAGCCGGGTCAATCGGCTGATCATCGCGCGCCTCGACAGCCCGATCAGCTTGATTCCCCAGCTCGCCGGCCATCTGGTCGCGGCCGGCGGCAAGCGGGTGCGGCCGATGCTGACGCTGATTGCCGCGCAGTTGTGCGAGTACCGAGGCCTGCGCCAGGTGCCGCTCGCGGCGGCGGTGGAGTTCATCCACACGGCGACGCTGCTGCACGACGACGTGGTCGACGAGAGCGACCTGCGTCGCGGGCTGGCGACGGCCAATGCCATCTGGGGCAACAAGCCCAGCGTGCTGGTCGGGGATTTTCTGTTCTCACGCGCGTTTCAGCTGATGGTCGAGGACGGCTCGCTCGAGGTGCTGGCGATCCTCGCCAACGCGTCGGCGGTGATCGCCCAGGGCGAAGTGGCCCAGCTCATGACCGCCAACGATGCCGGGACCAGCGAAGCCCGCTACCTCGACGTGATCACCGCCAAGACCGCGACCCTGTTCGCCGCGGCGGCGCAGATCGGCGCGGTGATCGCCGAGCGGCCGCCCGCCGACGCCGAGGCCCTGCGGCGCTACGGCGAGAATCTCGGCATCGCCTTTCAGCTGATCGACGACGTGCTCGACTACAGCGCGCGCGAGGTGGTGCTCGGCAAGAGCATCGGCGATGACTTTCGCGACGGCAAGATCACCCTGCCGGTGGTCCTGGCGCTGCAACGCGGCGATGGCGACGAGCGCCGGTTCTGGCGCCGGACGCTGGAGCAGGGCGAGCAGCGCGAGGGCGATCTCGCCCATGCGATCGAGCTTCTCGAGCGGCGCAACGCGCTCGCCGACAGCTTCGCCCGGGCGGTCGCGTTCAGCGAGGCCGCGCGCCACGACCTCGATCGCTTTCCTCCGAGCCCCGCCCGCCAGGCGATGCTCGACCTCGCCGACTTCTGCGTCGAGCGCGCCTACTGAGCGCGAGCATCGCCGGACATCCGATCGCCACGGGCAGATTGCCTCGCCCCCAAGAAACGATTATATAAGGGCCGCTTCGGGTCGGAGTGTAGCTCAGCCTGGTAGAGCACCGTCTTCGGGAGGCGGGGGCCCGCGGTTCAAATCCGCGCACTCCGACCATTGCGCGATCTCTCGCGTACCGCTGGCCCTGATCAAGGTCGCCAGGCCCGGCTTGTCGCACCTGTGAGCTGCTTCACAACGGGTGCCCGCCGGGTCTGCCATCCTTGGTCCTCGACGACCGATCACGGAACCAAGAATGGGCCAGGTGAGAGTTCGAGTTCTCGGCTGCGGCGACGCGTTCGGGAGCGGCGGCCGATTTCAGACCTGCTTCATGGTTGCTACGGAGACCGGGCGCTGTCTGATCGACTGCGGCGCCACCGCGATGGTGGCCATGCGGCGTTTCGGGGTCGACCCCGGTTCGATCGACACGGTGTTCATCAGCCACCTGCACGGCGATCACTTCGCGGGTCTGCCGTTCCTGCTGCTGCAGCAACACTTCGTCGACCGCCGCGATCGGCCGCTGACGATTGCCGGGCCCCCCGGGACGCGCCTGCGTCTGCTCGCGGCGCTCGATGTGATGTTCCCCGGCTCGGCCGGCATGGAATGGGGATTCGCGCTCCGCTTCATCGAGTTGACCGTGGGACACACGGCGCAGTTGGGTCCGTTTGCGATCACGCCGTTCCCGGTGGTGCACCCCTCGGGGGCGCCGGCGTTCGCCTTCCGGCTCGTGGTGGCCGGCCGGATCCTCGCCTACTCGGGCGACACCGAATGGACCGATAGCTTGATCGAAGCCGGGCGCAATGCCGATCTCTTGATCAGCGAATGCTACTCGTTTGACGAGAGTCCAAAATTTCACCTCGACTACAAGACTTTACGAAGCCGTATTAGCAAATTAGGTCCGAAGCGTGTTCTGCTTACCCACATGAGCGAGGAGATGCTCGCCAAGCTCGACGAGGTGACGATCGATGCGGCCGAGGACGGCCAGCTGCTCGAGCTTTGAGGCGCACGCGTCGGGCAACCTCATGCACCTGGTCCGAGCGTCCGGTAGAACCGCTCGACCACGCGCAGCAGGCCGTCGTCGAGGCGGCCCTTGAGCGGCGCGGCCTCGTCGATCGAGCCGATGATGTCGCCGGCGATCGCGCCCAGCATCAACCCCTCTCTCGAGCGTCCTGCTGCGCTCCCTTGCGTACCATGCGGCGCGCGCCGACCTCGCTCAAGGCGATGCCTGAGAGGATCAGCGCCAGACCCAGCACCACCGTGGCCGCCGGCTGCTCACCCAGAAACACGACGCCCATGAGGAGCGCCCAGACCGGAATCAGGTAGTTGATGAACGAGGTGAAGCTCGGCCCGGCAGTGGCGACCAGCTTCAGGAAGACCACGGTCGCGATCGCGGTCGCGACGAAGCTGAGAGCGAGCATGGCAACGAGTGGCGCGGGTGGCGCCGCCACCAACTGCTCGCCCGCCTGCCCGCCCCCGATCGGCAGCATGATCGCGCTTCCCGCAAGCATGACGCCCGCGGCGGCGACCAGCGGGTCCGCCGGCGGCCGGTGGCGGGCGACGATCGCGTTGATGGCGAAGCAGATGGCGCCGCAGAGGACCGCGAGCTCGTAGAGCAGCTCGCTGCCCTGGCCCCGGAGCTCCAGGACGGCATCGGGACCGATCAGCACGACCAGCCCGCCAAAGCCGACCAGAAAGCCCGCGGCCTTGATGGCGTTCAGCCGCTCGCCGCGGACGAAGAAGTGGGCCAGCACCATGGTGGTGAGCGGCATGATGCCCATGAGGATGCCGGCGAGGCCGCTGTCGATCCGCTGCTGACCGAAGCTGATCAGCCAGAACGGCACGCAGTTGCCGGCGAGCGTGATCGCCAGGCTGAACAGCCAGAACCGGCGTGTATACGGGAACCGTTGACCGCGCGCCACGACCAGACCGGTCAGGAGCACGGCGGCGATCACGAGGCGGATCGTGACCAGGACGGTCGGGCTGAAGCCCCGCACCGCGATGCCCGTGAACATGAACGCGCTGCCCCACATCGCGACCAGCGCGAACAGCAGCACCCAGTGGCCGAGCGGACGGGTCATGCGCGCAAGTTCCGGGGGCTTACGGAATAGGACGCCTGCTCCAAAACTAGATGCGCGCGTCGCGGCGGTCGAGGTGCCCGGACCAGTCAAGGATCGCTTGGTCCGAGGTGTAGAGCGTTGCTCCAAGATCTTGAGCGGTCGCGACGATGATCCGATCGGCGGGATCCCGGTGCAGACACTGGAGCTGCACCGCAGCGATCCCGATCGCGCCGGTGATCGGCAGCTCGATCAAGCCTTGCTCCACGAAGTCCCGCCGCCACGCCTCGACCGGTAGCCGCAGAGCCAGCCGACGCTTGCGTAGCAACAACGCGACTTCCCAGAAGCTGATCGCGGAAGCGGCCAAGGCATCGATGGCCAGGGCATCCGTGACGTGGGCGATGGTCTCCTGGCCGAGCGCCGGGTCATGCCGGTCGAACCAGAGCAGGACGTGAGTGTCGAGCAGGATCAACGATCCGCTTCCCACTCCACGTCGATCGGGGAGATGATGTCGCCCAGAATCTCGATCTGACCCTTGTGCAAACCGAGGATGCTTCGCCTGCGATCACCAACCGGTCCAAGCTTGGCGACTTCTTTGCCGTTCTTGGTGATCACGACTGATTCCCCGCTCGCCGCGACCTCATCCATGATCTTCAGGCATTTGGCCTTGAACTCGGACGCCTTCATCGTACGCATGGTGCCTCCATATCCATGGTCATGCCTATAGTCACTGAGGCCGCCAGAGGCAAGCTCCTGGATCAGACCGCGCGGCTGACCTGGAGCAGGACGACGCCGGCGGCGACCAGGCTGGCCGCGAGCACCCGCCGGGTGCCGAACGGCTCGCGCAGGAGGCGGGTGCCGATCAGCGCGGCGATGATCACGCTGGTCTCGCGCAGCGCCGAGACCGCGGCCATGGGCGTCAGGCTCATCGCCCAGATCACCAGGCCGTAGGCGATGACGGACAGCACGCCGCCGAAAGCGGCCGGCCGCCAGCAGGCCGCGAGCGCCGGGCCGAGCCGGCGGCGATACCGGAAGGCCACGATCACGCTGAACGGCACGGCGTCGATGACGAACAGCCAGGCGATGTAGCTGAAGACGTCGCCGGCCGCGCGGCCGCCGAGGCCGTCGAGCAAGGTGTAGGCAGCGATCGTGATCCCGGTCGTGAGCCCCAGCGCCAGCGGCCTGATCGCCACCAGGCGCCCGTCGTCGGTAAACGCCAGGCTGACGATGCCGCCGGAGATCACCAGGATCGCCAACAGCCCGAGCAGGCCGACGCTCTCGCCGGCGAACGCCCAGGCGGCGAATGCCACCAAGGGCGGCGCGATGCCGCGCGCGATCGGGTAAACGTGGGACAGATCGCCGAACCGGTAGCCATACCCGAGCGCCAGATAGTAGGCGTGGTGCACCACCACCGAGCCGAACAGATAGGGCCAGCTGGCGGGCGCCGGCAGACCGACCAGGAACAGCAAGGGCACGGCGCACAGCCCGCCGACCGCATTGACCACGGCGAGCCGGACGAACGGATCGCCGCCGGCCTTGACCAGCGCGTTCCAGCTGGCATGGAGCAGCGCCGCCGCCAGCACCAGGCTCAAGACGATCGGGTCCACCGCGCTAAGCCGCTGGCGACAGTGCGAGCGCAATGCTGGTCACGGCTTCAGCTGCCGCTGACACGCCGCGCGCAATACTGCCAGATCCTCGGTGATGGTCTCCCAGATGGCAGCATAGTCCACTTGGTCGTAGTCGTGCCGCAACCAGTTTCCCATACCGCGCACCTGACCCCAAGGGATCTCAGGACATCGGGCTTCGGCCTCCGAGCCGAGCTTTCGGGCGGCCTCACCAATGATCAACAGACATCGTTCGACCGCCATGCGGGTGCGATCGTCCGCCAGAAACTGATCGAACTCCATCCCCTTCGTGAATTTAAGGATGAGATCGATGTTCTCGACGATGTCGCCAAACCTCAATTCAGACCGGTCAGAAGGCATGGACGGCGTCCCGTTCGACTTCGAGCTCGAAGGCCCTCTTGCGGGAACCGCCATGGACGACGTCGGCCGGCCGGCCGAGGATCTGGTCGAAAGCATCGGCTATGCGTCCGTATCCGAAGAGCCCGATCTTCACGTCCGGGTCCAGGCTCACCAGGACGTCGATGTCGCTGTCCGGGCGCTCGTCGCCGCGTGCGAACGAGCCGAAGATCGCCACGTGCCGCACGCCCTCGCGCTCGAGCGCGGCCCGACTGGCGCGCAGCCGGCGCAGCGCTTCGTCGAGCGTCTTGGCCCGATCCGGACGGTACTTCTCGCGCATCTCGGCCGCGATCTCCTCGAGCCGACCGGCCTGCTCCTCGGGCACCCAGACGTGTTTCTTGACGAACCCGGCGGCGCGCATGCGCTGCTCGTAGCGCGCCGCGCGCGTTGCTGTGGACGAAGCGGTCATTCAAGCCTCTCGCGTCGTTGCCCATGCTCGAATATAGGCGTGAGTGACCTACGTTGCAAAGCCGGGGCGATCACCCGCCGCGCGTTTCATCCAGGGGCCGGTACCTGCTGACGTCGAGCCGCGGGCGGTCGGGCTCCGGCGCGGGCAGCGGCTCGACTGGCTGGAGGCTGCGCAGGCAACGCTGCGTCAGCTGCTGGTACTCGGCGGTGCCTTCGGACTTCCAGGCGATCTCGTCCTCCGACAGCGCGCGCATGATCCTGGCCGGGATGCCGGCGACCAGGGTCCGAGGCGGCACCTCGAAGCCCGCCTTCACGAACGCGAGCGCGGCGACGAAGCTGCCCTCGCCGATCACGGCGCCGTCCATGATCACCGCGTTCATGCCGATCAGCGCGCCCGCGCCGACCCGGCAGCCGTGCAGGATCGCGCCGTGACCGACGTGGCCGTTCGCCTCGATCACGCAGTCCTTGCTCGGGAAGCCATGCATCACGCAGTTGTCCTGGAGGTTGGCGCCCGCCTCCAGAACCAGCCGGCCAAAGTCGCCGCGCAGGCTGGCGCCCGGGCCGACGTAGCAGCCGGGGCCGATGATGACGTCGCCGATCAGCACCGCAGCGGGATGCACGAAGGCGCTCGGGTCGACCACGGGGCGCAGGCCATCGATGGCGTAGATGTAGGCCATGGACTTCTCCTTCGGTCCCGGGCGGCAGATATAGCAGAAACTTCGCTTTCGGCGCCGCGCACGCTACAGTTTCGACTTCTTGGCTTGCCGAGGGGGGCGGCGCGGATGGTCCAATCCACGGTTCTGCTAGAGGTCGCCGATGGCGTGGCGACGATCACGCTCAACCGGCCGGACAAGCTGAACGCCTTGAACGGGGCCATGCACCTGGAACTGGCGCGCGCGCTCGACCGCGTCGAGACCGACGCGGCGGTCCGGGCCGTGTTGCTGACCGGCGCCGGGCGCGGCTTCTGTGCGGGTCAGGATCTCGGCGATCGGATGGTCGGCGCGGGCGCCGCCCCACCCGACCTCGGCGATACCTTGGATCGACTGTACAATCCGCTGATCCGCAGGATATGTCGTCTCGAGCGCCCGGTGGTGTGCGCCGTGAACGGCGTCGCGGCGGGCGCTGGCGCCAATCTCGCGCTCAACTGCGACCTCGTGCTCGCCGCCCGCTCCGCCCACTTCATCGAGCCGTTCTGCAAGCTCGGCCTGGTCCCGGACGCCGGCGGCACCTTCATCCTGCCGCGCCTGGTCGGATCGGCCCGCGCCCGCGGCCTGGCACTGCTCGGCGAGCCGCTTGCGGCCGAGCGGGCGGAGGCCTGGGGGCTGATCTGGCGGGTGGTCGAGGACGACCGCCTGATGGCCGAGGCGATCTCGCTCGCCCGCCACCTCGCGACCCAGCCGACCAAAGGCCTCGGCCTGATCAAGCGGGCGCTTTTGGCCTCTGCCGCCAATTCTCTGGACGCTCAGCTCGACCTCGAGCGGGATCTGCAGCGCGAGGCGGGCCGCACGGAGGATTACCGCGAGGGCGTGGCCGCCTTCATGGCCAAGCGGCGGCCGACGTTTCGAGGGCGGTGATGGCAGCGCTCGCAACTTCGGTTGCCGTGGCCGTGATCGGCGCGGGGACCATGGGGAGCGGGATCGCGCAGGTGGCCGCAGCGGCGGGCCACCCCGTGCTCCTCTACGATGCCGACGCGGCCGCCCTGGCGAAGGCGAAGGAGCGGATCGCCGGCGCGCTTGCCCGGGCGGTCGACCAAGGCCGCCTGGCGCCGGACGCGCAGGACGCCACCCTCGCCCGGATCAAGCCGTGCCACAGCCTCGACGCGCTGGCGCCGGCCGGCCTGGTGATCGAGGCGATCGTCGAGGATCTCGAGGCGAAAGTGCGCCTGTTCGAGACGCTCGAGATTTTCCTCCATGCCGACGCCATCTTCGCGAGCAACACCTCGTCGTTGTCGATCACGGCGCTCGCCGCCAGGCTCAAGCACCCCGAGCGGATGGTCGGCATGCATTTCTTCAATCCGGCGCCGGTCATGGCGCTGGTCGAGGTGGTCCGCGGGCTCGCGACCGCGCCAGAGGTGGTCGAGACCGTGACGGCGACTGCCGAGGCATGGGGCAAGACCGCGGTCGTGTGCCGCTCGACGCCGGGCTTCATCGTCAACCGGATCGCCCGCCCGTTCTACGGCGAGGCGCTGCGCGCGCTGGCGGAGGGTGCGGCCGATGTCGCGACCATCGACGCCATCATGCGCGACGCCGGCGGCTTTCGCATGGGCCCCCTCCAGCTGATCGATCTGATCGGTCTGGACGTGAACCTGGCGGTCAGCCGGTCGATCCACGATGCCCATTTCGGAGACCCGCGCTACACGCCATCGCTGATCCAACGCGAGATGGTCGAGGCGGGCCGGATTGGCCGAAAGAGCGGCCGGGGCTTCTACGACCACGCTGCCGAGGCCGAATCCCCCGCCCCCCAGGTGGCCGCCCCCCAGGTCGCCGCCCCCCAGGTCGCCGCCTTGGCGCCGCCGCCGCAACGGATCACGGTCGAAGGCGATCTCGGCATCGCCGAGCCGCTGCTCGAGCGTTGCCGCGACGCCGGCGTCGAGATCAACCGGCGCTGGGGCGAGGGCGTGATCCGGCTCGGCGACGCGCGGCTCGCGCTCACCGACGGCCGCGGTGCGACCTTGTGGAGCGAGCTGCTCCAGGCGCCGGTAATCCTGTTCGACCTGGCTTTTGACTTCGCCAGGTGCCCGCGGATCACGCT
>JBOHKK010000250.1:0-9491 GCA_050729115.1 Geminicoccaceae bacterium | reverse complement strand
GCGGGTGCCGCCGACCATCGAGATGGCGCCCGGCCGACGCTCGCTCGACGTGGTCGCCGCGCGCGATGGTGCCGAGCGAGGCGCGGCGCCGGACCAGCGGCCCGGCCGAGCGCCAGCCGCCGTGACGAGCCCCGCGCGAAAACCCTTCAGTGTCCTTGCGGGTTTGTCGTATAGGGATCGCTCGACACCCGGTGCGCTTCCGGCTCCCGGGTCGGCGGAAACCCCGGGGTGCGCTCTGGAGAGCGTCGATGCGCTGTCTG
Organism: Geminicoccaceae bacterium; assembly: GCA_050729115.1. Lineage (GTDB taxonomy): Bacteria > Pseudomonadota > Alphaproteobacteria > Geminicoccales > Geminicoccaceae > JBKPNX01. The sequence continues at coordinate 9,231 of JBOHKK010000250.1, read as the reverse complement.
CCGCTCGCGTTCGGTCTTGCGTTCCTGCTCGGCTGCGCCGGCCACGACGCGCCGCCATCCAAGAACGAGGTGATCGCGCACACCCTGGCGACCACGGTGCAACTGGTCGCCGAGCGACCGAACGGGGCGCGCCGGTCCGGATCGGCGGTCCTTCTGGGTGACGGGTCCGGCGGGCGCACGTTCGTGGTCACCGCGCATCACGTGCTGGCGCCGGAGGCCGAGCAGCGGCTCGCGGTCCACTTCCCGCAGCGGCAGCGGCGGGCCGATGCGGTCCTGTTGGCGAGCGACCCTGATCTCGACCTCGCGCTGCTCGCCGCGTCCGGCCCCGCTGACGCCGAGGTCCGGCTGCGGCAGGAGGCGTTCCTTGGCGACGAGGTGTGGGTCGTCGCGTTTCCGTGGGGACGCCGCCGCACCGTCGTCAAGGGCGTGGTCAGCCAGATCGACGCGCCCGCCGAGGAGGCGCGCGGAGCCGTGGCGATCGGCGGCCCGATCCGGCTGATCGACGCCTCGGTCAGCTACGGCATGAGCGGCGGTGGCGTGTTCGACGCCCGCACCGGCGATCTGCTCGGCATCGTTCGCGGCTACCGCACCGCGCAACTGTCGGTGCAGGGATCCGACGCCCAGCCGCTCCAGGTCCCGCTCGCCGGCGAGACCACCGTGATCTCGGCGGCGCAGATCGCGTGCTTCCTGGCGGCCAACGGCTTTGCCCACCTGATCCCCGCGGAAGCCTCCAGCGCGCAATGTCGAGCGCAGTGACCGTGACCCCCGCGCTGCGGTTCCCAAGGCGACACGATGTCAGCCACCGCGATGCGGGCAACGCCACACGCTTCGCAGCTTCGAGCACGATCGTCCGCTCGTCCAAGAAGGGCAGGGTTCGTCCGGTGATCGCCTCACGGCGTGGCGAGCCGAAGCCATTTCGGCGTCGGCGTCGCCGAATCCTGATGGCAGGCCGCGGCTGTCTCGTTAACTCTTCGTCAACCATCGGCCGCTAGCGTGTCGTGGTCGATGGTCCATGCGATCCTGGGCATCCGTGCGGCCCCGTTGCAGCCGGCGGCGCGGATTCCCACGGTCGCATTGGACCATTCAAGAGAAGAGTTGACGACCAAAAGGTTAAGCTTTGGTTATCGTCTCGAGATCCGGCCTTCCCGCCCAATCCCGCCTGAGCGCCGCGCTCGAGGTGATGCGCAACCGGACGGTCGTGATAGGAGCGTCCCTAGGACGGGGTAACGCGATGGCACGAGCCGATCCGATGGAGCTGCGGACGCAAAGTAGCGACTGGTTCGAGGCGTTACGCGATCGCATCTGCGCGGCGCTCGAGCGGCTCGAGGACGCGTTTCGCGGGCCCGACCACGACCGGCTGGCGCCCGGCAGGTTCACGCGCCGCCCGTGGCCGCGCGCAGGCGGCGGCGGCGGCGTCATGGCGCTGATGCGCGGCCGGGTGTTCGAGAAGGTCGGCGTCAACGTGTCGACGGTATGGGGCGCGTTCGGGCCCGAGTTCGCCGGGCAGATCCCGGGCGCCGCACAGGATCCGCGGTTCTGGGCGAGCGGGATCTCGGTGGTCGCGCATCCGCGCTCGCCGCATGTGCCGCCGGCGCACATGAACACCCGGCACGTCCAGACCACGCGCGCGTGGTTCGGCGGCGGCGCCGATCTCAACCCGATCGTGCCGGACGATGCCGACACGCAGGCGTTTCATGCTCGCCTCGAGCAGGCCTGCGCCCCGTTCGATCCCGCCTACTATCCGCGCTTCAAGGCGTGGGCGGACGAGTACTTCCATCTGCCGCACCGCGACGAGCAGCGCGGCGTCGGCGGGATCTTCTTCGACGACCTCGAGGACAATCTCGAGCGGGACTTCGCATTCACCCGCGCGGTCGGCGAGGCGTTCTGCGAGGTCTATCCGCAGCTGGTCCGGCGCCACCTGAACCGGCCGTGGACCGCCGCCGAGCGGGCCCATCAGCTGGAGCGACGCGGCCGCTACGTCGAGTTCAATCTGCTGTACGATCGCGGCACCCAGTTCGGCCTCAGGACCGGCGGCAACCCGGAGGCGATCCTGATGTCGCTGCCGCCCTTGGTCGCATGGCCCTGAGTCCGGGCCGGCGGCGGCGATGACCGATGCCGACGGGACCGCGATGCGCCGCGCTGTCGATGAGGCGCGCGGCTTTGCCTAGACCAGACGGGTCGAGCCGGTAATGGCAAACAGGTGGATCATAGCATGGTGGACGAGCGCATGCGTCCGAGCGCGGACGAGATCAGGAGCATCCTCGGGCTCGAGCCGCATCCGACCTGCGGCTTCACGAGCGTCAGCTATGTGAGCCCGCACCGGATCGCCAACGCGGCCCTGCCGGCCGGCTACCGGGGCACGCATACCCTCGCCTCGGCGCTCTACTTCCTCGTGACGCCCGAGCGGCAGATGCAGCTGCACCGGCTCCGCTCGGACCAGATCTACCACCATTACCTCGGCGACCCGCTGGAGGTGCTCCTGCTCCTGCCGGACGGGAGCGGCGCATTGGCCGTGGTCGGCAGCGACCTCGCCTCCGGCATGCGCCCGCAGCTGCTGGTCCCGGGTGGCGCCTGGCACGTGTCGCGGGTCAGGGCGGGCGGCAGCTATGCGCTGCTGGGCACGACCGAATGGCCGGGCTTCGATCCCAGCGACCTCGAGATCGCGGACGCCGCGGCGCTGACGCGGACCTACCCCGACTTTCGCGCGCAGATCGCAGCGTTCACGGCTGCGGTCTAACAAGAAACTTGGACGCCACGCTCGGCTGGTCATGGCGAGGAGCGCAGCGACGAAGCCATCCAGACCCCGCTCCTGGATCGCCACGGGCGCCGTCGCGCCTCGCGATGACGCTGCGCAGGCGCGTGGCGGTTCGGCGCCCGGGTTTCAGCCCCAGCGGGCCGGCCTTGCCGGTGGCGAACTGATACCGGCTCACAAAGTTCGCCCGGCATCATCCGCCTTGTTGGGGCGCGCGGCCGCGTGCCTGGCTCCCAGCACCGACCTCGATGGTCGGGGCGGAGCGGCACGCCAACCCCGCGCGTGATACCGGTCCCGAAGGTCAGGATCTTGCGGGGATCGGTACGAGACCTTCGGCGGGTGCCGGGCGCGCCGGACTTGCCACGGCCGGCGCCGAGGGCCAAAGTCGGCCCATGACCACGCGCACCGCTTTATTGACCCTGGTCCTGCTGGCGGGGTGCGCCACCGCATCGCCAGAGCCCGCGCCAAGTGCCACGTCCGCACCCGCGCCTTCGGCCAGCACGACGGCCTCGGCCGTCCCGTCGTCCGAGGCCGCCGCGACCGCGGATGCGGCAGTCTCCGACCGGCCCTCCGACTGGGCGCTCACCGTGGTCGGCACGCCGTTCGTGCTCGCGTTCCGCGCGGTGATCTGCACAGCCAGCGTGGTCGTCGCCGGCCCGACCGCCGCCCTGTTCGCCGTGAGTGATGACCCGCGCGGCGGCTTCGATTACCTGCGCGCCGGCCTCGCCCAGAACTGCGGCCCGCCCTATGCCGTCCCGATCCCGGTCATCGGCGCCGCCACGGAGCCGGACGTCGTCTACCCTGCGGAGCCGGACCTCGACCAGCCCCGCCGCCTGACCCCATACAGCGGCGCCGCGCCCATGTCGCCCTGACGGGCTTGCGGCCGGAGCGACGGATCTCCAGATCGGATATCCGAAGTTCGCTAAGGGCCCCCGGCGCCCGGTTCAGCCGATAGCGCGAACCCAGCCGTCGAAGGGGTCCCGCTGCCAGACAAACCACTGGCTGCACATCAAGAATTCACGGTCGCCGATTCTCAGCGGCTGCTTCCAGTAACGGCTATAACCATTGCTGTCGATCCGCTGTCCCGACAGCGTGCCCGCTCTGTCGACTGGCTTTAGGAGCGGAAGTCCTAGATTGAACGTCGCCTTGCAATAGCGGGCATCGCGGAGGTCGCCGACGATCCGGGCGGTCAGCCGGCCGGACTCCGCGAGCTTCCCCATGGTGGTCCGGACGTGCTCGCCGATACGGCTGCTCCCTTCCGAGGTGGCTCCTGGCTGGACGATCCTGGCACGGGCGTCGCCATTGCCCGGGCTGGAGTCACAAAGGCGCGTCAACTGCTGAGAGCGCATGAAGAGTTCGCTGGCGTCCGCGACGGCATTGGCCTGCTCCAGCACAGGCGCGAGAATTTCGTTCGAGAAGTCCGCATTGGCGATGATCCGGAAGTGCACGCGGCCTATGGCCAGACCCGCCTGCTCGGCGAGTCGCCTCTCGAGGATCGCGAGGTGGCGCTCGACGCCTTCTCGGATTGGCTCTGCCATCTTTGGCGTCGCAAAGATGGCGCTGGCCTCCGCGACATCAAGATAGGCCTCGAGGGTAAACGCCGCGCGGATCAATTTCTTCAGAACACGGCCGACCGTCTCGTCAGCATTGCCGTACTGCAGACCGTATTCATGAAAGGCCGAGTCGACGGCAATCACACCGGACGCGCCGGAGTCATGGTTCCAACGGACCCCCAAGACGTCGATTTCCGCCTGACGGATGAATTGGCTGAAATCGCCGTTCTTGAAGATCTGCACGCCGATGTCTTGGCTGGCGAAGTTTCGAATGGCTTCGAAAGCCTCCGTCAGCTCACGTTCCTTCGCCACGGCCCAAGTGGGGAGGGTTTCCAGCTCATTTGCGTGACGACGCATCCCTGCACGTGCCGCAGCCATGAGAAGATCAGTGATTCGCAGATCTCGATTTTCATGCCGGGTTCCGATGGTCATGGCGCAGACCTGAAACTATCGGCCATCGGTAAGGATCGCGTAACCTCGCCAGGGTCGCGGCGCGTGCGACGCCCTGTGCCGCGAAGCGGCACGGCCCGGCGGCGTGAGTACCGGCCGCTACTTGAAGTAGATCGCGATGCCGAGCAGCACGAACAGGGCGACCTGGCAGGCCAGGATCTTGTTCTGGACGGATGCCAGTTTGGTCTCGAGCTTCGCCTCGAATTTGGCCTCGAGCTCCCTCAGCCTCATATCGAGGTAATCCTTCGTCACCAGGTCATTCCTGATCTCCGCCCAATAGGTCGCAAAGGCGTTGACGAGGCGTTCCGCCTGCTCATGCGAGAAGACATCGCCTGCGCTGAGGTCTCGTGCGATCCTGAGCGTGTCCACGTTGGCACTCCGAGCCTTCGGCCAAGCCTTATCAGCTCAGATCGCCGAGGAATGCACGCCTGTGGGCAGGCGGCCGGCGGGCCGCCGGCCCGCCACCGCGTTGCCGGGCCCGAGCCACCGGCGTATGAATGGCCAGGGTCACTTCACGCCACGGAGCCAGCCGGACGAAGGGAGCCAGCCGGGTGACGAAGAAAGCCTTCGAGAGCATCATGGCGGGGTTGGAAGACGCGCTCGCCTATGCCCACGGGGATAGGTCGCGCGGCGGCGCCCATGAGGTCGAGGTGCAGAAGGTCGACGTGCGTGCCGTCCACACCAAGATCGGCCTCTCTCAATCCAGGTTCGCCTCGATGTTCCGGGTCAGCGTGGCCACCGTGCGTAATTGGGAACATGGATGGCGGCGGCCTGAGGGACCGGCGCGCGTGCTGCTGCGGGTGAGCGACCGGGAGCCGGACGCGGTCAGGCGAGCGCTGGCGGGATAGACGATGCCTTCTGACCGGACGTCCTCCGTGGGCAGGAAGCGATCGACGAGAGGCAGTACCCCTCGGATTCCGGTTCCCGCCCCCGACACTTCCAGTTCTGGCAGTGTACCATCGACGCCCGCCGACTTGGTAGAACGGATCATGCCCGAGAACCGTCACGACGAGGTCGACTGGGGCGCGACGGTCGGCAAGGAGATCTGGTGAGAATGCACCCCATTTGCATCACGTGCGGCACGCAATTTGCCGAGAGCGAGCGGCCGCCGGAGGCTTGTCCGATCTGCGAGGACGAGCGGCAGTTCGTCGGCTGGGCGGGCCAGGAATGGACCACCCTCGAGGACCTGCGCGCCCGCCATCGGCTCGCGCTCAGGGACGAGGGCGCCGGCCTGCTCGGGATCGGCTGCGAGCCGCGGTTCGCGATCGGCCAGCGGGCGCTCCTGGTGCCGGCGCGAGCCGGCGACGGTCCGGGCCGCAACCTGCTCTGGGACTGCATCAGCCTGATCGACGCCGCCGCGGTGCGCGTGGTCGAGGCGCAGGGCGGCCTCGGCGCGATCGCCATCTCGCACCCGCACTACTACACGTCGATGGTCGAATGGAGCCGGGCCTTGGGCGGCGTCCCGATCTACCTGCACGCAAAGGAGCGCCAGTGGGTGATGCGGCCGGACCCGAGGGTCGTGTTCTGGGAGGGCGAGCGGCTCGAGCTTGGGACCGGCCTCACCCTCTTGCGCCTGGGCGGCCACTTCGCGGGCGCGCAGGTGCTGCACTGGGCGGGCGGCGCCGATGGCCGGGGCGTGCTGCTCGCCGGCGACATCCTGCAGGTGGTGCCGGACCGCCGCTTCGTGAGCTTCATGTACAGCTACCCGAACTACATCCCGCTGCCGGCCGTGACCGTGCGGCGCATGGTGGAGATGCTGGAGCCGTACGCCTTCGAGCGGGTGTACGGCGCCTGGTTCGGCGCGGTGGTGCGCGCCGACGCCAAGGCGGCGGTGCGCCGCTCGGCGGCGCGCTACATCCAGGCACTCGAGAACGTCTGAAGGCACGAAGGGCTCGGCCTCTTCGCTGCGGGACGGGCCGCGGTTTGCCGCGGACCCGGCGCGACGCCATGTCACCCAGGCGCGGCGGTCGCGTGCGCCGCGCATCGGATCCCCAAGAAGCGGAGCACGAGCCATGCGCATTGGCATTCTCGGCGCCGGCGCGGTCGGCGGCACCCTCGGGCGCGCCTGGGCGAACAGCGGACACCAGGTGGCGTTCGCGACGCGCAATCCCGACGACCCGAAGCTCGCCAATCTGGCGCTCTCGATCGGGCCGAACGCGAGCGCCGGCGCGGTGCCCAGGGTGGTCGAGCACAGCGAGGTGGTCGTGCTGGCCACGCCCTGGACCGCGGTGCGCGACATGCCCGGGGTCGCCACCGACTGGTCGGGCAAGATCCTGATCGACTGCACCAACCCGCTCCGGTCGGACTTCAAATGGCTGGAGGACGACTATCAGGTGTCCGGCGCCGAGCGCATCGCCGCCTGGGCGAAGGGCGCCTCGGTGTTCAAGACGCTCAACCACACCGGCGCCAACAACATGGCGAACCCGACCTATCCGGACGGTAGACCAGTGATGTTCGTGTGCGGCGACGATGCCGGAAGCAAGCCCAGAGTGCTGGCGCTGGTCGCCGAGCTCGGGTTCGACGCGTTCGATGCCGGGCCGCTCAAGGTCGCGCGCCTGCTCGAGCCGCTCGCCATGCTCTGGATCCAGCTCGCCACGGCCCAGGGGCTCGGGCGCGAGATCGCATTCGCCCTGCTGCGCCGCGCCGGTCCGGCCGGCTGAGCCGGCGCTGCGCGCCGAGGACGCCGAGCAGCTCCGGGGGCCTCCTCTGGACGCTCCCCGGCGAGGATGCTCCCGGTTACTGCAACGCAACGCGATGCTCGGCCGGACCAGCCGGGCATCACCTGTGGCGCCAGGTCAAGCTACGCTGCTGATTAGAGAAACTCGCAGGCCGGCCAGACCCGTTCCGCTGTAAAACGCATTGCTGCATTGCAAAACCGCTCCTTCTCGCCCGTCGCCGGCAGGAGCATATGCGCTTTCAGGACGCGGGCGACGACCGCCGCCAGAAGGGGCGCGACGCGCCGCACCCGCAAGCCGCAAGGAGATATCGTGTCATGGCGGCGCAAGTGATCACCCCGACGAACCTGGAAGCGCTGGGCGGCCGTGGCTATCCCCGCACCCCGTCCGCAGTCTCCTGGCTGCGCGCATGGTTCGATGGTGTTCGGACCCGCTACCAGCGGCATCGGCTGTATCGCCAGACGGTGTCGGCGCTCGCCGCGCTGGACGATCGGATTCTGGCCGACATCGGGGTCGGCCGGCATGAGATCGAGAAGGTGGCGTGGGCGATGAGCCGAAAGGCGCTCTGATGGCGACGAGGCGTGACCGGCGATGTCTCATAAGACGTCGCCGGTCAGCTCGCTCCGAACTCTGGCCCGAAAGTCGTTGATGGCGCGAAAGCGATCCTTGAGCAGACCGGCCTCGCGCTCGGTCAGCTCGGCCGGATCGACATGGTTGGAGACCGGCCGCCCGGCCTCGTAGTCGGCGATCTGCTGCCTGAGCTGCAGCCCGGTGATGTGCTCGAACGCGCCGCGCAGGTGGTCATTGGCAGCGACTGCTGAGGATCGCCGTGGCACACCGATCGCACATAGAGCTGTTATACGCAAACTGCGAAATGCGTATAATCTGCTTGCGTCGCGTGCAAGGAAAATGCTATACGCAAACTGCGCTATGCGTATAACAACTATGGCATCCGGAATTCCTCTGACCTTGCAGACGGCCTACGCCGATCTGCTCGATCGCTGTGCTTCGGCGGCGTTCAGCCGTGCATTCGCCGAAGACGGCGTTTTTACGCCAAAGACGGTACGAGCGCGTCGCTACTGGTACTTTCAGGTGACTCTAGAAGACGGCACACGCAAGCAGCGCTATGTCGGTCCTGAGACGCCGGAGCTCCTTGAGCGCATCAAGACCCACAAGGAAGCGCGCAGCGATCAGCGGGACCGTCAAGCGCTCGTCTCAACCCTTGTGCGCTCCGCTCACCTGCCGCGACCTGAGGCCCGCATTGGCCAGATTGTGGAGGCCTTGGCAGAGGCAAGCGTCTTTCGCCTGAGAGGCGTGCTGGTTGGCGCGATCGCCTACCAGACCTACTCCGCGATGCTTGGGATTCGCCTGCCTTCGGCAGCAGTTCAGACAGGCGATGTGGACATTGCGCAGTTCAAGAATGTCTCAATTGCGGTCGAGGAGAAGACGCCGACCATCCTCGAGACGCTGAAGAAGGTCGATCCGTCGTTTCGTGCCGTCCCGCATATGCACAATCAGGGCAGCGTGACCTCTTACGTCGCAAAGAGCGGCATACGTGTCGACTTTCTTACGCCAAACGAAGGCCCGGATACCGACGCGCCGGCGCGGTTGCCGGCGCTGGGCACGGATGCGCAGCAGCTTCGCTTTCTCGATTTCCTCATCCATGATCCTGAGCCCGCCGTACTGCTCTATGGCGAGGGCATCTATGTACTGGTCCCGTCGCCACAGCGCTACGCAGTGCACAAGCTCATCGTCGCGCGGCGCCGCAACGAAGGCGCCGCGAAGACCGACAAGGACGTGC